>CAYUZK010000292.1:0-5678 GCA_964449625.1 uncultured Archangium sp.
ACAGCTCGCCCGCGCCGAGGGGCTCGCTCGCGACGAGCACGCGCGAGAGCCTGGTTCGACTCCGTCAACCTCTCCGGGCATGCGGGGGTTGACCCCATCAGCGAGCCTCCGCCCGATCGCGCCGTGAACGCGCGCGCGTAGGCCCCCCAGGCCACCGTCGCTCCTCCTTCCCGCCAGCCTCCTCCCTCGCCGCTGCCGCACTCGGCTACGCTCGCCGCGCGTGAGGACCCCGGTTTGAAACTCCTGTCGTTCGTGGCGGTGTCGCTGGCCACATCAGGGTTGCTCCTGACCGCTTGCGGAACGGGAACGAACCCCACGGCTGACGGCGGGCGCGATGCCGGGACGAGCGTCGGGGGAAATGACGCCGGCCCCACGCCCTCGTGTGACGGCGGCCGGGTGCGTTTCAGTCGGGAGACACCCACCGGCACCTTCACGGGGACCTTCGCCGTCGCAGACGCCAACCTCGATCCGTCGCTCACCGGAGGAACGCTCTCGTGCCTGGCGGCCTTCGACGCCCAGTCCGGAGTCGATGGGAGCTGGATCATGCAGTGCTTCGTCGTCGGTCAAGACCGCGCGCTCGAAGTGTGGATGAACGGGCTCGGGAGGCCGACGCCAGCCAGCTTCCCGCTGGGGCTGGCAGCGACGTCGTTCGGCGCCGACGGTGGGCGGGAATGGAACGGCGTCGTCACCTTCCACGTGTCTGAGTGGCCCGCGTGCGAGAGCTCGGCGGTGATGAGGAAGACCTGGTACCAGGCGACGCCAGGCGGCAACCTGGTCGTCGACTCCATCAACGGCACCGAGGTGGCCTTTCACCTCACCGACACCGCGCTCGAGCCGATTCGGCTCGCGGGTGAACAGAACTTCGCCACGGGCACGCTGCGCTTCTCTGGCGCGGGGCGCGTGACGATGAGCGGCCTCTGACGGCTACAGCCCGAGCTGCTTGGCGATGATCTCGTTCATGATGTCGCTGGTGCCCCCGTCGATGGGGCCCAGTCGCGCATCGCGCCAGTGGCGCGGACGGCGGTGCTTCGGCGGCGCCTGCGTGATGACCACGTACCAGCAGGACTGTGCCCGTGGACGGCAACGGCGCGCCACCGGCGAGGAGCCGGCGCGCGCGCGTCGCTTCCTCACCGGGCGTGAGCAACACCCTGGCCTGGCCTTCGCCGGCGGCTGAGCCACCCGAGCAGGGCGAGCAGCTGCACCCAGGCTCCCACCCCGCTGCCGGAGCAGCCGCACGACGGCGCGGCCGGATCGCCTCCGCCGCCGCCCCCGCTGGTGGGGCCACCACCGGTGGAGGTCCCGCCGCCGACGGCGTTTCCACCGCCGCCTCCCGTCGCGGAGCCCCCCCCTCCGCCGGCGGCCCCGCCCGTGCCGGCGTCCGCGCAGGCCTGCGCTCCGGGGGTGCACGTGCCTGCCTGACAGGCATCTCCAGCGGTGCATGGGTCGCCGTCGTCGCAGCTGGCCCCGTCCGCTTTCGCCGGCGTGGAGCAGACCCCCGACGACCGGTCGCAGACGCCCGCTGCGTGGCACTGATCGAGCGCGGTGCAGTCGGCGTCGCTCGTGCAAGCGCAGGTGGCGGCCACCGGAGCGCACTGCCCTGCCAGGCACCGGTCTCCCGTGGTGCACGCCCTGCCGTCGGAGCACGGGCTGTCGTCCGCCTTCGGAGGCGTGCTGCAACTTCCCGTCGTGGGCGCGCAGGTGCCTGGGTCATGGCAGGCATCGAGGGCCACGCAGACGACGGGGTCGGTCCCCATGCAGGCCCCGCCGACGCAGGACGCACTGCGGGTGCAGAGATCTCCGTCGTCGCAGGTGGTGCCGTCGATCGCCGCTGCGTAGACGCAGACCCCGCCGTCGGGTTGGCAGACGCCCGCCTGCTGGCACGCAGCCGGTGCTGGGCACACGAGGGGGCTGGCTCCCGTGCACGTGCCGGCCTGGCAGGCGTCCACCTGCGTGCAGCCGTTGCCGTCGTCGCAGCTCGAGCCGTTGGGTCGAACCGGGCTGGTGCACACGCCGGTGCTCACCGTGCAGGTCCCGGCGTCGTGGCATTGGTCGGACGCCACGCAGTCGGCGTTGCTCGAGCACTGGCAGGTGTTCGTGACCGGGGTGCACACTCCGGCCACGCAACGGTCACCGGTCGTGCAGCTGCGCGAGTCGTTGCAGGCCCAGTTGTCGGGGCGGTCGGGGTTGGAGCAGACCCCGCCGTCGGGGTCGCAGACGCCCGGCGCGTGGCAGCCGTCGAGGGCAGTACACGTCACGGCGGGCCCAGCGCAGGTGCCGCTCTGGCAGGTGTCGAGCCGGGTGCAGGCGTTCTGGTCATCGCAGGCCGTGCCGTTGGGCTTGTTCGCATCGACGCAGAAGCCGCCCACGCAGCTGGCGGTGTGGCATTGGTCGACAGCCGGGCAGTCGGCGCTGACCGTGCAGCTCGGGCGCAGGTAGAACTCCCAGGTGTCGTTGTTCGGCGCGCCGGTCGAGGGAATGTCGCCCCCCAACAGCACGGTCCGCCCGCGCCGGCTGTCGAAGGCGGCGGCGCAGTTGTAGCGCGCCGAGGGCCCGCTGGCGGCGGCAGTCGTCCAGCTCGTGCCGTCCCACTCATAGGTCGTGCTGATCGCCGAGCTGCCGGTCCACCCGCCGAAGAGCACCGTGCGGTTTCGCGCGCTGTCGAAGGCGAGCGCGGGGTACTTGCGCCCCGGGCCATTGCCCCTGTTGGTCCACGTGGCGCCGTCCCACTCCCAGGTGTCGGTGTAGATGGTCGTGCCTTGGGTGCCCCCGCCGACCAGCACCACCCGGTTGCGCGCGCTGTCGAAGGCCATCGCGTGCTCCATGCGGGCGGCCGGCGCGGTGGTCGTGGCGATCTGGGTCCAGCTGGTGCCGTCCCACTCCCAGGTGTCGTTGCGCAGCACGCCTGCGTTGTTTCCGCCGAAGAGCACCGCTCGCCCGCGCGCGCTATCGAACGCCATCGCCGACGCCAGGCGGGGGCCTGGGCCCGTGGTGGCAGCCAGCGACCAGGCCGTGCCGTTCCAGGTGTAGGTGTCGGGGCTGGCGGTGCCGCCGCGAAAGCCGCCCTGCAGCACCACCACGTTGCGCACGCTGTCGAAGGCCATCGACTGGTAGCTGACGGCGCTGGTGCTGCCCGACGACACCTGTGTCCAGCCGAGGCCGTTCCACGCGTGCGTGGTGCTCGCCTGGGCGCCTGCGCCGCTGTAGCCGCCGACGACGATCGAAACGCCGCGTGCAGCGTCGAAGGCCATCGCGGCATTGGAGCGGGTGAGCGCGGTGCTGCGCAGCTCCCACGCCATCACGTACACGAGAGGATCCAGCAGCACGGGGAAGGTGAGCCCGCTGGTGTCCAGGGCCAGGCGCAGGTGGCCTTCCTCGATCGAGAGGCTCGCGTCCCGGCGGGTGCCCTTCGCGTCGACCGCGAACGGGCGGGGAAGGTGAAGGCGTCCCCCCAACACCAGGCCCCCGGCGCCGTCCGGCGCAATCGCGCCCGCCGTGCTCACGCGCCAGGAGAACTGGGCCGGCGCCCGATCGTCGTGCAGCAGCAGGAACCACTCCAGACGATCGCTCGTCGCAGTGAAGATCGCGTCGGTCGAGGGCCAGGCCTCCTGGTAGATCACCCGGCCGTCGCCCTGCGCGGCGCGCGCAGGCGACGCCTGCGCGGGCTGGAAGGAGATGGAGATTGCGTCGTGGCCGACGGTGAAGGGCGCGCTGGCCTCGAGCGGCAAACGCACGCGCAACGAAGCGCCCCGCGTCAGCGACTCGGCGTCGAGCGACCAGGGTGGCCACGCGGGACTGAGGGCGCGAGCCAGGTCGGCGTGCGGCGCCGCGAGCATCTCGGCGAGGGCGAAGTCGGGGGGCGCACCCGAGCGGGTGCTCGGCGCGCAGGCCCCAAGCACCATCAGCACGATAAGGGCCTGTCTCATCACTGCCTCAAGGGAGCCGGGGGGAACGTTCATTATGTGACCGCCCTCGCCGAGGGGCAAACGGTGGGGGCGTCGACGAGCCCACCGAGCGTGGCGAGCAGCGCACGGTGACGCTGGCCGGCGGGGCCCTTGTCTTTTGTGCCGGTGGTGACCCACGCAGCCCCGATTGCTGTGGAGGGCCTCGCCCGCCGCGTCAAGAAGCGCCTCGACACCTGGGGCCTCTTCGACGCCGACGTCTCCCCCGACGACGACGTGCAGCACCTCCGCGCCTGCGCCCTCCAGCAGTTCCTCCACGCCGACACCTTCGTCCATGCGGCCGACCGTCAGAACCTCGAGCGCCTCTGCCGCTCCGGCGCCGCGCCTCCCTCGCCCGTCGCTCGCTCGACTTCCGCCAGGCTCCTCGCTCGCCTCGGCCCACGTCGGCGACGCTGCCCTCGTGTCGGAACCCCGGTTTGAATCTCCTGTCGTTTCGGCGGAGGCGGTCACGATCGCGGCCGCGTAGCGAAGGCCATGCCACCCTTGGGCGAGACGCCTCCCGCGCGCGCTCGACAGCCCTGGGCCCTGCGTCATTCAGCTCGCCGCGACGCGGGCACGCCCAGGGCCTGGGCCACGTTCTCGCTGGCGTACTCGAGAAACTGTCGAACGAGCGGCGACATCGACCGCCGCTCGACGATGAGCGCGCGCATGGGCCTCTCGGGCAACGGGTGCTTCGGCAGCGGCTCGACCAGGCGGCCCTGCGCGAGACCTTGCGCCGCAAGGAAGGGTGGGACCTCGGTGACGACCTCGCCTGCCTCGGCGAGCCGCAGAAGGTGGAGGTAATCGTTCGCGACGAGCACGGGCTCGAGGGTCACCTCGGTCTTCCCGACCTGCCAGACACTCGCTCCGGGGCTGCGCCAGCACGCGCACGGGACGGTGGTCAGATCCCGCGGCGCCGTGAGGGGGTGAGCGGCGAGGAACTTCGGTGAGGCCACGACCCGATGCCGATAGCGGGTCAGCGTGCGTCCGACGTAGCCGGCGGTGCCCTGGTCGCCGATCCGGAGCGCGACGTCGATCCCGTCGGCGACCAGGTCGACGCGTCGGTCCGTGACGAACACGTCGAACGTCACCGCCGGGTACTGATGGCGGAAGGCGCTGAAGAGCTTCCACAGCGCGTCGAGGTGCGGCGGCATGGAGAGACGCAGCCGACCGGCCACACCCGATGAGTCGTGAAGCCGCTGTTCAGCCTGTGCCAGCGAGGCCAGCGAAGGCTGGGCATCGGACACGAGCTGGTTGCCAGCCGGAGTCAGGACGAGACCTCTGGGTCCGCGCTCGAGCAGCCGCATGCCCAGGTCGTCCTCGAGCTTCCGCAGCTGGCGGCTGAACGTTGGCAGCGGGATGCCGGTTCGCCGAGCCGCCTCCGAGATGCTCCCCGCTTCGGCTGCCTGCACGAACAGCTTCACGGCGTTGAGGTCCATGTCGTGTTTTCGTCCTCTCAAATACGAGAGGACATATCTCAAATATGTCTGCTTCGAGTCGAACTTGAGAGGCCTACATTGCGAGTGTAGTTCGAGGGAAGCGAAGCGAAGCGAGACACCAGGCGCCGTAAATACAGGCAAAGAGAGAATTCCATGAAGACTTCGAGCAAGAGCAGCAGCACCCGTGTCCTCGCCGCATTCGCGGTGGCGGCCTTGTCCCCCGGTTGTGCGTCGACACGCGCGGTCGGGGCCACGGCTGCGCCCACGACCTTCAGCGCGTCCGACCAGGTCGAGCCGGCGA
>CAYUZK010000293.1:0-5666 GCA_964449625.1 uncultured Archangium sp.
AGTCGGCACGTCGGGCGTCGAGAAGAAGTAGCCGGGGCCTTCCCCCGCGGGGTTGATCGGGCTTGCTCTTCCGAGTTCCCCAGGAGACACGCGAACAGACGTCGTGGTGTAGGGTTGGTCGCCCATCATCCGCGCGAAGTTCGACGCCTGCTCGGGGGTTCGGAAGAAGTACTTGCCCTCCACGCCGCCGGCTGGAACGCGGTAGCGGAGGCCAGCCGCCTCGATGTTGGCGAGTTCCTTCGCCCCGACCGCGCGATAGAGCGTTGCCCCCTCGCCCGCGGCAGCGCGCATGCCCCCTGCCGCCGCCGGTTTCGGACCGGCGCCCTTCATGGCATCGAAGCCCAGTTTCGCGCCTGCGAGCGACGCCGCGGCGTTGATGAGGTGCTCCTTCCGCTGCTCCCCCTGCGCATCCCTGGCAAGCGCGACTTGCCCGACGCCATTCGCCAAGGCGTACGGCGGCGCCATCATCGTCAGCGCGCTGTTGCCGGCGGGGACGTAGCGGTCCGTCCCCGCGATAGGCTGCGGCTCGTCCTCGTGATTGGGCAGGCTCCATGCCAGCGCCACAAACGCCGCGACCAACCACGGGAAGTTCCCATCCTCATCCCTGAGGGTGACAGGACTCCCCAGGCCGTAGCTGTAGACGTTGAGGTTCCCCGGCGCACCCAGGTGCCCACGCAGCGGCCCCTGCTGCGCCTGGAACTGCTCGACGAAGGCCCCCAGCGCCGGGTCGGGACTCAACCACCGCGCCCGCCGCGAGTCGTAGTACCGGGCCCCGAAGTACGTCAGGCCCGTCTCCTCGTCGTACTCCTTCCCCGTGTACAGGAAGGCCTGCTTCAACTTCGCCGGGCCGTGCCTCGGCACCTGCCTCCACACTTCTCCGTACGGGTAGTACTCCACCCGCTCCGCGAGTTGGCCCTCCTCGTCCGTCAGCCACTGCGTGCTGCCCAGCGCGTCCGAGTGGTAGTACCAGACAGCCGGCCTCACCACCCCTCGCTCCACCCACGCCGTGCCGCTCGCGTTGGTGGGACACTTCTGCGGCTGGTTCCCCGAGGGCACGCAGCCGAAGTCATTCGGCCAGGCGCTGGTGCTGCTTCCGTCGGGCGGCGCCGTATTCGCCTGCACCGTCGCCGCCGGCAGCAACCTCGTCGCCACCCTCGCCGCGCCCACGAAGATGTGCTTCGTCGCGTACGCGTTGCCCTTCACCGCCCACCACTGCCCGAAGTTGAAGCTGGCTCCCCCTGACGACAGCTTCACCTGCCGCTGCCCGTCTCCGTCGTACCGGAAGCGCACCAGCCTCCCGCTGGCCCTCGCCTCCGCCAACTGCCCCGCTTCGTCCCACGTGTACGCCCGCCCCTGCCCAGGCGCGCACGCCGTCCCTTCGCACTCCTCCGTCGTATTCCCGTCTTCGTCGTACTTGAGGCTCGTCTCGCCGATGCGCACCGCCCGGTGCGGCCCCGCCGTCGCGTCGTAGGTGTACCCCTCGTCCCGAGTGTCCGCCGGCGGTGCCTCCGTCCCCGTCAGCGACACCACCTTCCTCGCCAACGTCGCCCTCGTCACGTTGTGGATGTCCGAGTACCCCCACCCCGCCTCGAAGACGTCCCTCACCCCGGGCCTCGTCTCCGCCTCTCCCCTCGCCCCCACCAGCCGGTTTCCGTCGTCGTACGCGTACTGGTACCCGACGCTCCCTCCGTACGCCGTCGCCAGCGGTGACGGCAGCGCGTTGGTCAGCGCCGTCACGTTCCCCACCGCGTCGTACCCGTACGTCATCGCCTGGAAGACTGTCCCTCCCGTCACCGGCGACAGCCTCGCCCTCAGGCTCTCCAGCCTCCTCGTGTCCTCCTCGTACCGGTACCTCGTCTCCACCCCATTCCCCGCCACCGCCCTCACCCGCTGCCCGAATTCGTCGTACTCCACCGACGCCAGGTACAGCGTCGTCTCTCCCCCCAGCACCCCCGTCGCCTTCGTGACGAGTCCACCTTCGTCGTACTCGTACGCGAGCCGCTCCCCGTCCGGGTACTCCAGCCCCAGCAGTCTCCCGAAGCTGTCCCACTCGAAGCCCAGCGTGTACGTCGCTGCCCTGTCTCCGGGCCTCAGCGGCCGCACCTGCCGCGTCTGCTTCGTCACCTCTCCCAGCGGGCCGTACTCCCGCTTCTCCACTCCCACGTCGTCCACCACCTCCACCACTCGCCCGGCTCCTCCTGCTGCTGCACCCGGCGGCCCGTACCGGTACTCCACGTCCGTCGACACCGGGTAGTCCACCCGGGAGAGGCGGTTGAACTCGTACTCGTACCGAATGCTCGTCCCCGTGCTCCTCAGTCGCGGCGCCGTCGCGGCTGGCGATGCATGCGCTGATGTCGACCAGCCGAGGAGCACAAGCGGTATCACCAGCGAATGCACCTGGTGGAAGGACTTCATGGTTCCGGGCCGATCACCACGCAACGCGCCACCAACTTCTTCCCCTCGAAGAGGTCGAATCCGCTCCCGGGATGGAGGAGTTCGCGAGATCCCTCCGCGCTCAACAGGCGCACCCGGGCGACGAGGCATCTGTGATCGTCCGGGGCCCCCAAGAACTCAGCAACGACACTCCACGCCTCATGTGGCCACTGCTCCCGAAGACGATCGAACCGTGCTGCTGTCGAGTATGTCGGCCCAGGAGGAGGAGCCGAACGACCTCCCTCCTCGGCCGATAGCCAGCAGATCTTTGCTCTCATCCAAGTGGCCACTACTTCACCTCCCGAATGACCGCTCCGTTCAATTGTTCAAGCTCTCCGTATCGTGCTGGGCCAATCCCATCGAGCCGATCAAGACGCATGAACTGATCAGCAGACGACTTGAGCAGCGTGGTCTCGACGATCCTGGAGTTACCTTTGCCGTTGAGGATGTCGCCCCACTTGGCTGCATCAGCCTGTGACTCCGCGAACCACTTGCCTCCGAGCGAGTTCGGTCCCGCCTGGAACTTGCCCGTCTTCTGAATTTGAGCGAACTCCGCCTCACTGACCGCGCGGTACAGGGTCGTGGTCTGCGTGAGGGTCTTCAACCCCGGACCAGACGTCATGACATCGAAGCCCAGTTTCGCGCCTGCGAGCGACGCCGCGGCGTTGATGAGGTGCTCCTTCCGCTGCTCCCCCTGCGCATCCCTGGCAAGCGCGACTTGCCCGACGCCATTCGCCAAGGCGTACGGCGGCGCCATCATCGTCAGCGCGCTGTTGCCGGCGGGGACGTAGCGGTCCGTCCCCGCGATAGGCTGCGGCTCGTCCTCGTGATTGGGCAGGCTCCATGCCAGCGCCACAAACGCCGCGACCAACCACGGGAAGTTCCCATCCTCATCCCTGAGGGTGACAGGACTCCCCAGGCCGTAGCTGTAGACGTTGAGGTTCCCCGGCGCACCCAGGTGCCCACGCAGCGGCCCCTGCTGCGCCTGGAACTGCTCGACGAAGGCCCCCAGCGCCGGGTCGGGACTCAACCACCGCGCCCGCCGCGAGTCGTAGTACCGGGCCCCGAAGTACGTCAGGCCCGTCTCCTCGTCGTACTCCTTCCCCGTGTACAGGAAGGCCTGCTTCAACTTCGCCGGGCCGTGCCTCGGCACCTGCCTCCACACTTCTCCGTACGGGTAGTACTCCACCCGCTCCGCGAGTTGGCCCTCCTCGTCCGTCAGCCACTGCGTGCTGCCCAGCGCGTCCGAGTGGTAGTACCAGACAGCCGGCCTCACCACCCCTCGCTCCACCCACGCCGTGCCGCTCGCGTTGGTGGGACACTTCTGCGGCTGGTTCCCCGAGGGCACGCAGCCGAAGTCATTCGGCCAGGCGCTGGTGCTGCTTCCGTCGGGCGGCGCCGTATTCGCCTGCACCGTCGCCGCCGGCAGCAACCTCGTCGCCACCCTCGCCGCGCCCACGAAGATGTGCTTCGTCGCGTACGCGTTGCCCTTCACCGCCCACCACTGCCCGAAGTTGAAGCTGGCTCCCCCTGACGACAGCTTCACCTGCCGCTGCCCGTCTCCGTCGTACCGGAAGCGCACCAGCCTCCCGCTGGCCCTCGCCTCCGCCAACTGCCCCGCTTCGTCCCACGTGTACGCCCGCCCCTGCCCAGGCGCGCACGCCGTCCCTTCGCACTCCTCCGTCGTATTCCCGTCTTCGTCGTACTTGAGGCTCGTCTCGCCGATGCGCACCGCCCGGTGCGGCCCCGCCGTCGCGTCGTAGGTGTACCCCTCGTCCCGAGTGTCCGCCGGCGGTGCCTCCGTCCCCGTCAGCGACACCACCTTCCTCGCCAACGTCGCCCTCGTCACGTTGTGGATGTCCGAGTACCCCCACCCCGCCTCGAAGACGTCCCTCACCCCGGGCCTCGTCTCCGCCTCTCCCCTCGCCCCCACCAGCCGGTTTCCGTCGTCGTACGCGTACTGGTACCCGACGCTCCCTCCGTACGCCGTCGCCAGCGGTGACGGCAGCGCGTTGGTCAGCGCCGTCACGTTCCCCACCGCGTCGTACCCGTACGTCATCGCCTGGAAGACTGTCCCTCCCGTCACCGGCGACAGCCTCGCCCTCAGGCTCTCCAGCCTCCTCGTGTCCTCCTCGTACCGGTACCTCGTCTCCACCCCATTCCCCGCCACCGCCCTCACCCGCTGCCCGAATTCGTCGTACTCCACCGACGCCAGGTACAGCGTCGTCTCTCCCCCCAGCACCCCCGTCGCCTTCGTGACGAGTCCACCTTCGTCGTACTCGTACGCGAGCCGCTCCCCGTCCGGGTACTCCAGCCCCAGCAGTCTCCCGAAGCTGTCCCACTCGAAGCCCAGCGTGTACGTCGCTGCCCTGTCTCCGGGCCTCAGCGGCCGCACCTGCCGCGTCTGCTTCGTCACCTCTCCCAGCGGGCCGTACTCCCGCTTCTCCACTCCCACGTCGTCCACCACCTCCACCACTCGCCCGGCTCCTCCTGCTGCTGCACCCGGCGGCCCGTACCGGTACTCCACGTCCGTCGACACCGGGTAGTCCACCCGGGAGAGGCGGTTGAACTCGTACTCGTACCGAATGCTCGTCCCCGTGCTCCTCAGTCGCGGCGTGGTCGCGTGCGCTTGGCTCGCCTCGACATGGGTCGCAAGCACCAACACTTCGAGCACGCCGTAGAGAAGTTGCATCGACGGTCTCCGCCTTGAGGAGTGAGATCAAACCGGGCCGGCTTCCACAGTTCCCAGCGCCCCCATCGACTCTGCGTCGCGCAGGAACTCCTGAGCCTCGTGCGCCGCCTCGAACCCAATGGCAATTGCGTTGCCGTGCAGCAGTTTCTCCACAAGCTCCTTAGCGCGGGGCAGGTTGACCTTGCCTGACCGCCGCATCAGCTTCATCAGGTCGATCGTCCGAAGGCCCTTCTGCCAGCCGGTCAGGCGGACCACGAAAGGATCAGTCGACATCCAGCACCCACGGTTTCGGATCCCTGCCGGGCGTCGCGCCGGTCGTACGCGTCGCTCCCTCAACCACTACCCGACTTGCGCCCTGTTCCTTGCCGTATTGCCGAACGAGATCCCTCAGCTCCTTCAGGCCAACTTGACCCGGTCGCGCCCCCTGAATGTGTGCACCCCGGAGCAGGAGCGTGGAGCCCTGACGAACTTCCTCAAACGCCACCTCATTGACCATGCCGGGGTCCAGGCGAGGCACGACTTCAGGCATCGCCCTCGTCAC
>CAYUZK010000294.1:0-5624 GCA_964449625.1 uncultured Archangium sp.
CGCTGCGCCGCCTGACGCCCGACACCGAGCACGCCCGCGACGACGACGTCGCGCATGAAGAGCCCCTCGAGCTCCAGGTCAACGGCCGCGCCCTCGCGGTGGTGATGCGCACGCCCGGCCACGACGAGGAGCTGGGCCTGGGCTTCCTCGTCACCGAGGGCGTGGTGCGCGGCGTGGCCGACATCGAGTCGCTGCGGCACTGCACCGTGGCCCCGACGCCGGAGGCCGAGGACAACGTGCTGCAGGCGCGGCTGCTGGGGCCCGTCGACTTCGACCGCCACCGGCGCCACAGCTTCGCCAGCTCGAGCTGCGGCGTCTGCGGCAAGGCCACGCTCGAGAACGCGCTGGCCGTCTCGGCGCCCCTCGACTCCGCGCTGCGCGTGCCGCGGGCGGTGCTCAGCGCGCTCCCCGGGCGCCTGCGCGCGACGCAGGCCGCCTTCGACGCCACCGGGGGCCTGCACGCCGCGGCGCTCTTCACGGTGGCGGGCGAGCACCTCGTCACCCGCGAAGACGTGGGCCGCCACAACGCGGTGGACAAGGTGGTGGGCTGGGCCCTGCGCAGCGGCGCGCCGCTCGACGGGGCGCTGCTGCTCGTCTCCGGGCGCGTCAGCTTCGAGCTCGTGCAGAAGTGCGTCGCCGCGCGGGTGCCGCTCATCGCCGGCATCTCGGCGCCCACCTCCCTCGCGGTGCGCATGGCGGAGGCCCTGGGCGTGACGCTGGTGGGCTTCCTCCGCGAGGGCTCGATGAACGTCTACGCCGGCCACGCGCGCGTGACGTGAGCCCTTCGCCTCAGAAGCGCACGCCCACCAGCAGCCGGAAGGTGTAGCCGGTGAGCGGGAGCGCGCCCACGTCGACCTGGCCGCTGGCCAGCGCGTCAGGCGGGGGCGTCGAGGCCGGCTCCGGGCGCAGGGCGTCGAAGCGAGCCACCGAGCGCACCACCGCGCCGCCGCCGAGGTCGAAGACGAGCCACGGGAGCCGCCGCCCCGTGTTGCGGCCCAGGCGCACGCTCAGCTGCACGCCGAGCAGCCCCTGGCCGGAGCCGGTCAGCACCGTCTGGGTGAGGCGCGTGGGCGAAGCGAGCGTCAGCGTCGCCCAGTCGACCCCGCCCGAGAGGTGGGCGTAGGGGTGAAACCACGCCCTCACCGGCAGCCGCAGCGTCGCGCCGAGCTGCGCGCCGACGAGGGAGAAGCTCGTGGGCACCGTGGCGTGCGCCTGCGCGGTGGTGCCGCCGCCCTGGTAGGCGAGCTCGAGGTCGAGGAGCCCGAAGGGGAGCAGGAAGCCCGTGCCCAAGGCGGCGCGCACCATGGAGAGGTGGTCGTCGCTGTCGACGAGATCGTACCCGCGCGCGGGGAAGATCTGGCTCGTGTAGCCCACGCTGGCCGACAGCGTCGGGAGCTCGGCGGAGGCGGCCGTCGCCAGCAGCGCCACGGCCAGCAGCAGCGGGCGGGTCATCACGGGTCCTCCGGGCGGTCCAGGTCGCCGGTGAAGGCGAAGTCGGTGTAGCGCAGCGCCCCGGCGCGCTCGGTGCTGCCGGCGGGCCAGGCGGTGACGTGGCCCAGGCGGGTGGCGGTGCCGTGGTCGGCGACGAGCCAGTCGCCGTCGGGGAGCCAGTGGAGCCGCTGCGGCTGCTCGTCGAGCACGAACTCCGCCAGGCGCAGCGTCGAGAGCTCCACGGTGACGACGGAGGGCGCGCCGATGACGCCGAAGAAGAGGCGCCCGCTGGCGCCGTCGAGCGTCGAGGTCTGCTCCACGCGCGAGAGCTGAACGCTGGAGAGCCGCAGCCGCAGCCGGTTCACCTCGTCGACGACGCTGACGGTGGAGAGGGCCGGGCCGCTCGCCGTCGCGTTGAGGAAGAAGAGGGCCTTGCCCAGGCCGGGGAGCAGCGTCGGCGCGCTCGTGGCGAAGCCGTCGAGCGTCGCGGCGCCGCTGCGGCCGTCGGCGAGATCCCAGGCGACGACGCCGCGGCCGCCGGCGCGCCAGCCCAGCACCCGCGTGCCGCCGAGCGTCTCCACGGCCGTCACCGGCTCGGTGGTGGGCAGCGTGCGCGCGTGGTCGAGGATGCCGCGGGCGTCGAGGAGCCACAGCTCGCGGCTGGTGGCGTAGGCGGCCAGCACCGCGTCGGGGAAGCCCTCCGGCGCGGCCTCGATGTCCGCGAGCCCGCGGCCCCCGGCGACGAAGTTGAGCGAGGCCGACACCGGCGCGTTGACCTCGGGGCCCAGCTCCACGGCGATGACGTCGTCGAGCGTCGTGGCCCGCAGGAAGAGCCAGCGCACGTCGCGCGAGAAGACGGCCTCCACCACGGTGGACTCCGAGGCGCTGCCCGGCGCGCGGATGGCGACGCGCCGCGGGGCCACCTCCGGGTGGAGCGCGTCGAAGATGGCCACGCCGCGCTCGAGCGACACCGCGACGAGCTGCCGGTTCGCCTCGGCCGGCGCGAAGAGCACGGCGCGGGGCGCGAGCGACTCGGTGTCGAGCTGCAGGCGCGTGACGGTGCGTGAGCCCGTGGCGAGGAGCGCGACCTCGTTCAGGTTGCGCGCCACGAGCGGCCCGGAGGACGAGGCGGCGTCGTAGGTGAAGACGCCGAAGCGGCCGTCGGGGCTGAAGGTGACGCGGTCGAAGTAGCCGGGCAGCGCCAGCGCCTCGACCTCGCGCGCGGCGACGTCCACCAGGTCCACCGTGGGGGCGCGGGGCGTGCCGGTGAGCACCACGAGGGCGTCGGCCAGGGGCACCCGCTGGGCCAGGCGCGCGCCGGGCGAGAGCCGCAGGGCGGTGGGCACGGGCTCGCCGGGGCGCACCACCACGGCCCGCTGGGTCTGCGGCACCACCTGCACCACCGCCGAGGCCGTGGCCACGAGCGGCAGCGGGGTGAGGGCCGAGGTGTAGAGCGTGCCGCGCACGCCGCAGCCGACGAGCGCGAGCGAGACGAGGAGCGAGGCGAGCCGGGCGCGCATCAGTCGATCTCCCCGTTCAAGGTGAAGCCGGTGGCGGTGCGCACCTGGCCGGTGTCGAGCTGGATGACGCTGATGCGGCCGGCCGGGTGCTCCTGGCTGACGAAGACGCGGTGGGGCGTGATGCCGGGCGCCTCGGGCACGGTGCCCATGAAGAGGGGCGTGGAGGCCAGCGGGAGCGTGGTGGACACCAGCGACGAGAGGTTCACCGACATGAGCTGGTAGCGCCGCTGGGTGTCGTTGCGCAGCGCCACGCCGACGTAGCCGCCGCGCGGTGAGAAGGCGAAGCGGGTGGGGCGCGTGGTGCCGGTGCGCTGGAGCTGCCAGAAGCCGGTGCCCACGTCGAAGACCGAGAAGCCCTGGTCCTTGTCCACGGCGGCCTCGTAGGGGTCGCTCGCGGTGGTGTTGGGGTTCGCCCGGTGGATGATGAGGGCCGAGCGGCCGTCGGGCGAGACGGCGATCTCGTCGACCAGCTTCTCGAGCGGGTAGCGGGTGACGGTGCCCGACGGCAGGTCGACCCGCGCGAAGGCCTCGGCGCTGGTGACGGTGGAGTAGACGAGCGCGAACATGCCGCTGGCCGGCACCTGCGGCGGGAGCGCCACCTGGCCCACCACGCCGCCGTCGAGCGCGATGACGTCGATGCCGGTGGGGTCGAGCAGGTCGGCCGGCACCTCGATGTAGGCCACGCTGCTCGAGGAGCGGAGCGCGGCGACGGCGGCGGTGCCGTCGGGCACGAGGTCGAGGTCGGTGGCGATCTCCGGGAGCGGGATGGCGTCGAGGCGCGTGCCGTCGAAGGAGGCGAGCTCCGGGGCGATGGTGCTGCGCAGCATCACCACGCGCGCGTCGCGGCTGGCCACCACCTCGCGGCTGCGCACGTCGGCGGCCATCGACTCGGGCAGCGCCAGGCGCACCGGGAGCGCCGCGCCGGTGGCGAGGTCGAAGGTGGACACGGTGGACTTGGCGAAGACGTAGAGGCTGGTGGCCACGCCGGCCTCGATCCGGAAGAGCACGTCGGTGATGCGGTAGCCGCCGGCGCGCTCCTGCACCGCGCCGCTGGTGCCGGCGCGCACCTTCGCCAGGTCCACCAGGGCGAAGATGCCCTCGGCGCCCGAGGCCGGGGCGCCGGCGGGGTCGGGCCAGGCCGCGGCCCAGGCGCCGTCAGCCGAGACGGTCAGGCGCGAGTACTGCCGGCGCAGCGAGACGCGCGTCACCTTCGTGGGCAGCGTCGCGCTGTCGAGCACCGAGAGGGAGCTGTCGTCGAGCGAGAGCACGACGGCGGCGTCTTCGTCGGGGAGCGCGGCGAGGCCCACGGGCCGGGGGCCGACGGGCACGGCCTCAATGGCGAGCGAGGTGGGGTCGATGCGCGCCACCGACGCGGCCGACGGGTTGAGCGCGTAGACGTAGCGGGGCGTGGCGACGGGTGGGGCGTCGCCCAGGCCGCGGTCGGTCTCGACCTCCGGCGCGACGCAGGTGCCGTTGTCACAGGTGTAGCCGGGCGCGCACTGGGCGGTGCTGGTGCAGGCCGAGGTGCCGCCGCCGGCGCCGCCGCTGATGAAGCCGCCGCCGCTCCCCCCGGTCTCGCCGTCGGGCACGGGGCCGCCGCGGTCGAGGAGGTTGGGCGACGCGGCGCAGGCGGCGATGGCCGCGACGCCGAAGCCGATGATGACGCCGTGGCTGAATTTCATGGGGCTCCTTCGGGCACAGACACCGCAGCGCGCGGTGGTGAGCCACGCCTGGTGACGACTTCACGCCGGCCGACGGCGCCGGGGACAGCAAGGGTCGGACCACCGCGCCCCCACTCGGCGCTGCGAGCAGTGGAGCGGCGGCGCGCAGGGGAAAGCAGGGCGCCGGTGTCAGGGCGGCCCGCGGGCCCGAAACTTGTGCGCGCCCCGGGCCGTGCGACCGTCGCGGGCATGAAGACGCCCCGCTCCGACTCCCGCGCCGTCGTCCGACTCCCCATCTCCATCGGCCGCCGCCAGGCTGCGCTCAGCGCCGACCTGAGCCACGGCGGCTTCCGCCTCGAGACGCCGCAGCTGTTGACGCCGGGCGCCGTCATCGACGGCTACGTGCTCCACGGCAACAAGGAGCTCCCCTGGCGCGGGCAGGTGGCCTGGGCGCGCCCGGGCAACCCGATGGCGAGCGTCTGGCACGAGGTGGGGGTGCGCTTCACCCACGTGTCGCCGGGCCTGCGGGCGTTGATCTCCATCCGCAAGCGGCACTGACGCGCGGGCTGCGGTCTTCACCGGGCTTAGGCGGCTCGCGCTGCCCCTTCGCGGCCAGTCAGGCGCGGGTGAGCGCGAGGTTCAGGCTTCAGCGGCTGCGAGTGCGCCCGAGCCGGGCGAGAGCCAGCGCGAGGAGAGCTCCCTCTCCGCTGGAGCACCCGCAGCCGACTTCGAGCTGTCGCATCGCGTCTCGCGCGGCCGCTTCGAGGCAAGTCAGGCGCGGGTAGGCACGAGGTTCAGGCTTCATGGGCGGCGGCGGCAGCGCGTGCGCCCGAGCCAGGCGAGAGCCAGCGCGAAGAGGGCGCCCTCTCCGCTGGAGCACCCGCAGCCAACCTCGAGCTGTCGCATCGAGGCAGGCGAGCCGGCGTCCGCGGCGCTGCCGTCGAGGCCGCCGTCGTGGAGGCCGCCGTCGTGGAGGCCGCCGTCGTGGAGGCCGCCGTCGTGGAGGCCGCCG
>CAYUZK010000295.1:0-5608 GCA_964449625.1 uncultured Archangium sp.
GTGCGCATGGGGCTGCTCTTCGAGCGCTTCCTCTCGATGGAGCGCCGCGAGCCGCCGGACATCGACGTGGACTTCGAGCACGCGCGCCGGGAGGAGGTGCTGCAGTACGTCTACGAGAAGCACGGGCGGCGCCGCGCGGCGATGGTGTGCGAGCACATCTGCTTCCGCGGGCGCATGGCGGCGCGGGAGGTGGGCAAGGCGCTGGGCCTCTCGCTCGACCAGGTCGACCGGCTCTCGAAGGCCATCGACTTCGGCGAAGAGGTGGGAGCCTGGCAGCTCCAGCAGGCGGGCCTGGCGCCGGGAGACCTCGCGGTGCAGCAGACGGTGGCGCTCGCGCGGCAGCTCATCGGCATGCCGCGGCACCTCTCGATTCACGTGGGCGGCTTCGTCATCACCGAGGGGCGGCTCACCTCGCTGGCGCCCGTGGAGAACGGCTCCATGGCCGACCGCACGGTGGTGCAGTGGGAGAAAGACGACCTCTCGGCGCTCAACATCTTGAAGGTCGACCTGCTGGCCTTAGGCATGCTCACGGTGCTCTCGCGCTGCTTCGGGCTCATCGAGGCGACGACGGGGCGGCGCTACGACATGGCCACGCTCCCCGCGGAGGACCCGGCGGTCTACGACATGCTCTGCGAGGGCGACTCCATCGGCACCTTCCAGGTGGAGAGCCGCGCGCAGCAGAACATGCTCCCGCGCCTCAAGCCGCGGTGCTTCTACGACCTGGTGGTGGAGATCGCGATCATCCGCCCCGGGCCCATCGTGGGCGAGATGGTGCACCCGTACCTGCGGCGGCGGAACGGCGAGGAGGCCGTGACGTACCCCTCGCCCGACGTGAAGGACATCTTGAGCCGGACCTTAGGGGTGCCGCTCTTCCAGGAGCAGGCGATGAAGCTCGCCATGGTGGCCGCGGGCTTCTCGGCCGGCGACGCGGACCGCCTGCGGCGGGCGCTCACCAACAAGCGGGCCGACCATCTGTTGCCGCAGTTCCGAGAGCGCTTCATCGAGGGCGCCGTGGGCCGCGGCTACCCGCGGGACTTCGCGGTGCGCTGCTTCGACAGCTTCAAGGGCTTCTCGCACTACGGCTTCCCGGAGAGCCACTCGGCGTCCTTCGCGCTCATCGCGTACGCCTCGTCGTGGCTCAAGCGCTACTACCCGGCGGCCTTCTGCGCGGCGCTGCTCGACGCGCAGCCCATGGGCTTCTACGCGCCGCACACGCTGGTGGACGACGCGCGACGCCACGGCGTGGAGGTGCGGCCCGTCGACGTCAACACCTCGGGCTGGCAGTGCCGCCTGGAGTGCGACGACGACGCCGTGGCCTTGCGCGCGCTGCCCGCCGAGGGGCGCATGCCGAAGCAGCCCGCGCTGCGCCTGGGGCTCGAGCTGGTGAAGGGCCTGCGGGAGGACTCGAGCAGGCGCGTGGAGGCCGCGCGGGAGGCGGGCCCCTTCTCATCGGTGGCCGACGTGGCGCGGCGCTCGCGCATCCCCCGGCCGGACCTCGCGCGCCTGGCGCTCGCCGGAGCCTTCAACGGGCTGTGCACCAACCGCCGCACCGCCCTGTGGGACCTGCACGCCCTGGGGCCCTTCGACGAGGGCGATCTCTTCTTCGGCCTGCCGATGGTGGCGGACCGCGCCGAGTTCCCCGCGATGTCGGCGGCCGAGCGCGTCTCGGCGGACTTCGAGGCCGTGCACCTCTCGCTCGAGGCGCACCCGGTGCAGCTGCTCCGCGGGCAGCTCACGCGGCTGGGCGCGGTGACGGCCGAGGGGCTGCTGCAGGTGCCGCTGGGGCGCCTGGCGAAGCTGGGCGGGCTCGTCATCGTGCGGCAGCGGCCTCCGACGGCGAAGGGCTTCACCTTCCTCTCGATGGAGGACGAGACGGGCATCGCCAACGTCATCGTCGAGCCGGACCTCTTCGAGCCTTATCGCCGGGAGCTGACCGGCGCGCCGCTGCTCCTCGCCACGGGGCGCGTGGAGCGCAGCGGCAAGGTGGTGAACCTGAAGGTGACGCACCTCGAGGTGCTGGTGCCGGAGCTGCCGGTGGCGCCGCAGGTGCACTCGTTCCGGTGAGCGGCCTTCAGAACGCGACGCCCGCCTGGAGCGAGCCGCCCAGGCGCACGGGGCCGATGGCCATGGCCTCCGCGGCGGCCTGGATGAAGACGTGGCTCACCTGCACGCGCAGGCCGACGCGGCCGCCGAGCGAGAACGCGGTGCTGCGGTAGTCGGCGGCGTGGCCGTCGATGGCGAGCTGCGCGTTCAAGGTGCTCACGTCGCCCAGCACGTCGACGAAGGGCGCCACGCGGTGGAAGGGCAGCTCGAAGCCGAGGCCGGTGCGGAACTCCCACACGGACACGGAGCGGACCAGCACGTCGTGCTCCGCGCCGTTGAGGGTGACGCGCTGGGCGCTGTCGCTGGGGCGGAAGCTGGTGAAGGGGAACCGCACGCCTGTGGTGAAGCGCACGCCGTCCAACACGCCGCGCCACTCGATGGTGGGGCCGGCCTGCACGGCGCCCACGAAGGGCGCGCCCAGGAAGGGGTCCACCACGGCGCCCGCGAGCTCCGCCGGCCCCGTCGAGCTGCGCAGCGCGAAGCCGCGGTTCCGCTCGTCAGACCACTGCCCGAGGTAGCCGACGGACATCTCGCTGTGGGTGCGCTGGTAGGTCCGCAGCGCGCGGGAGTCCTTCGCGGCCTTCGCCTCACCTAGGCGGGCGTCGGCCAGGGCGCGTCGCTCGCTTCGCAGCGTGGCCTCCCGGTACGCGGCGTCCTCCTCGTCGTCGAGGAACGAGGTGGGGTTGCTGGCCAGCACCGACAGCATCGAGATGAGGGCGAGGGTCATGGCGTGCGGACGAAGCAAAGGCGTTGCCGCCGCCAAGCGCCCGACGCGACGGGGCGGTGACTGGGGCGTGACGCGCGCGATGGCTCGGTCACGACGGCGGCGTCAGGGGCGGGCGCGCAGCGCGTGACACGGCGATGACGGGACGCGAGAGTCGCGACCCCTATGCGTGGCCTCGTCGTCGTGGTGGTGCTGCTGGCCTTGCCGGTGCAGGCGCAGGCAGGTGCGTCGGCGCCTTCGCACCTGGGCGAGGACGCGCCGTTCGCGGCGGCTTCGACGACCGAGCTGACGGGAGCACCCGCGGCGGCTGCGAGTGACGCGACGGTGGCTCCAACTCCGGCCGGCCCCGGGAAGCCTGCGCGCATGGACTCGAGCCGCGTGCTGGGCGCCGTGTTGGTGGGCGGCGTGGGCCTCGCCGTCACCGCCGCCTATGTCGCCGGCGCGAGCTCCGCGGGTGACTCGCAGCCGGGAGGAACGCTGGCGATCGCCGGTGGCGTGGTGAGCGCGGGCCTCGCGGGGGCGTTCATCGGGCTGTGGGTGAACTGGCGGAGGCAGGAGCCGACCTCGATGCTCGACTACCTGCTCGCGCCCCTCGTCGGCGGCCTCGCCGGCGCGCTGCTGGGCGGGGTGCTGGCCGGCGTCGCGGGGACCCCGCCGGGCACGAGCCGCACGGTGACGCACGTGGTGGTGACGAGCCTCTTGTTCTGCGAGACGGCGGGGCTGGTGGCGGTGCGGCTGTTCGACTGAAGGCCCGGCGACGAGTCAGCGCGCCTCGACGCGGATGGCCGTCTTCACCGACTGCGCGATGAAGCACTGCGCGTGCGCGGCCTCGTGAAGCGCGCCCAGCTGCTCCGCCGACGGTGCCTCGCCAGCGAAGGCGATGAGCGGCCGGAGCACCACCTCGCTCACCCACGGCGTCGTGCCTGCGTGGCTCACGGTGCCCTCGGCCTCGTCCACGTACGAGTCCACGACGAAGCCCTCGTTCGCCACGAGGAAGAGGAAGGTCAGCATGTGGCAGCTCGAGATGGCCGCGACGAAGGCCTCCTCGGGGTCCACGGCCGCCTCGACGCTGTAGGGCTTCGGCACCACGAGCGGCGACGCCGAGGCGGGCACCTCGAGGCCGCCGTCGAATCGCCAGGTGTGCGCGCGGAAGTACTTCTTCCGGGCGAAGTCGCCCTCCCGCTTCCACGTGATGAGCGCGCGGTGCACCGACATGGGTCAGCCGATGATCATGTCTTCGCGCTCCATTCGCCCCTGGGCGAAGCGCGAGAGCGTGAAGCGCTCGAACAGCTCGTCCGACTCGCCGGTGGCCATCCACTTCGCCATCCGCTCCGTCACCGCCGGCGCCATCATGAAGCCGTGGCCGACGAAGCCGCTGAGCTGCAGCAGGTTCTCGAGGCCCGGCGTCTTCCCGAGGATGGGCGAGTTGTCGGGCGTGACGTCGTAGGGCCCTGACCACTGGCGCAGCACCTTGAGGTGGCCCAGCCGCGGCAACTGCTCGGTGAGGGCCTGCGCGTAACGCGTCAAGAAGCGCGCCGTGGAGCCCAGGTTCATGCCCGCAGGCTCCCGCGGGTCGCCCATGCCGCCGACGATCTCCCCGCGCATCGACTGCGAGAAGTAGAGCCCCGAGTCGAGCACCGACACCAGCGGCCCGAGGAAGGGCTTGAGCGGCTCCGAGCTGCAGATCTCATGGCGGTGCGGCTCATTGGGCAGGTGCACGCCGGCCAGCTTCGCGATCTCCGGGCTCCAGGCGCCGGCCGCCATCACCACCGTCTCACAGGCGATGTCGCCGCGGTCGGTGATCACCTTCGTCACCTTGCCGCGCCCGAGCTCGAAGCCCGTCACCTTGGTGAAGGTCTCGACCTTCACGCCCTTCTTCGCGAGCTGCTGCGCGTAGCCCCAGAGGAACGGCCAGGGGAAGATCACCGCGTCCTTCGGGTTCCAGGCCGCGGCGAGCACGCCCTTCATCGTCAGCTCGGGCACCACGTCGCGCGCGCCGTCGGGCGTGAGGAGCTGCGTCGGCACGCCGTGCGCGTGGTGCAGCGCCGCGCTCCGCTCGAGGCGCTCCACCACCGCGGCGCTCTTCGCGAGGAAGAGGTAGCCGCCCTGGCGGAACCACACGTTGATGCCCATGTCGCGCGCGAAGCGCTGCATGAGCTCGAGGCTCCGCCGCGCCAGGCCGATGAGCGTGGGCGTGCCCCACTGCGCGCGGATGCCGCCGCCGTTGCGCCCGCTCGCGCCCGCGCAGAGGTAGCCCTTGTCGAGCACCACCACGTCGCGCTCGCCCTGCAGCGTGAGGTTCCACGCCAGCGCCAGGCCCATGATGCCGCCGCCGATGATCACCACCTTCGCCTTCTCGGGCACCGGCGCCGTCGGACGCAGGGCCGGCACCGTGAAGCCCATCGCCGCGGGCACGCCGCCAGCGGGGGCCTGCGGCGGGTCGAACGAGGCGCTCGCCCAGTACGACAGCTCGGTGGGGAAGAGCGGCGGCCGCGGCGTGAAGGGCAGGAGCTGCTCGGGCGTGGGGCGCGTCGGCGCCTTCGCCTCGAGGAGCCGCGCCGCGGCCGTGAGGCACTGCTTCCCCTGGCACATGCCGGTGCCGAAGCCGGTGAAGCGCTTGAGCGACTCGATGTCGCGGTTGCCCTTCGCGATGGCGTGCTCGACCTCCGAGGCCGTCACGTCTTCACAGGGGCAGACGAGGGCCTTGCTCACGGCGCGCTCCGGGCGGCGAGGAGGGCATCGGCGGCCATGCGGCCCTGCTCGGCGGCGGCCCGCGACGAC
>CAYUZK010000296.1:0-3144 GCA_964449625.1 uncultured Archangium sp.
AGGGCGCGAAGCTCGCCAGCACCAGCACCGCGCGCTTACGGGTGACGGCGTCGGCGTCGCCCAGGGCCGGCCGCGCCGCGTCTCGCCGGCGGCTCGCCACGGCGAGCACCCGGTTCATCACCGCGACGTCGGCGGGGGTGGCCGCGGCGGTCAGCGCGGCGGCGGCGGAGGTGTCCTCCAGCTCCGCCCACCGCAGGAGCGGCTCGAGGGCGGCGTCGTCGAGGCCCGGCGATCGCGGGGCCATGGCGTCGAGCGTGAGGCGGGCGGGCGAGAGGCCCAGGGCCTTCGCCGGGTGGCGCAGCGCCTCGTTCTGCTCCTCGGGGTCGAGGGCGTAGAGGCGGGGGCGCTCCGCCTCGAGCAGCGCCGGCACGAGGGCGGCGCAGCGCGGGGCGCCTGGGGGCAGGCCGCTGCGCTCGGGCTCGAGCAGCGCCTCGAGCGTGAGCGAGAGGGCCCCGGCGGCGTGGAGGGCCGTCTGGCACGCCCGCAGCCGCGCCTCGCCGCGGGCCGTCGCCAGCCACGCGCCGAGCTCTCGCGGGGCGGTGCCCTGCTTCTGCCGCGCGCTCGCCAGCAGCGCGGCCCAGCGCACCTGCCAATCGGGGTCGTCGAGGAGCCCCGGCGGGCGCTCCGGCAGCCGCGAGAGCCAGGCGGCGGCGTCGCCCGGCGCGAGCACGCAGGCGCCGCAGGCGCTGGCCCGGAGCCGCGGCGTGGTGACGTGGCGAAGGCAGGCCTCCCGGCAGCGGGCGGTCGCGTCGCGCGGCTGGGCCAGCGACGGGGCCGCCGACACGGCGAAGGCGAGGAGGAGCCCGAAGCGCACGGAGCCGCCCATGTTAGCAGGCTGGCGCGGTCCCCTCGGGCAACCTGCTAGCGTGTGGCCGATGAAGCGGTGGGTGGTCCTCGTCCTGGTGAGCCTCGCGGTGCCGGTCGCGGCGAAGAAGAACAACGCGGCCGAGGCCCTGCAGGTGCTCGACCGGTTCCTCTCGGGCCAGGTCGGCCTCAACGCGACGGTCAACCGGGTGCAGTACCTGGGCGCCGAGGCCCTCGTGGCCGAGGAGCTGGCGCTGGTGCTCAAGCGCACGCGCGACCCGAAGCGGCGCGAGCCGCAGATCGAGCTCCTCGCGGCCGTGGCCGTGCCCTCCGAGGACGTCGAGCGCCTGCTCCTCACCTCCCTGCGCTCCGACACCGTGGGGGAGGTGATGGCGGCCTGCCGCGGCCTGGGCCGCACGCGCCCGCGCGACGCGGTGGGGCCCCTGGTGGGGCTGCTCGGGCACCCGGTGCTCGGCGTGCGCCGCGAGGCGACCCGGGCCCTGGGGGCCATCGGCCAGCCGGGCGCGGGGGGGCCGCTGCTCAAGGCGGCGAAGACCGAGGTCGACCTGGAGCTGCGCCTGCAGATGATCGTCGCCGCCGGGCGCGCGGGCGACCGCAAGCAGGCGCCGGCGCTCGAGGCGCTGCTGGGCGACTCGTCGGAGTCCACCCGCCTGGCCGCGGCGCAGGCCCTGTGCACCCTCGGCGCGCCCCGCTGCGCGAAGTTCGCCGCCGCGCTCCTCGGCGCGGCCGATCGCCACGAGCGGCTCCAGGGCGTGATGCTCTTCGAGGGCGCGAAGGCGAAGCTCGCGGCGCCCTCGCTCACCCCGCTGCTCAAGGACGCGGACCACAAGGTGCGGGCCCGGGCGGCGCGGCTCCTCGTCGAGGGCGGCGACGCCCGGCAGCTCGAGTTCCTCGTCATCGAGAGCGCCCGCGCGGGCGGCGAGTCGAAGCTGGCCTACGAGGACGAGCTCGAGCGCCTGCGCCTGTCCGACGAGCAGCGGCAGGCCATCCTCAAGCGGGCGGGGCTGCAGTGACGCCGGCGGTGCTCCTCGTGCTCGCGGCGGCCCCGTGGTCGTCGATGGGCGGCGCGCAGCGCGCCGACGCCATGGCGGAGCTCAGGGCGCTGCCCATGCGCGAGCGGGTGCTCCGCGCGAGCGAGGGCTTCCTGGGCACGCCCTACGTGCTCTCGCCGCTGGGCGAAGGCGAGGGCCGCGACCCCGACCCCCTCGTGCGCCTCGACGCGGTGGACTGCGTCACCATGGTGGAGCAGGCCATGGCGCTGGCGGCCGCGCCCTCGGAGTCGGCGCTCGTCGCCACGCTCAACGGCATCCGCTACGCGGCCACGCCCTCATGGGAGAGCCGCCTGCACGTGATGGAGGCGCAGTGGCTGCCCCACAACGTGGAGCGCGGCTGGCTGCGCGACGTCACCCGCGAGTACGGCGGGCCGAACACCCGGCGCGTGACGAAGGCGCTGACCGACGCCACCTGGAAAGAGAAGAGCGCCCAGGGCCTCGCCCTGCCGACGGCCCACCAGCCGAAGGGCGCCTTCGAGCTCGACATCATCCCCGCCCAGGAGGCCGCCGCGGCGCTGGCGAAGGCGCCGGCGGGCCTGCTGGTGGTGGTGGTGCGCGCCGACCGCCCCTGGCTCGTCACCCGCGTCTCGCACGTGGGCGTGCTGGTGCAGACGGCGAAGGGGCCGGCGCTGCGCCACGCCTCGCGCAGCTTCAAGCGCGTGGTCGACGAGCCGGTGCGCAGCTACGTGGGCCGCAACCTCGACTTCGGCAAGTGGACCATCGAGGGCCTGGCGCTCTACGAGCCGCTCGACTCGCTCGCCTCACTCCCCGACGGGGGTCTCGCCCGATAGGGCCTCTTCTTCGGCCGCCGCGGCGTTGGCCTCGGCGTCGCGGTCCATGGCCTCGAGCTCCGTCTTGAGGATGCCCTCGGCCTGGGCCAGCGTCTCGGAGGCCACCAGGACGTCGAAGAAGGCCTGGCTGGCCGCCCCCAGGGCGTCGGCCGAGGCCGCGCCGCCGGCCCGGGCGAAGGCGTCGAGGCCGCCGTCCTGGAGCACCGCCACGAGGCGCTCGGCCGTGAAGGAGTCTTGAACCGTCGTCGCCACGGTGAAGGTGCGGGGAGCCATGGGTGCGGAACCTACCCGAGAAATTGGAGCCCGTGGTGTTCGCTGCGTGCTAGACCGACGCGCCGATGGCTCGTCTCAAGTTCGGCGTGTTCGCGGTGCTGGCACTCGGCCTCTGGGCCTACCACCTGACCCGGGTGGCCCCCCTCGCGCTCGGCGCCTCGGTCGAGCAGGCGCAAGGCGCCGTCGCCGGCGCGGCCGCGCCC
>CAYUZK010000296.1:3244-5544 GCA_964449625.1 uncultured Archangium sp.
GCTCGGCGCCTCGGTCGAGCAGGCGCAAGGCGCCGTCGCCGGCGCGGCCGCGCCCATCGCCGTCGCCCTCGAGGGGCGCCGCTCCCTCGTGCAGGTCGCGGCGCTCACGCTGGGGGCGAGCCCGGCGGCGCTCAACGCGGGCCCCAGGAGCGGCGGCAAGCCCGAGGCGCCGTCCGTCGATCGCTTCGCGGCCGTGCGCTCGGCCCTGGCCGACTCGGTGGAGCCTGGCCTCAAGGACGCGCTCTTCGTCGCGGTGCAGAACGACGTGGGCGTGCTGCTCGCGCGCGGCCCGGGCGAGCCCGTCACCGCCGCGCCCGACGGGCTCGACCTCGCGGGCGTCGGCCAGGCTGGCGCCGCGGGCGCGCTGCGCAGCGTCGAGGGCGCCCAGTACTTCCTCGTGGCCGTGCCGATGTTCGTCAGCGACAAGAACGAGGTGCGCGCGGCCGGCTTCGCGGTCGTGGGGCTCCCGCTGGTGCCTGACGCGAAGCTCTTCGACGAGGTGAAGCAGGCCCTGGGGCTCGAGGGCGTCGCGCTCCTCGCGCAGGGCAAGGCGCTGGCCGCGGCTGGCGACAAGGCGGGCCTCGAGACGCTCGCGGG
Organism: uncultured Archangium sp.; assembly: GCA_964449625.1. Classification (GTDB taxonomy): domain Bacteria; phylum Myxococcota; class Myxococcia; order Myxococcales; family Myxococcaceae; genus Archangium_A. The sequence goes on from CAYUZK010000296.1 coordinate 3,842, forward strand.
CACGCTCAAGGCGGGCACCACCGCGCCGGTGGGCTCCGGCCCCGTGCGCGAGCTGGGCCCGCTGGCGTTGCCGCTCTTCGTCGACTCGCCGACCCACGCACTGGGGAGGCTCCACCCGGTACCCGGCACCGGCCTCGAGGTGGTCGCCGTGGCCTCGGCGCGCGCGTCGCTCGACGCGCTGGCGGGCTACCAGGTGTTCGGTCTGGGCGCGCTCGTCGGGCTCGCGCTCCTGGCGGTGGCGGTCCTCGTGGTGCTCGGTGGTGGTGAGGAGCAGGGCGCGGCGATGGTGATGCCGCCGCCCGTGGCGGTGCCGCAGGTGGCGGCGCCGCAGCGGCGCGACGACTCCCTCACGCCCGCGCCGCTGTCGATGCGCGAGCCGGAGCCCGCCCCCGAGGCGAGCCCCGACGACTTCGACTTCCCCGCCAGCTCCCCCTCGTCCTTCGGCAGCAGCCCCTCGAGCTTCCCCAGCTCGTCGCCCGCGTCCTTCTCGCCGCCGCCGCCTCCGGTGGCCACCGGCCAGAACCAGGCCTTCGACCCGGGCGAGGAGCCGATGTCCGACCCCTTCGCGCAGGCGGCGCCGCCCCCGCCGCCGGTGGGCACCTCCGAGAGCCCTGCCTACCAGCCCGGCCTCAACGACGAGCTCGACGAGGGCCAGCGCACGGTGAACTACCCGGTGTACAAGGGCAGCCCCAGCGCGCCCCCGCCGCCGAGCGCCGACCCGTTCGCCATGGCCGCCGCGCAGATGGGTGAAGAGGGGCTCGTCGGGGGCGACGACGACAACCCCGAGTCGACGCGCGTCGCGGCGGTGCCCCAGGAGCTGATCCGCGCGGCCCGCGCCGGGGCCACCGGCAGCACCGCCGAGCGCCCGGCCCTCAAGACGGGGAACATCCCGAAGATCGGCTCCGTGCCGCCGGCCGGCGACGACGACCGCCACTTCCAGGACGTCTTCCGCGACTTTGTCGCCACCCGCGAGAAGTGCGGTGAGGCCGCTGATGGCCTCACCTTCGAGAAGTTCCGGGCCAAGCTCCTCAAGAACAAGGAGCAGCTCGTGGCCAAGTACGCCTGCCGCACGGTGCGGTTCCAAGTGTACGTGAAGGACGGCAAGGCGGCCCTCAAGGCCACCCCCGTGAAGGACTGACACGTCAGCGCCGCTGACAGCCCGGGTGACCTGATTCAGGTCAGTCAGGCCCCGCGGCGCGGCGCCCTTGTCCCGGCTCCCGCCAAGGCCCCCCGGGCCCGGCGTTTCTCAGTTCCAACCAGCTTGTTTCACGAACCTTTTTCTGCCCGCAGGGGTAGGGCGAGGTGGCATGTGCATTGCTCCTCGCGCGAGCCGCCGGGAGTGGGGCGAGGGGTGTCCGGGTTCTCTGCCATGCGGCCCCGGTGGTTCGCGTCGTCATCGTCGGTGGGAGCCGTGAATGAGCACAGACGTCCTGCGGTACCTGCGCCCCGCGCAGCCTGAGTCGGGCGGTCGCGAGGCGGAGCTGGCGCTGCTGCTGCGCGAGCACGAGGAGGCCCGGGCCAGCGGCGCGGCGCGCTTCGTCTTCGTGCGCGGGCCGCGCGGCGTCGGCAAGTCGCACCTCGTGGCCCTCGCGGCGCGGGCGCTGGCGGGCCAGGGCGTGCCGGTGTTCGAGGGCGCGAGCGCGCGCGACGGCCGGCGCACGTGGGGCGTGGTGGCGCCCATGGTGCGCGAGCTGCTCGTGCAC
>CAYUZK010000297.1:0-5527 GCA_964449625.1 uncultured Archangium sp.
GGTGGCCGTGCGGCAGGCCCATGCGCAGCCTCTCGCCGCGAGGCCAGCGGCCGCAGCCGCATCAGCCTCGGAGCCGAAAGAGGGCTCGAGGCGATCTCCCGCGAGGTCGATGCCCGCGGATGCGTCCGACTCGGGGCCGGGGCGACCGAGGCCACCCGGTGCGGCGTCACCCGGCGCTGAGGCGACGGACCCTCCGAGTGGACCCGTCGCCGGTGGGCCCGCGCTCACCGCCTGCGCCAACAGCGGGTTCACCAGCTGCCGCGTCGAGCTCTGCTGCAGCTCCCGCTGCACACGGCGCAGGCCCTGGCGCACGCTGCCGACACTGACAGGCCGCTCCGCGGGGTCCTTCCGGAGCAGCTCCTGCACGAGGCGCTCGAGCTCCTCCGGCGCCTCGCCAAAGCCCGCCGCCGTCAGCGTCGGCGCCTCGTCATGCACGTGCTGGCGCAGCAGCTCGCCGATGCGCGCCTCGTCGCTCGAGAAGCGGAACAGCGGCCGCCCGGTGAGCATCTCGAAGAGCATCACCCCGAAGGAGTAGAGGTCGCTCGCGCGGCTGGCGGGCAACCCCTGCGCCTGCTCCGGCGAGATGTACTCGGGCGTGCCCGCGATGACCGAGCGCCCGGCGCCCGCGTCGACCAGGCCAACGAGCCCCTGCGGCTGCAGCTTCGCCAGACCGAAGTCGAGCAGCTTCACCACCTCGCCGCCGCCCGACACGCGCGAGAGGAAGACGTTGCTGGGCTTGAGGTCGCGGTGGATGACGCCGAGCGAGTGCGCGGCCTCGAGCGCGCTCAAGATGGGCTCGGCCAGGGCCAGCACCCGGTGCACGTCGAGGGCGCCGTGCGCCGAGAGCTCCGCCTCGAGCGTCCGCCCCTCGAGGAACTCCATCACCATGTACTGCCGCTGCTCGTCCAGCGGGCCGAAGCCGACGATGTCGATGATGTGCGGGTGCTTGAGGCCCGAGAGCGTCTGCGCCTCGCGCACGAAGTTGCTCGAGTGCTGGCTGTCCTGCGCCAGCTCGGGCCGAATCACCTTCACCGCGAAGGGCCGCCCGAGGAAGGGGTGCCGGGCGAGGTAGACGACGCCCATGCCCCCTTCGCTCAGCGCCGCCTCGATGCGGTAGCCCCCGACCTCGCGGCCGAGCAACGGGTCGGCCGGAGGCCCGTCGGCGACGATGACCGACGGGCTCTCGTTCGATTCGTCGCTCATGGCCGCGAGCACCCGTCTCCTCCCGTCAGTTGGGCGAGCAGCTCAAGGCGAGCGCCGCGGGGAGCGGTGCGCACAGCGCGGCCGAGGTGGCGAGCGTCACCGTGCCCGAGCGCGTGCCGCTCGAGACGGCCCCCACGGTGCACGTCGCGTTGTGCGAGACGCTGCCGCCTGCCGTGGCGCTGGCCGAGGTCGGCGACACCGAGAAGGTGCTCGCGTTGGTGCCGCCCACGGCCAGGGTGAAGGGCGCCTGGAGGTTGCCCGAGTTGTTGACGGTGAAGGCCTTCGTCTGGCTCCCGCCCAGGGTGAAGTTGACGTTGAAGGCCAGCGACGTGGGGTTCAAGAAGAGCACCGCCCCCTGCGCCGTCTCGTGCAACTGCACCGTCTGCGTCTCGTCGACCGGGCCACCCGCGCCGCGGATGGACAGCGTGTCGGCGAAGGCGTCGGGCGCCGTCGACGAGGTGCCCGGCACCTGCTTGGGCGTCACCGTCACGGTGCCCATGGCGCCCGCCGCGAGGCTGGCCGGGCCAGCCACCGTGTAGGGAGACGAGGCCCCGCCGGCCAGCGCGTACGTCATCGCCAGCGTCTGGCCCGAGGTGTTGGTGACGGTGACGGTCTGCGCGGCCGCCGTCGTGCCGCACGGCACGAGGCCGAAGTTGAGGCTCGCCGCCGACAGCGAGAGCACGGTGGCGTTGGTGCCCACGCCCGCCAGGGCCATGGAGGTGATGGGCAGCGGCTGGCACAGCACCGTGGTCGCCCCGGGCGCGATGGTGGCCGTGTCGCTGTAGCTGGCCGCCGCCGCCGGCGTGAAGCTGCCCGTCTGGCTCCCCACCGAGTTGGCGCTCACCAGGGCGTTGCCTGGCAGCGAGAAGATGGTCGGCTGCCCGGGCGTGAAGACGAGGGCACCCGCCGCATTGCCGGTGTTGCTCACGGTGAACTGGCTGGTGGCCGTCGCGCCGCGCGGCACGGAGCCGAAGCTCAAGGCGTTGGTGGACACGGCGAAGATGCTGCCGCGCGCCGTCATGCGCAGGGGAATGTCGCGCGGCTCGTCTCCCGGCACGTCGGTCGTCACCGTCAGCACGTCGCCGTAGAGGTTGGGCGTCACCGCCGACGTCTGGGGAATGGGCCGCGGCGTCACGGTGATGGACAGCGTGCCGCCGTCGGCCGCCACGAGGCCCGACGCCGGCGTGAGGGCCACGTCGAAGGTGACGCCCGCGTCGCGGCCGAGCGCCGCGCTCACCGTGTAGTCCTGGTTGCCGGGGTTGGTGAACGTCACCACCTGCGGCGCGCCCGTGGTGCCGCAGTTGACGCCGCCGAAGTCCAGCGCCGCCGGCGAGTAGCCGACGGTGCCGCTGGTGCCCTGGCCCGAGAGCGTGAGCGGGGCCGGCAGCGGCGCGCACAGCACCACGCCCGCGTCGAGGGCGAGGCTCACCTGCGCCTGCTCGAGCTGCACCGAGCCGTCGGGCGAGAACGTCGCCGTCAGCGCCGTCGCGTCGTTGGCCAGGGCCGTCACCGGGCTCGCCGGCGCGAGCGTGAAGCGCTCGTTGTCGATGACGAAGGCCACCTCAGGGGAGGTGTTGCCCTCGTTCACCAGCGCCACCGGCGACGACGAGGTGGTGACGACGGGCACGCGCCCGAAGTCCACGTCGGTGGGGTCGAAGCGCAGCCGCGCCCCGCGCGCCGTCTGCCGCAGCGCCACGGTGTGCGGCACGTCGTTGGCCACGTCGGTGATGAGGGTGAGCACGTCACCGAAGGCGTCGGCCGCGGTGTCCGCCTCCTGGGGGATGCCCGTGGTGGTGAGCGTCAGCGTCGCGGTGCCGCCGTTGGCCGGCACCGTGCCCGACAGCGGCGAGACGGTGAAGCTCGAGGCCGCGCCCTTGTTGAGCGTCGCCGTCCACGAGAAGGCGGCGTTGCCGGCGTTGCCCAGCGTCACCGTGCGAGCGCCCGCCTGGGTGCCGCAGTCGACGAGGCCGTTGGTGCCGAAGAAGAGCTCGCTGGTGGTCAGCGTCACCGAGCCGTTGGTGCCCTGGCCCGTCATGGGAAGGGCGGCGACCGACGCTCCGCACACGGCGACGTCGACGGCGATGGCGGCGCTCGCGGAGGCCGCGGTGATGGTGTCCGGGAGGAAGCCCGCCTCGAGGTCCGCCACCGAGGCGCCCGGCGCCAGCGCGACGGTGGAGGTGCCGCCGCTCCAGCGCACCGAGAACTGCGCGTCGGCCGGCTGGGCGATGGTGAGGGTCGCCGTCGCGTTGCCCGTGTTGGTGAGGGTGAGCGGCAGGTTGGGCGCCTGCGTGTTGACCGGCAGCACGCCGAAGGACGCCACCGGCGGCGAGAGCGTGAGGGTCGCGCCCCGGGCCGAGGCCGAGAGGGGCACCGTGCGCGGCCCCTGGCCGTCGTCGGCCGTCACCTCGAGGGTGGCGCTCGTCGCCGTGCCCGCGGGCGTGGTGGCGCCGATGCTGGCCGTCACCGTGAGGGTGGCCGACTGCCCGGCCGCCACCGTGCCGTTGGCCGGCGTCACCGCGAAGCCGCTGCCCACCACGCGCGCGCTGAAGGTGAGGGCCGCCGTGCCCTCGTTGGCGACGGTGACCTGGCGCGTCGCGGAGCCCCGACAGTCCACCGGGCCGAAGTCCACCGTGGTGGGCGTGACGGCCGCCAACGGCGTGCCCGCGTCAACGCCCGCGTCGGCAGGAGGCCCCACCCGACACAGGCCCGTGTCACCGCTCGTCACCTCGCAGCGGTTGCCCTCAGGGCAGTCTGCGTCCGTCTTGCACGAGATGCCCGGCCCACACTCGCAGCCGACGAGTGTCAGCAGCGCGAGGCCGGCGAAGGTGGCGAGAATCGACGAAGTGCCGGGGGTGTGACGCATGCGTCCTCCTTGGGCGCGCGAGAGTGCGCGACGACGGGACGTATTGCGTGGGGCCGGCGGGGTGGATCGTCAGTGCACGACGATGCTGAGCGCCTGGGTCTGGCTGGTGAGCGTGTCGGCGCAGCGCAGGGTGAAGGTCGAGGTGCCCGCCTGGGTGGGCGTGCCCCCGAGGCGCCCCTGGGTACCGCTGTCGACGATGGTGATGCCCGGCGGCAGGGTGCCCGAGGCCAGCGTCCACGCGTAGGGCTGGGTGCCACCAAAGGCGCGCAGCGGCTGCTCGTAGGCGGTGCCCACGCGGCCGTCGGCGGCGGCGGGGGTGGCGATGGTCAGCAGCGTGTCGAGCGCGCGCACCTCGACGCTCAGGGTGCGCAGCGCCTCTTGCGGCGGCGTCGCGGCGTCGGTGACGGCGACGCCGAAGGTGAAGGTGCCGGTGCCGCTCGGCGTGCCCGAGAGGACACCCGCGGCCGAGAGGCTCACCCCGCTCGGCAGCGCGCCGCCGTCGCGCGCCCAGGAGTAGGGCGGCTGCCCGCCGGTGGCGGAGAGCGACAGCGAGTAGGCCTGCCCCTGGCGGCCCTGCAGCAGCGGCGGGCGGCTCGCGACGCGGAGCAGCGGCCGGACCTCGAGGGCGAGGTCGCGGCTCACCGTGGCGCGCGGGCTGTCGTCGTCGCGCACGGTCACCGTCAAAGGGAAGAGGCCGGGCTCCGGCGCGGCCGCCGTCGCCAGCGTGCCACCGACGTCCAGCGTGAAGCCGGGCGCGCCGCCGTCGAGCGAGAACGCGTACGGGGGCACGCCGCCGGTGGGCACGAAGGTGACGCTCCAGGGCTTCGTCTCGATGGCCGGCGGCAGCGTCGTCGCCGCGAGTTCCAGGGGCGGTGGCCCCGCGTCGCCGCCGTCGGCCGGGCCGCCATCGTCGCTCCCCGCGTCGGGCGTGGCGCCGGCGTCACCCCCGTCTTCGCCGCCATCGACGCCAGCGTCGAGCCCAGCATCGACGCCGCCGGCGTCCCCTCCCCCGTCGGCCTCGCCCGCGTCTGCGCCCGCATCGGCTTCGCCTGCGTCCACGCCCGCGTCGGCCGGGCAGGCCTCACCGCAGTCGGGCACGCAGCGGTTGGCCTCGGCGAGGCAGCTGCTGCCGGCCTGGCACGCGCCGTCGGCCCCACACTCCGGGTAGCGGCTCAGGTCGGGCGCGAAGCCGCACGCCGCTGCGCACAGGAGCGCCGCGAGGGCCCGCGCGCGCGTCATGGCAGCTCCACCACCCAGAGGACGACGGCGCCGCCGGCGAGCAGGCCCGCGGCCACGGACAGCGCGGTGGAGGCCGTGGCCTTGCCCCGGCCCTCGCGCAGGAGCCCATCGACGCACGCGCCGAACTCGAGCGCGCCGGCGGGGCAGCCGGTCTCGCCACGCGACAGCTGCGTCTCCACGCGCCGCGCCTCGAGCCCGAGCGCCAGCCCGACGCTCGCCGCC
>CAYUZK010000298.1:0-5508 GCA_964449625.1 uncultured Archangium sp.
GCGCGCCGATGGACGGCGCGAGGCTGCTCGAGCGCGCGGGCTTCTCGCAGGTCGAGCAGCGCGGCGGCCACCTCGCGGGGATTCCGGTGGCGGTGGTGTTCGGCGCGCGGTGAGCCAGGCTCTGTGACCCTGCCGGGATTCGAACCCATTGAGCAGTGAATCCATGACCCCGCGACGGCGCACGCCCAGTTGTGCGTATTCCGGCGAAGTCGATCACCTGTTCCGGTTGATGCCGAGCACCCGTTCCGGAGCAAGGCGAACACCCGAGCACGGGTGCTGACGTTGCTGGAATTCCTTACTTCGACCCCTTCTTGCTCCCCGTCAAATTCTCGTTCTTCCGAAGCGACTCGCCACCGAGCTTGAGCTTGTGACCGTTGTGGACCAGGCGATCGCAGATGGCGTCGGCGACGGTGGCGTCACCGATGACCGCGTGCCACTGGTCCGTGCCGAGCTGGCTGGTGACGATGGTCGAGCTGTTCTTGTAGCGATCCTCGATGACCTCGAGGAGGTCGCGGCGCTGGGCGGCGGTGAGCGGCTCGAGCCCGAAGTCGTCGAGGATCATCACCTGGGCCTTCGCGAAGCGCCGAAGCGCGAGCGGGTAGGTGCCGTCGGCACGTGCCTGGGCGAGCTCGTCGAAGAGCCGCGAGACGCGCCGGTAGACGACCGAGAAGCCCTCGCGGCACGCCTTCTGACCGACTGCGCACGCGAGCCAGCTCTTCCCGATGCCGGTGGGGCCGGTGATGAGCACGTTCTGGTGGCTCTGCACCCAGCGACAGGTGCCGAGGTCCTGCATGACGGCCTTCGAGAGCCCGCGCGGGTGCGCGTAGTCGATGTCCTCCATGCACGCGGGCTGCTTGAGCTTCGCCGCCTTGAGGCGCCGCGTGAGCGAGCGGTTCTCTCGGTGGACCCACTCCGCATCAGCGAGCAGCCCCGCGAGGTCCGCGGCCGAGATGTCCTTGCCCCGGGGCTGGGCGAGCCAGTCCTTCAGGTACTTCGCCATCCCAAACAGCTTCATCGCGTTCAGCTTCTCCATCGTTTGTTCAATCAGCACGGCGCTCCTTGTTGGTGTCGGTCTCTTGGTGTCCGCCGAGCACGGCGAAGCCGCGCGCAGGCGTCCTGTCCGCCGCGGAGACCTTCGCGCGGCGCAGGGTTCAGTTGAGGTAGTAGCCAGCGCCGCGGACGTTCTCGTGCAGCGGCAGGGCCTGCTGCGTCTCCGCCGCCTGCTCGAGCTGCTCGCGGTCGAGGTTGTTCTTCAGGATGGCCTTCACGCTCTTGTAGCTGATGGCTCGCATGCGCAGCGCGCGCGCGCAGGCGGCTTCGATTCGCTCGCGCTCGTAGTGGCGACCGAGGTGCAGGATGCCGAGGCAGGCGAGGAATGCCTGCTGCGGGTGCACGCGGCGCTGCATCATCTCGCTGATGAGCTCCGCGGTCTTGGGCCCGGTCTTCTGCGCCCAGTCCAGGAGTCGCTCAGGCGTCCACTCCGCCTGCGCCGCGTGCGAGCGCGGCATGTGTTCCTTCTTCGTCGTGTACTTCCCGGGCTCGAAGCTGCGCGCGTGCGCGGTGATGCAGGTGTTGTTCTTCAGGACCTCGATGGTCGTCGCCGTCGCGCGAAGGTCGAGTTGCTGGCCCACGAGCCGGTAATCGACGCTGTAGAAGTGCTCGTCGAACTCGACGTGGTACGCGGGGTTGACGCGAGGCTTGGCCCACTCCGCAAACTCGTAGGGCTTGCCTGGCAGCGGCTTGAGCGCCGAGCGCTCGAGTTCCTCGAAGAGCGCCTTTCGCGACTTCTTGAGGCGGCGCATCGGTCGCTCGTTCAGCTTGGCCAGCAGCGGCTTCACCGCCTCCTTCACCTCGGCCAGCGAGTAGAAGGTCCGCGCTCTGAGAGCGGCGAGAATCCAGCGCTCGGCCAACAGCACGCCTTGCTCGACCTTCGCCTTGTCTCTGGGCTTCCGCACTCGCGCGGGGATGACCGCCACGCCGTAGTGCCGCGCGAGCTCGGCGTAGCTCTGGTTGAGCGTCGGCTCGTAGCGGTTCGCCTTCGTGACGCCGCTCCGCAGGTTATCGGGCACCACCAGCTCCGTGACGCCGCCGAAGAAGTCGAAGGCATTCACGTGCGCTGCGAGCCAGGTCGGCAGCGCCTCGTTCAGCACCGGCTCGACGTAGGTGTAGTTGCTGGCGCCCAGCACCGCGACGAAGAGCTTCGCGACCGAGACCTCGCCGGTGTGCGGGTCGACGATGTCCACGCCGTCGCCACTGAAGTCGACGAAGAGCTTCTCGCCGACCCGATGCTCCTGCCGCATCACGACGCTCACGCGGCCGAGCCAGTGCCCGTAGCGCTCGCAGAACTGGCTGTACTGGTACCCGCCAGGCTGCTCGCTCTTGTACTCCTCCCACAGCAGCAGCTTGGTGACGTGCTTCCTCTTCAGCTCGAGGTGCACGCGCGCCCAATCAGGGTCGGGTCGGTCATTCTGCGGGTGGTTCTCGTCGGGGAACAGCAACCGACTCAGCGCCGCGTCGTCGAGCTCCGCCGGTAGCGGCCAGGTGAGCTTCGCCACCTTCGCGCGGCCCACGTACCCGTTCACGGTGCTCGATGAAATGCAGCAGCTTCGGGCGATCGCCCGCTGCGACAACTTCTGCTCCAGCAACAGCCTCAACACTTCTCGCAGCGCCCTCATGGACAGCCTCTCTGCCGACACGTTCACCTCCGGGTGGAGGCGGTGTGGTCGGCCGTCTGTCCAGCAGCGTCAACAGCTTGCGGGCGCGTTCCGGGGCGTTCGAACGCTCCGGAATCGCCGTTCGGCATGGCCCGGAATGGGCGTTCGGCTTGCTCCGGAATCAGCGTTCGGCTTCAGCCGGAATGGGTGTTCGCCATCGTCCGGAACACGCACAGTTGCTGTTTCCGAGGGGAAACGAGGGTTTCGAGGTGTCGGTGGAGTCGTCAACAGTCTCGCTCGTCGACGGCAGGCGACGTGGCTCTTGGAGACATTCTGGAGACGGGCGCCTACTGCGCGTGGCCTTCACGGTGACGGCGAGCGCGTTCGTATGGCGCCTCGTCGCGCTGCTGCCGCCGCCCAACCGACACCTCACCAGCTTCCACGGCGTCTTCGCGCCCGACGCCCGCTGCGTCCCGTCGTCCTGGCAGGGCTTCCGCAGGCTGCCCCTGCGGCGGCTCGCGCACCGTCACTGCGCCCCACGCCACCCGGAAGGGCCCCGAGGAGCGCCTCGTCCAGTTCGGCCTCCGCCCTCCCGCGCTCATCCTGCCGCCACCGATCACGCCGCCTAAGCTGGAGCTGAGCGGGCTCCGCTGTGACGGGCGCTCAGGGCCTGCCTCCGTCCGGAGGCAGCTCGAGCCCCCTCAGCCGCGTGCAGGTCGCCCCCGCGCTTGCCGCCGTCATTGTGCTCCCCAGCCTCGCCGCGGCCTCGTGTGCTTCACACGGGGCATCTGGTTGGGGCGGGGTGTTCCATCTGTCCATTGTCCTCCCGGACGACGACGGCTCTCCCGGTCACTCGCTGGCGGATCGTCAGGGTCGTCCGTGCCCGATTCTCGTAGCGCCCCTCCGCCACGGCCCGCTCGAACTCCTCGAAGCCGTTCCGGGTCACCTCGATCTCGCGGCCCCGGAGGCGAATGTTCCGATTGCTCGAGAACGTGTTCGCTATCATGTTCGGCTTCGTCGGGTCCCAGTCGCCGAGGGCGTCGACGGTGAGTCCGAAGAACGTCACGTCAACGTCGCCGAAGCGGACGACCACGTCGAAGGGCTGGGTTCCGTCGTCGCCGCAGTAGGCCACGCCGAAGTCGCGGATCTGCAGGTATTCCCGGTCACCCGAAGGAACGAGGACGAGCGCTCCGGAAGGGTCTTCCAAAGCCGGGAGCTCGGTGGCCGTCCTCCGGCGGAAGGAGATGCGCGCGCCCGGCGGGACGGTGCCGACGGGTTCGCCGACGCGCGCGAAGAATCGTCGCACCACGGGGCCATAGAAGTCGGCCAGCAGGGCCTTCGCGGAGTCCTTGATCCCGGGTGCCAGAGAGAGATCCCGCGCGCGTCCGTCGCCGTCGACGAAGTGGAAGCGACGGCCCGCGTTCGGCCGATGGTGGGTCGGCATCGGCAGGTAATTCACCGGACTGAGGAGCCGCAGCATCCGTGTCCGGAGCGACGCCGAGGCGAGATCGTGATCGAGGCCCATCGCGGCATCCGCGAGGTGCGCGAGGTAAAAGCCCTTTGCGTAAAAGCTCCGCTTGATCCACGGCTCGACGCCCCAGACGGGCCAGTGCGTCCGCGTTTCGCCCCGCCTCTTCGAACAGACGATCGCGATGGGCAGCTCACGCCGGGCGATCCGCTCGACGAGCGCGCGCGCGTCCAGTTCGCCTTCGAGCGTGCGGGCGTACATCCAGAGCGCCGGTGAGTTGTCCCCGACGAAGAAGTTTGCGTCCTCGCCCCGGTAGGGTCGGCCCTGCGTCGCGTACTCGCCGAAGTGCCGGAGGACGAACGCGCGCGTCCCGGGCGCGTCGACGTACTCGACGAGCGCCTCCCAGTAGCGCTCGACCACGTCGGCATCGGGCAGGTTCGGGAGAACGTGCGCCTCGAAGAAGGCCGCGAACGGTCCATCGAACGACGTCGGGAGCGGCTTCAGTTCTCGCGGGGGCATCCGGTCCTCGTCTCCAAGCGCGGCCGGCGTCCGGGTCCGACACGACGGCCCAGCCCTCGTTGGCGGTCGTGTGCGGCTCCACGAATGCCTGTGCACGACGTGGGTTCGAAAGGTCGTTTGAGCGCATGGGAAGTATGGGCAGGAACGCCTACTCGCTCAAGCTCGCGTGCCGGCGCGAGCGATGCTGACTTTCGCGTGCACCGATCCAAGTTCCAGGTTGCGCCCCTCACTGAGCTACTCCTTGCCGTCGCCGACCTACGCCGTCTTCCTTCCACCCCGCCCGTTCGCGCCCACGTCAGCAGCAGCCTCTTGCAGACGCAACACCTCGGCGTCGGTGCCGTCGAGGTCGAGCTCTCCGCGGAAGGCCGTTGCAGGCAGCGAGTGCCTACTCACAGGAGCGGTCGCACCGCGTACCCATCAGCGCGCAGTCCTCCGCGTCGTGGTTGAACTCCGCCTCATCTTCCGCCTGGACAACCTCCGGAGAGGTGCTTGACGCCACTCCGACCCCGACCGGCGCGCCGAAACGCCCTCCCGGCAGAACAGTGGCGGACGCGACCGTCGTGCGCGACTTACTCGCCGCTCTCCGGCGGTGCCCAAGCCGCTCCCTCGCCTCACTTCGACACACCTGGACCTCGGCGACGCACCGCTCCCGGCATGGCAGGGCAGCTCTCTGGGCACGGTCGGCCAGCGGAGTTCTCGTTGCGGCAGGCGACATCTTGGGCGTCGAGGGCGCGGGTGCGGTGGCGCGGCTCGTCGCGCAAGCCGTCGTCCACGCCAAGACGAGCATCCAGAGCATCCGCATCGACTGAAACGATACCCTCAGGAGGCCGACGGGTTCCATCAGGTCGAGGATTTGACAGACAGGCT
>CAYUZK010000299.1:0-5469 GCA_964449625.1 uncultured Archangium sp.
TCTGAACGTCGATGGGATGACCTGCCCCAGCTGCATCCGCCACATCAGCGTCGCGCTCCGGGAGGTCGACGGGGTCGATGAGGTCGAGGTGAAGCTGCGCGAGGGCAAGGTGGCGGTGAAGCACGCGGCCGGGGTGAAGCTCGTCAGCCTGATTAGCGCGCTGCGCGAGGCGGGCTACGAGTCGCGGGCGGCCTGAAGATGACGGGCCAGATCGTCATCGTGGGCGCCGGCCTGGCCGCCACGCGCGCCGCTGAGGCCATCCGCGCGACTGGTCACGCAGGCCCGGTGCTGCTCCTGGGCGCCGAGCATGCGTGGCCGTACCAGCGGCCCGCGCTCTCCAAGGAGGTCCTCACCGCCGAGGGCACGCTCTTCTCCTCGCTCTTGCTGCAGCCCCAGGCGTTCTACCGGGAGCAGCAGCTGGAGGTGCGCCTGGGAGCGCGGGCGGCGGCGCTGTCGCTGCGCGAGCGGGTCGTGCTGCTCTCCTCTGGAGAGCGCGTGCCCTGGGAGCGCCTGGTGATCGCGACCGGGAGCGTGCCCCGCCCCCTGGAGGTGCCTGGCGCTGCGTTGCCGGGCGTGCACTCGCTGCGCAGCTGGGAAGACGCCCTCGCGCTGCGCCAGGGCTTGCGAGCGGGTGCGCGGGTGGTGGTGGTAGGCGGCGGGCTGCTGGGCCTGGAGGTGGCCTCGGCCGCGGCGTCAAAGGGCGCGCAGGTGACGGTGCTCGAGCGGGGAGAGGCGCTGCTCACCCGCGCGGTGGGGCGGCAGGCGGGCTCGGCGCTGGTGGGGTTCGTCGACAACCAGGTGGAGGTGCGCCTCCACGCGCAGCTCACCAGGGTGGTGGGTGAGCGAGCCGTGGAGGGCGTGGCCCTGCGCTCAGGCGAGCTGCTCCCCGCCGACGTGGTGGTGGCAGCCCTGGGGGTCAGCCCCGCCACGGGCTGGCTGGAGTCGAGCGGCCTCACCCTCTCCGACGGGGTGGTGGTGGACGAGCTCGGCCGGGCCTCCGCTGAGGGCGTCTTCGCCGCGGGCGACGTGGCCTCTGTCTGGAGTTCCGCCCTCGGCCGGCACCTGCGCCCGGAGAGCTACGCCGCCGCCGCGCAGCAGGGCTTCGCGGTCGGCCGAAACCTGCTGGGCGCGCGCGAAGCCCTCGCCCCCTCACATTCGGGGAGCACCGAGCTGTTCGGCCGCAGGCTGCAGTTCAGCGGCGCGCTCCGCGGTGAGGAGACCTGTCACCTGCTGGGGGAGCCGGCCTCGGGCCGCTTCATCGCGCTCCTGGCGTGGCGGGGGATTCTCTGCGCGGTCGTAGTGCTCGGGCAGCCGCGGCGCTTCGCGGCGCTGCGCGCTTGCATCGGCCGGCCGCTCGATCACGCCCTCCATGATCTCAGCGCTGCGAAGCCTTCTGAGGGACGTTAGTTTGCGCGTCAGCTGCGTAGATCACGGCTGCCTCGGCTGCACCTGCTCGACCCGGAAGACCAGCGCCGCAGGGGTGTAAGCCCCGCCCGACTGCTGCGTCTCCCACGCTGACGCATCAACCACTCCCAAGCGAGGTACCCCGTGTCGCTCCGACTGCTCGTCCTCTTGTTGCTTCCTGCCTGTGCAGGCCCCTCTGCCCATCGCGAGCCGTCTTCGGGCTCGGCGTTGAACACCTCGCAGCCCGAGGCGGTGCGGGCGCCGGTGGCCACCACCCTCGCCTCCGCCGATCCGCTGGCGGCCTCGAACTGCGGGCTGCCCACGGCGCCCCAGGTGGCCTGCGCCGCGGCGCCGGCGCCAGCGCCTGCGAAGAAGGAGGATCCTCACCAGCATCATCGACACGAGGCCCCAGCCCCAGCCCCGGCCCCAGCCCCAGCCCCTACCCCGGTACCCCAAGCCCCGCCGGCGCCGGAGAGGAAGGAGGCGGACCCCCACCAGCATCACCACGGCTCGGCGGCGCCCAAGAGGCCCGCGCCGCCAGCGCCCGTGATGGCCAGGACCACGGTGATCGATCCCGTCTGCAAGATGAAGATCGACCCGAAGAAGGCCGGGGGCGGCTCGCTCCGGCACGACGGGCAGGAGCACTTCTTCTGCTCCGAGTCGTGCCGCAACACCTTCCTCTCGCAGCACCCGGGAGCCAGGTGATGAAGCGCCTCCTGATGGTGCCGGTGTGGGGGGTCCTGGGGTCGGCCTGCGCCACCACCTCGATGTCCGGTGACTACGCCTCAATCGAGCGGACCATCTCCAGCCGCTCGGCGGTGGACTTCGCGCTGTCCCGCCTCGAGGCGCCCGACCTGGTGCCCGAAGAGGTCGACCAGCTGCTCGCCCGCCCGCTCGACGCCGAGACCGCGGCGCGAGTGGCCCTGCTCAACAACCGCGAAGCCCGCGCGGCCCTCTCCGAGGTGGGCATCGCCCGCGGCAACTTCGTGCAGGCGGGCCTCATCCCCAACCCCGAGGTGGAGGTCTCGGTGCGGGATCCGGGCGGAGACCAGCCTACGCAGATGGACCTCGGCCTGGAGCTGGCGCTCTCCGCGATGTTCCTCGCCCCCGCGCGCGCGGGCGTGGCCGAGGCGTCGCTCGACGCGGCGCGCTTCAAGGCGGCGGGGACGCTGCTCGATCTCGCCTGGAGCGCCCGGGTGGCGTTCTACGAAGCGCAGGCGCTGCAGCAGAAGCTCGACCTGCGGCTGCGCGCCTTCGCCTCCCAGCAGGCGTCCTACGAGACGGCGGAGGAGCTCTTCAAGGTGGGCAACCTCCCCGAGCTGCAGCTGGCCAACGAGCTCGCCGCGGTCGAGCAGTCGCGGGTGCAGGTGGCCGAGGCCGAGAACGCGCTGCTCGACGCCCGGGAAGCGCTCAACCGCAAGCTGGGCCTCTCCGGCGCGCGCACCGGCTGGACCTTTGCCGGGCCGCTGCCGCCGCCCAGCGAGCTGGCGCCGGGTGAAGTGACGGAGGCCCAGGCGCTGACCGCCAGCCTGGAGCTGGCGGAGCTGCGCAGCCGCGCCGAGGCGGCGAGCCGCAAGGTGGGGCTGACCCAGACCGAAGGCTGGCTCCCTTATCTGGCCGCGGGCTTTCACGGAGAGCGTGACGGGAACCTGTGGGAGCTCGGCGCGCACGTGACGGTCGGGCTGCCGGTGTTCGATCGCGCGCAGGGCCGGCAGCTCTCGGCGCGCAGCGAGTACGACGCGCTGCGGGCGCGGGCCGAGGGGCAGGCGCTGCACGTGCGCTCCGTGGTGCGCACCACGCTCAACCGGGCGGAGTCGGCCGGCAGGCGCGCCCGTCACTACGCAGAGCGGCTGGTGCCCGCACGGCAGAAGGCGCTGGAGCAGACCCTGCTCCAGTACAACGCCATGCAGCTGGGGGTCTTTCAGTTGCTGTCGGCCCAGCGCGCGGTGACCGAGACGGCGCTGGCCCAGGTCGACGCCACCCTCGATGCGTGGAGAGCGCGGGCCTCGCTCGAGCTCCTGCTCGCGGGCAGATCCACGCCGCTGGTGATGGGCCCCGTGCCCAGCAGCACCAACTCGGTCACGGCCGACACTTCGGGAGGACACTGAGATGAACCGACGCGAACTGATGCAGCTGGGCGTGATGGCGGGTGGAGCGCTCGCCGCGCGAGAGGTGCTGGCCAAGGCGGTGGCGGAGCGGCCGGTGGTGGTGGCGCCGGGAGGCCAGCGGGGGGTGATCACCCCCAACGGCTCGACGCTGCCCCTCACGCTGGTGAGCGGCGTGAAGGTCGGGCACCTGGTGGCGCACGAGTTCGATCACGAGCTGGCGCCGGGGCTGAAGGTGAAGGCCTGGGGCTACAACGGCTCCACGCCCGGCCCCACCATCGAGGTGACCCAGGGAGATCGGGTGCGCTTCTACGTGACCAACCGGCTCCCAGAGCCGACCACCGTGCACTGGCACGGCGTCATCCTCCCCAACGGGATGGACGGGGTCTCCGGGCTGAACCAGAAGCCCATCGAGCCGGGGGAGACCTTCCTCTACGAGTTCACCTTCAAGGACGCGGGCACGTTCATGTACCACCCGCACTTCGACGAGATGACCCAGATGGCCCTCGGCATGAACGGGATGATCGTGGTGCACCCGAAGGCGCCGAAGGGTCCGCGCATCGATCGCGACTTCGCGCTGATGGCCCACGAGTGGCTGATTCACCCCGGCGCGGCCCGGCCCGACCCCAGCGCGATGGCCGACTTCAACGTGCTCACCTTCAACTCGAAGGCCTTCCCCGCCACCGCTCCGCTGGTGATGGGGGTGGGCGAGCGGGTGCGGGTGCGGGTGGGCAACCTGTCTCCGATGGATCACCACCCGATTCACCTGCACGGGCTGAGCGCGGAGCTGACCTGGACTGATGGCGGCGAGGTGCCGCAGTCCGCGCGGTACCCAGAGACCACGTTCCTGGTGCCGGTGGGCGCGGTGCGGGTGTTCGAGTTCACGCCGCGCGAGGCGGGCGACTGGGCGATGCACTGCCACATGACTCACCACGTGATGAACCAGATGGGGCATGGGTTCCCGGTGATGGTGGGCGCCGATGCGAAGCGGATCGATCGCCGCGTGGCCCCGCTGGTGCCGGGCTACATGACCATGGGCCATGACGGCATGGGCGCGATGTCGCAGATGAAGATGCCCATGCCCGACAACTCGATCCCCATGATGGGCGGGGCGGGGCCGTTCGGGCAGATCGACATGGGCGGGATGTTCACCGTGCTCAAGGTGCGCTCGAACCCGGAGCGTGAGGACGGGACCGGGTGGTACCAGCACCCCAGCGGCACGGTGGCCGAGGTGGCGCCGGCAGCGCGGCTCGCGGCGGATGGGATCAACCCGGATCGGCGGAGCTGAACGGATGACTGGCCCTCTCGATGACGAACCCGCCGTGAGCAGCGCGCCCGACGCCGCTGGGCCCGCCAGGGTCGAGTGCCCGTTCTCCCACGACGAGAAGAAGGTCCTCTCGCAGCAGATCCCCTGTCCCGCGCTCGCCGGCATGTTCAACGCCGACATGCTCCAGGTCGAGAGGGACGGCACGGTGAAGATCCCCGACCTCGAGCGCGCGCTCGCCCAGCTCGGCCCCTCCGCCACGGCGCGCAGCGCGCTCACCCGTATCGCGGACAGCGCCGACGAGGTGAAGGGCCAGTTCAACCTCTTCACGCTCAACGGCTCGAACCTCGACCACACCGGCAGCACGGGCATCCGCCAGGACGGCGTGCACCCCGAGCGCTTCGACGTGCTGATGACGTTCAGCAAGGACGGCGAGACGCTCACCGCCAGGGACCTCGCCGACGCCGCCGACCACTTCGCGAAGGAAGACAAGGGCCTCCGCGGCCGCGTCACGCAGCTCGCCGAGATGAGCCTCGTGCTCGAGGTCTTCGGCCGCACCGCCGCCGACGGCGCGCGCTACTTCACCCGCGAAGACGCCAGGCAGCTCTTCGTTGACGGCGAGATCCCCTCGAGCTGGTCGCCGCCGCGCGTGCCCGGCAAGGTCACCCTCAGCGACGTGCTCGGCAAGACCGCGCT
>CAYUZK010000300.1:0-5367 GCA_964449625.1 uncultured Archangium sp.
ACGGCGCTGCGCCAGCCGGCCCCGTCGGGCCAGCCCGGCCAGCGGGCCCCTGGCGGAGGCGGGGGCGGGCCCCGGGAGCGGGCGCAAGGCCGCTTCTTCCCCCCGCAGCCGCGCTCGCTCCAGGAGGCCGGGCTTTCGGCCACCATGGGCGAGGAGCTGGTGCTCAAGGCGCTCTTCTTCTCGGGTGAGCTGCGCGGCGCCGACATCTCGCAGCGCATCAAGCTGCCGCAGCTCGTGGTGGACGAGATCATCGAGGGCCTGCGCAAGAGCAAGTACATCGACTTGAAGGGCGGCGCGGGCCTGGGCGTGGGCAAGTCGTCGATGATCTACGTGCTCACCACCTTCGCCACCGATCTGCTCAAGCAGATCCTCGAGCGCAACCGCTACAACGGCCCGGCGCCGGTGCGCCTGGAGGACTGGTTCGAGGCGGTGCAGGCCCAGACGGTGCGGGGCATGCGCATCACCAAGGAGCGCATGCGCGACCGCTTCGGCAACTCCCTGGTGGTGAAAGACGCGGTCTTCGACGGCCTGGGGCCGGCGATGAACTCGGGCCGCGCCATCTTCTTCTACGGGCCCCCGGGCAACGGCAAGACCGCCCTCTGCCAGGCCCTGGTGCGCTGCTACGACGGCGACATCTGGGTGCCGCACGCGCTCCTGGTCGACGACTTCATCATCCGCGTCTACGACCCCATCCTCCACGAGGCGCTCCCGGAGGACCCCAACGCGCCGGCGAATGATCAGCGCTGGGTGCGCTGCAAGCGGCCGCTGGTGGTGGTGGGCGGCGAGCTGACGCTCGAGACGCTCGACCTCATCTACTCCTCCGACGTGAAGTACTACGAGGCGCCGTTTCAGCTGAAGGCTACCAACGGCATGCTGCTCATCGACGACTTCGGGCGGCAGCGCATCAGCCCCAAGGACCTCCTCAACCGGTGGATCGTCCCCCTCGAGAGCGACGTCGACTACCTGACGCTCCACACGGGCAAGAAGCTGCAGGTGCCCTTCGACGTCTTCGTGGCCTTCTCGACCAACCTGGACCCCGGCGACCTCGTCGACGACGCCTTCCTCCGGCGCGTCCGCTACAAGCTGCCGGTGCAGCCGCCCGACGAGCAGCAGTTCCACGACATCTGGGCCACCGTCTGCCGCAAAGAAGGCGTGGAGTACGACGGCGACGCCATCCAGTGGCTGGTGGACACGCACTATCGCCCGCACAGCCGGCCCTTCGCGGCGTGCCAGCCGCGCGACCTGCTGGGCCAGGTCATCGACATCGCGCACTACCGGGGCGACGCGCCGAGGCTGACGCCGCAGCTCCTCGATGCGGCGGCGAAGAACTACTTCGTGCGCTTCGCGAAGAAGTAGCGCCGGGCGGCCAGGAGCAGCGCGAGCCCCGAGAGCGCCGGGGCGCTCGAGCAGCCGACGAAGGTCGCGTCGCGCCACCGGCGCCAGGTGCACCGGCCGCTCTCGCAGGCGAAGCCCTGGTCGCAGTCGCGCTCCAGGAGGCACGGGGTGTCGAGGCTGTCCTCTTCCTCCTCGGAGGCGCGCTCGGCGCCGGTGCCACCCACGGAGGCGTCTGGCAGGCCGGCGTCAGGCAGGTCGGCCTGCGCCCACGCCGCGCTCGCCGCCAGCCACCCTGTGAGGAGCCACCACCGCATAGGGCATGCATAGCCTTCAGGCCGCCGCCGCGCGAGGCGCGCGCACGTCTCCCCTCGCGGGAGGGCGGGAGATCTGGTGTAACCCCGACTGGGCATGGCCAGCGCAGCGCTTCCGGACGCGAAGCACCTCCTCGAGCTGCTCCAGCGCGCCGCCGACGAGCTGAAGGTGTCTCAGCGCGAGACGACGACCGCGCTCAAGGAGACCTCGGCGGCGCGGGCCGAGGCGCGCTCGCTGGCCGAGAAGCTCGCGGCGGCCGAGGCGAACCTGGCCGAGGCCGAGGCCCAGCGCGCGAAGCTGGCCGCCCAGCTCGACGACATCGGCAACGCCACGCTGCCTCCCGGGCGCATGGCGGCGCTCACGAGCAAGACCGTGCCCATCGGGCGCAGCCCGCTGACGGGCGAGCCGCCGCGCGACGAGAAGACCAACGTGGCGGGCAGCGACGCCGGGCTGCTCGAGCAGCGGGTGCAGGGGCTCGAGCAGGAGATCCAGTCACTGGAGAACGGCAAGCGCGAGCTCAAGGACCGGGTGAAGAGCCTGGAGGAGCACGAGCACCTCCTCGACGCCGAGAAGGTCGAGCTGTTGGCGCGGGTCCGGAGCCTCGAGGACGAGCTGGCGGGGCAGGGCGGCGACCAGGGTGAGCTCCAGGCGCGGCTCGCGGGGGTCGAGGGCGAGGCGCAGCAGCTCGCCGACGAGCGCGCCGCGCTTCAGGGCCGGGTCGAGGAGCTCGAGGCCCAGCTCGCCGACGAGCGCGCCGCGCTCCAGGGCCGGGTGGAGGAGCTCGAGGCCCAGCTCGCCGAGAGCGGCAGGGCCGCGCCCGAGGCCCACCGGCGGCAGTCGGAGCTCGAGCACGAGCTGGCCACGACGCGGGAGCAGCTCATCGTGGAGCAGGCCCGCGGGGCCGACCTCGTCACGCGGCTGCACGCCTGGGAGGCGCGGGCGCAGGAGCTGGAGCAGGCCCTCGACGCCGAGCAGTCGGTGGGCGCGGAGGAGCACGCGCAGCTCGAGCAGCTCGCCGGGCAGGTCGCCCAGCTCGAGACCGAGCTGGCCACCGAGCGCGCGCGCACCCAGGCCCTCGAGGAGCAGCTCGGGGCCCTCGAGCAGGGCACCACCGACGAGCACCAGCGGCTCTTCGAGGCCACCTCGCGCGTGGCGCAGCTCGAGGTGGACCTCGCCAACATCCGCGGGCGGCGCGACGAGCTCAACGTGGAGATCGGCAAGGTCGAGAACGAGCGCAACGCGGCCCGCGCGCGCGTGGCCGAGCTCGAGGCCGCGGCCCAGACCGTGCGCGAGGGGCTGGAGGCCGAGCACCGGGCCTTCGCCGAGGCCGAGCACGCGCGGCGCACGGAGCTCGAGCAGCAGCTCGCCCGCGAGAAGGACAAGCACCAGATCACCGCCCAGAAGCTGCTCGAGGCGCGCGGCAAGGGGCGCGACCTCGACGAGCAGGTGCAGCTCGGCGCGGCGCACCAGGCGGAGCTCACGGCGGCCCTCGAGGCCCGGGAGGCCGCGCACGCGCAGGCGCTCGCGGCGGCGCAGGCGGACGCCGCGGCGGCCACCGAGGACCTCGAGGCCAGGGTGGCGGAGCTCACGCAGCAGCTCGAGCACGCGACCGGCGAGTGGCGGCACGTCGATCGGCAGTACGAGGCGCTGCACCGCGAGATGCTGGAGATCCTCGACCAGCGTGACGAGGCGCGGCGCGAGCTCGACGCCATCCGCCAGCGCTTCGGCCTACGGTGAGGCGGCCGCCGGGCTGAGCCCCAGGCGGGCGAGCACGTCGTCGAGGTGCTTGTAGACCTGCACCTCGTGGTGGAAGACGTCCTCGACGCGGCCATCGAGGCCGATGATGAAGGTGGCGCGGCGGTCGACGCGGAGCACCGGCCACACCACGCCGTACTGCTCGCTCAAGGCGCGCGACTCGTCGCCCAGCAGCGTGAACTGCAGGCCCTCGGCCTCGGCGAACTTGCAGTTGCGCTCGGCGCGGTCCACCGACACGCCGATGAGCTCGACGCCGGCCGCGGCGATCTGCGCGTGGTGGTCGCGGAAGTTGCGGACCTCCAGCGTGCAGGCCAGCGAGAAGGCCCGGGGAAAGAAGAAGAGCACCACGCGCTTCTGCCCGCGGAAGTCGGACAGCTTCACCACGTTGCCCCGGCAGTCCGGCACCGCGAAGTCTGGGGCGAGGTCTCCAGGCTGCAACATGGCGCGGCAGTTATCGCCTCCCGCGGGCCAGGGCCAGCGCCTTGGGCGGCCGGGCTACGGCCCGCACGTCGCGCTCACGCGCAGCGTGCCCCCCGAGGCGCGCCCGAGCCGGAGCAGGCCCCGGTTCTCCGGCGCGAGCACGAGGGCCGTCGCGCCCCCTTCGACGTCGCGCCGCCCGCTGCGGCCAAAGAGCGCCGCCGTCGCCCCGGTGACGAGGGCGACGACGGGCTCGTCGTCGAGGAGGCCCAGCGAGAGCTGCGGCGGCGCGCCCGAGGTCGGCCAGCTCAGCAGCACCTCCGCGGCACCGGTGTGCACGTCGTCGACGCGCGCCACCACGCCGGGCGCCAGGCGCACGCCGACGAGGCCCCCGTCGGCGCGCTCGGCCAGGGCCACGAGCCCGGCGCCGCCGTCGACGAGCAGCGCGCCGTCATCGACGCGCGTCACGCCCCCGGGCCAGGCGAGGTGGCCCCCGGTCGATGACAGCGCGAGCGGCCCGCCGTCAGCGAGGCCGAGCGTCTGCGGCGCCGACAGCCCGCCGTCCGCGAGCCAGCGCGCCACGAGCACCTCGCCCCCGGCCACCGCCGCGAGGCTCGGGCCGGCGAGGTGCACCGTCGTCACCGCCTCCGCGAGGGGCAGGAGCGAGGCCTCGCCCGCGCGCTGAAGCTCCAGGCCGCCATCGACCGCGCGCGCCACCACCAGCGCGTCGTCGACCAGCGCGACGGCCTCCAGCACCGCGGCCGTCGGCACCGGCGCTCCGAGCGGCTCGAGCGCGGCGTCGAGCCGCTGCACCCCCAGCCCGCCGTCTCCGAGCTCGACGACCGCGACCAGCGCCTCGCCCTGCCCGAGCAGCCGCAGCCGCGCGCCGGGGCCCAGCGTGCGCTCCGGCCAGCCGTCGGTGACACCGTCGCAGTCGTTGTCGAGGCCGTCGCACGAGCGCTCGAGGCGCTCGTAGTCGGGCCCGTAGGACGCCGCGGTGCACGCCACGGGCTGGCCGGCGGCGCAGCCCTCGAAGTGGCCGGCGCACACCCCGAGGGTGAGCGCGCAGGCGACGTCGTGGGGCGCCTCGTCCACCACGCCGTCACAGTCGTCATCGAGCCCGTTGCACACCTCCCGCGTGGTGACGGGCCCGGCGCAGGGGCCCCAGCGCCCGTCATCGCCGCAGGTGCGCGGCTCGGCGACGCACGCGGCGGGCGCGGGGCAGGCGCTGCGCTCCCCGGGCGCGCACTCGCAGCCGCCCGGAGCGTCGGGGCGCCGGCAGAAGCCCTCGACGCAGCTCGTCTCGTGGGGACACTCGCCGCCCGCGCCGCAGCGCAGGCGGCAGTCGTCAAACACGGGCGCGTAGCTCCGGCAGCCGCCGAGGAGGAGCAGCAGCAGCGCGAGCCCCGCCGCGCGCGTCACCACCGGCCGCTCCAGCCGCGGGCCACGCCGCTCTGGCAGCCGCCGAGGAGGCGGTGCAGCAGCACGAGCCCCGCCGCGCGCGTCACCACCGGCCGCTCCAGCTGAGGGCCACGCCGCTCGGCGTCG
>CAYUZK010000301.1:0-5212 GCA_964449625.1 uncultured Archangium sp.
GAGGGCAGCGGCGGCACCTCGGGCGCGGGCGAGCCGGGCTGCGCCGGGGCGCCGACCGCGCCGGGCCGCGGGAGCCCGGGCTCGGGCACGACGCCGTCGACGCCGACGAAGCGGCCCTCGCAGGCCGACAGGCACAGCGCGCCCACGAGCCAGCAGGCGGCCCTCACGGCGTCACCCCGCAGAAGGCCGGGCTCTCGAGCAGCGTGGCCAGCGCGTCCTGCATGCGGCCCGACTGCTCGAAGGCCGCGGCGCACTGCTCGAAGAGCGGCGCCTCGCAGGCATTCTCCGGGCGGCCGAAGACGAACTCGAAGGCCAGCCGGCAGCTCCAGAAGGTGAAGTGGTCGCCGGTGACGAGGCGCTCCACGAGCTGCTCGTGGCTCTCGACGGTGAGGCCGTTGAAGAGCACCTGCGGCGTCACCGGCACCTTCACCACCTTCGCGCTCCCGCCGGAGCCCTGGCGCACGGGCAGCAGCCGGGCCACCGCGTCGAGGGCGTAGGGCGAGTCGAAGTGGCAGCTGCGGCACGCCGCGCGCTCGCGGCCGGTGGTGGCCGAGTCGTCGCCGCCGTTGTCGGGCGAGGGCTCGAGCGTGAGGCCCGTGGTGTTCTGCAAGGTGCGGTACGCGGCCGTCAGCAGCCACCCGTCGGGCTCGTTGCCCTGGTAGCGCTTGAGCCAGGCGGCCGAGCCGAAGTAGCCGAGCGCCGGCTGGGCCGGGTCAGCGGTGACGGTGGGCGTGCCGCCGCCGGTGAAGGTGACGCGCCCTGAGAAGACGTCGCGCCAGGGCAGGTCGTTGGTGAGGACGTAGCGAACCATCGCCACCCCGGGGTCCTGCTCCGGGCGGTCGGCGGGCTGGTCGTTGAAGCGCGAGTTGATGAAGCTGGCGAAGGTGCGCACCACCTCCGGCCTCGCGAGGAGCTCCCGCACGCGCGCTTGCGGCTCGGCGCCCAGCGCCTGCGTGCGCCAGTAGAGCCCCAGCGTCATCGAGAGGCGCCGTCCGCAGTGCTCCGCGGTGAGGGCCCCGGCCGGCGTGGCCTGCTGTGCCACGGCCAGCGTCGGGAGAAGCAGGAGGAGCAGACCGCACGTTCGCCGCATGAGGGCCCAGTGTCTCGAGGCCCCGCGCACGGCTCAGCTCGGCTTGCGCCGAGTCAAGACGAGGGGTTGCGTCAGAGCGGGAAGTCGTAGGTGAGGCTCAGGATGCCGGCGGGCTCCTGGGGCGGGGCGCCCTTCTTCGGGGCCTTGCCCTTCGGCTTCTCGGGCTCGGCGGCGATGGCGAGCTGGCAGGTCGCCTCGCCGCAGGGGAGCGTGGCGGGCAGCTGCGAGATGGTGGAGTCCTCGAGGGCCTTGAGGATGGTCGCGGGCGTGGCGAAGGCGTCCTTCGCCATGGGCAGCGAAGGGAGCACGCGCCGGCTGACGGCGACGAGCTCGGCGCCGACGGTCTTCGGGGTGAGGGTGCCGCCCTTGAGGTCGAAGCGGAAGCCCAGGTGCTCGCAGCCGCCGAGCGTGAGCGTCACCTCGAAGCCGTCGGGCAGCTTGAGCACCTGCGTCAGCGTGCGCTTGGCCTTCCTGGTGGAGACGAGCTTGAAGCCCTTCGGCAGCTTCGCGGCGAACTGGGGCCGCAGGGCCTTCGGGTCGACCTCGCAGGTCTGCTCGGGCGCCGGGGGGTCGTCCTGGTCCTTCGCGGGCGGCTTCGAGAGCACGAGCAGCGCGGCGAAGAGTGCGGGCGTCATGCGGCGCACCATACGCCCCGGGTGGACGTGCTACGAGCGCCGGCCGTGAACATCCTGTTCTTGAGTTCCGAGGTGGCGCCGTTCGCGAAGACGGGTGGCCTGGGTGACGTGTCGGCGGCGCTGCCGCGGGCGCTGAACCGCCGTGGCCACGACGTGCGCGTGTTCATGCCGCTCTACGCGCGCATCGACCAGAAGAAGACGAAGTTCCGCCGGGTGGAGTCGGTGCCGCCGCTGCGCATCCCCGTGGGGGGCCGCAGCTACGACGTCACGCTGCACGCGGCGCAGCTGCCGCAGAGCCCGATGGAGGTGTTCTTCGTGCACTGCCCGGCGCTCTACGGCCGCCAGGGCCTCTACACGCACGACGGCGACGAGCACGCGCGCTTCCTGGTGCTGCAGCTCGCGGCCCTCGAGTTCTGCCAGCGCATGCGCTTCGCGCCGCACGTCGTGCACTGCAACGACTGGCAGACGGCGCTGGTGCCGCTGCTGCTCAAGACGCGCTTCGCGTGGGACGGGCAGATCTTCGGCCGCGCGAAGACGGTGCTGACGATTCACAACTTGAACTACCAGGGCATGTTCCCCTCGGGCGTCGCGGGCGACCTGGGCATCAACGACTCGCTGCACCTGCTGCACCAGGACCAGCTCCGCGACGGGCGCATCAACTTCCTGCTGCACGGCATCCTCTACGCGAGCGCCATCACCACGGTGAGCCCGACCTACGCGCGGGAGATCCGCTCCTCGGAGCACGGCGTGGGGCTCGACCCGTTCCTCAACCTGCGCGGCAACGCGGTGCAGGGCATCTTGAACGGCGTCGACTACGACGAGTGGAGCCCCGAGAAGGACCGGCTCATTCCCCACCACTTCTCGCCCGCGCACCTCGAGGGCAAGGAGGCCATGAAGCAGGCGCTGCTCCAGCGCGCGCGGCTGCCGGTGGTGCCGGGGGTGCCGCTCTTCGGCATCGTCTCGCGGCTGGCGGGGCAGAAAGGCTTCGACCTGCTGCCCGGCGTGCTGCCCGCGCTGCTCTCGCGGGAGCGCTTCCAGCTCGTGGTGCTCGGCAGCGGCGAGCGGCGCTTCGAGCGCATGTTCCACGAGCTGCGCGCGCGCTTCCCGGCGCAGGTGCGCTTCCACAACGGCTTCGACAACGAGCTCGCGCACTGGATCGAAGCGGGCTCGGACTTCTTCCTGATGCCCTCGCGCTACGAGCCGTGCGGGCTCAACCAGATGTACTCGCTCAAGTACGGCACCGTGCCCATCGTGCGGAAGACGGGCGGCCTGGCCGACACCGTGGAGCTGTGGAACCCGCCGCAGCACACCGGCACCGGCATCGTCTTCGACAGCTACGACCAGGCGGCCGTGTACTGGGCGATGACGAGCGCCCTCAAGCTCTACCGCGACCGCGTCGCCTACCGGCAGGTGCAGCAGAACGGCATGGCCCGGGACTTCTCGTGGGAGCACCAGGTGAAGCAGTACGAGCGGCTGTACGAGCGGCTGTGACGCAAGTTTCCTGAGTAATTCAATGGGCTTACCGGTGGTTCCGAAATGGTTCCATGATGGATACACTTGCGGGCGTGTCTACGCTCACGCTCAAACAGGTCCCCGAGGCGCTCCTCGACCAGCTCCGCGCTGACGCGGAGGCGCACCGGCGCAGCATGAACCAGCACGCGCTGGCGCTCCTCGAGGCGGCGCTGCAGTCGCGCCGACCGTCGTTCGCCCAGGCGCTCGCGGCGTACCGGCAGCAGGTCGAGGCCGACGGCGGTGACGCCGAGGTGCTCGAAGACTTGCGCGACGACAGCCCGGGGCGGAGCGCGGCCTGGTGAGCGGTCGCTGGCTGCTCGACACCAACGTCGTCTCGGAGCCGCTCAAGCCAACACCGCACCCCGGCGTGATGGCGCGCCTGCGGGCGCCCGAGGCGCGCTTCTTCATCTCGGCGCTGACGGCGCACGAGCTGATCTACGGCGTGAGCCGGCTCTCGGCCTCTGCGCGGCGAACGCGCCTCGAGCGGTACTTGAGCGAGGTCGTGCTCGCGACGATGGAGGTGCTGCCCTACGACGCCGAGGCCGCGAGCCTCCACGGCGCCGAGCGCGCGCGCCTCGAGGCCCAGGGCCGGGTGACCAGCTTCGTGGACGGGGCGATCGCCGCCGTCGCGGTGCGACATGGGCTGACGCTCGTCACGCGCAACCTGCGCGACTTCGAGCCCTTCGCGGCCCTCCGCCTCGAAGACTGGTTCGCGTGACGCTCATAGCGACACGCGCGCCAGCAGCGACACCTGCACCACGTCGCGCGCCCCGGGGAAGACGTCGACCGACGTCACCAGGCCTCCGTAGGGCCACTGCAGGGTGAGCTGCGCCCGGGCGCCCACCTGCACCTCGGGCAGCACGCGCACCGGCACCCCGAGCCCGAGCGACACGGAGGGGATGAAGAGGACCAGCTCCGTCGCGGCCTCGGCCACGGCGGCGAGCTGCAGCAGCCGCTGGAAGTCCGTCTCCGCGGCGACGCTCCAGAGGAACCACGCCGGCGCCGCCACCTCGTAGCCGAGCCGCGCGCGGAGGCCACCCGCGGGCCCGAAGGTACCGCCGAGCGCCGCGAAGGGCCCACCGTGGTGCAGCACGCGCCTGGGCAGCGTCAGCTCGACCTCGAGCGTGTCTACCTCGGCGCTGTCGAGCTCCACCGCGTGCACGCGCGCGTCGCCGCGCTCGGTGGTGAGGCCCGGCGAGGGGTCGAGCGGTCCGGGCTCACGCTCCACAGCGGGCCGGCGCAGGAAGACGGTCAGGGCCCACCGGCGGGGCACGGTCAGCGTCACGGCCACGCGCGGGGGCGAGGCGCCGCCGCCCCAGGTGCGGATGGGCGCGATGACGTACTCGAGGGTGAAGGCGTGGGAGCGGGGCACCTCCGAGCCCAGCACCGGGTGCCGCGCCCAGAGCGCCGCCTTCGCGTAGGAGGGCCGGACGAAGCGCTCGGGCTCGAGGCGCCCCTGCGCCACCAGCGCCGCGCTCGCGCCGGGCGCCAGCGAGAGGTTCGCGCCGCGCCGCAGCCCCCCGCGCCGGGCGCCCGGCACCAGCGACAGCGCGGTGAGCTCGTCGGCGGACAGCTCGCGGTCCACCCGCGCGCCGGCGAAGGAGAGCTGCACGTCGCGCGCGCGCTCGCCGACGAAGGCCGCCACGGTGGCCTGCGCCGTGTCCGTGTCGTTGTGCACCGCGTAGCTCGCCACGAAGGTGCACGCGGGTGCGTCGGCCACCTCGACGCAGGTGATGTCGAGCTGCTCCGAGGCGACGCGCAGGTGCGTGCCGGCGGTCCACACGCTCCCGGCGATGGCCGGCCGGTGCCGCGCCGCCGCGAGGTTGGCCCAGCCGGGCGCCGCCAGCAGCAGCACCAGCGTGAGGGCCGACCTCATGCCTTCAGGGTGCTGGCGTCGATGACGAAGCGGTAGCGCACGTCGCTCCGGAGCATGCGCTCGTAGGCCGCGTTGATGTCCTTCGCGGCGATGACCTCC
>CAYUZK010000302.1:0-5101 GCA_964449625.1 uncultured Archangium sp.
CTGAAATTGACACCAGGGCAATTGCCGGGGGCGTCCGCGAAGTCCTTGTTTTGAGTGACGCCCCCTACTCGAGAAAGATCAACGTCGGCGCCAAGGGCTTCACCGCCTACGCGCCGCCGGGCGTCGTCGAGGCCCGCCCAGCGGTGCACGAGCCGCGCGTGGAGCGCTGCCGCCCGGGCCTCGAGGACCTCGACGCTGTCCGCAGGCCCGCCCTCGAGCAGGCGCAGGGCGTCGTCGAAGAGGGCGTCGCCCGGCCCGCCGGCGGCCGTGGCCTCCACCACACGGGCCCGGGCAGCCAGCGCCCGCGCCTCCCCCGAGTCGGGGCGCAGGGCGAGAGCGCGGTCGGCGGCCTGGGCGGCGCGCTGCGCCTGCTCGAGCTGCGCAGGACCCGGCGTCGCGGCGCGGCCGAGGGCCACCTGGGCCAGCACGAGGTGCGCGTCGACGTTGTCCGGCGCGTCCTCCAGCAGCTCGCCCGCGAGCACGGCGGCGAAGGCGAGGCTCCCCTCCGCCTCCTCGGCGCGGCGCAGCGACACCGACACCCCGCCGAGCCGCGCCATGGCCCGGGCGACGCGCATGCGCTCGTCGGGCGGGAGCCGGTGAAGCTCGCTCGTGCGCTGGTAGTGCCGGAGCGCCGCCTGCGTCACCTGCTCGAGGAGCGGCTCGACGCCGGGCTGGGCGTGCAGCCGCAGCGCGATGTCGTCGAGGAAGCGCCTCGCGAAGAGGCGCGCGCGGTCGCGCTCCTCACCCACCTGCCCGGTGAAGAAGGCCGCGCCGCCGAGGGCCAGGAGCACCGCGAGGGCGGCGACGCTCCAGAAGGCGCGGTTGCGCACCAGCGAGCGGCGCACCAGCTGGAGCGACGAGTAGTGGTGGCTCCCCACGCGCCGCCCTTCGATGAAGGCCTGCACGTCGCTCGCCACCCGCTCCGCCGAGGTGATGGTGCCCTTGAGCGCCTCGCGCATGAGGGTGCGCAGGTCGGCGGGCACGTCGCGGGCGGGGAGCTCGCCCATCACCGGCGGTGGGAGCCCGGTGGCCAGCTCGTGAAGCATCGCGCCCAGGGCCCTCACGTCTGCGGCCTCGGCGGCCTCGTCGTCGAGCGGCGGCCCCCAGCCCAGCAGGTAGACCTCGCCGAAGCGCCCCAGGGTCACCGCCGCGCAGGACAGGGAGCGGTGCGTCACCTTCTGCTCGTGCGCCACGGCGACGCAGCGGCACACGGTGTGGAACACCGGCAGGAGCGCGAGGCGCTCGTTGAGGCTCCGGGCCTCGGTGATGGCCTGGGCCAGCGTGCGCCCCGTCACCCGCCGCATCGTCACGTAGGGCGCCCCGTCGGAGCCGCGCCCCAGCTCGTACACCGGCGCGGCGGCGGGGTGGTCGAGGCGCGCGGCCTGCCGGGCCTCGGCGGCGAGCTGAGCCCAGGCCTCCGCCGTGGCGGCGCGCGACTCCTTCCACGCGACGTCGCGGCCCAGCACCGTGTCGTGCATCAGCACCACCGCGGCGAAGTCGCCCTCGCCCAGGCGCTGCGGCGGCTCGTCGGCGCGGGGCGCGGCGAAGTAGCGGTGGGGCTGCTCGGGCACGAGGCGCTCGCCGAGCGCGGGGGGCGCGGCCACCAGGGCCGGCACCTCGGTGGAGCGCGCGGCGAGCTCGCGCACGTCGGCCGGGAGCAGCCGCAGGGTCTCGGAGGCGTCGCCGCCGCCCTGGCTCACGGCCCGCTCCGCCAGCCGCGCCAGCACCTGCGCGCGCGCGCGGTCGAGCACGCCGCGGCTGACGAGGAGCTCGGCCATGCCCCGCGCCTCGCCGGGCAGCGTCAGCTCTCGCGCAGCCGAGAGGGCGTCTTCGGGCGAGAGGTAGCCCAGCTGCACGCCCAGCACGGCGAAGAGCATGTCGCCCGGGCGGGCGCCTTCTGCCGGGGCGCTCACGGGGGCGCCTCCAGGCTCGAAGAGAAGCGCCGGAGCGCGTCGCCGAGGAGCCGGCCGTCGGTGGTGGCCACGGGGTGGGCCTTCGCCAGCTCGAGGAGCGTGCGCGCGACGGCGTCGTCGCGGCCGGAAAGGCGGCGCTCGAGCATGCCCGGGAGCCAGACGACCTTCTCGCCGCAGCGCAGGGCCTCGCAGCGCGCGAGGTGCTCGCGGGCGAGGGCGCGGTGGCCGGCGAGCGCCTCGGTGAGGGCAGCCCACAGCGCGGCGGCGGCGGGCGAGCCCGAGTTGCCCTCGAGGGCCTTCTCGCGCACGAGCGCGTCGCGGCCGGTGGCGAAGGCGGCGACGATGACGGCCTCGTCGTACTCGGCGCCCAGCTCCATGGCGGCGATGCGCTCGGCCCACGTCCAGGCCTCCTCGTCGTCGCCGTCGAGGAGCGCCAGCACGGTCAAGTCGTAGAGGACGATGTTCTTGCCCGGGTCGGTGCGCTGCACCTCCCCCAGCAGGCGCCGCGCCTCGGTGAGGGCCGCGCGCCACTCGGCCGCGTCGCGGCGCGGGTCGAGGGCCCTGGCGAGCTCGGCGAGGACCGCCGCGTGGGACTCCTTCAGATCGCGGCCGTCGCGCTGGGCCCGGAGCCGCTCGGCCTGGCGGGCGGCGGCGCGCAGCGCCTCGAGGGCCTCGACCCGCTGGCCCATGGTGACGAGCAGCGCGGCGAGCGGCACGGTCTCGTCGATGGTCGCCGCCGCCGCGCCGGGGTCGTCGGGGGCCAGGCGGTACTGCTCGTCGGCCAGCGCCCGCGCCCGACGGGCGTGATGGAGCGAGCGCCGCTGGTCGACCACGGCGCCGTACACCACCACCCCGCGGGAGGCGATGACCCGCTCGACGGAGAGGGACTGCGCCGTCGGGGGCCCCAGCTCGCGCAGCCGCGCCGCGGCGTCGGCGAGCGCCGCGAGGGCGCCGCGCACGTCTTCGCACTCGTCGATGCGCAGGTCGAGGGCCCAGAGGGCGGCCTCCAGCGCCGCGGCGCGCACCTCGAGGTCGCCGGGGAGCTGCCGCAGCAGCGGCTCGAGGCGGCGGCGAGACGCGGCGAGCGCCTGGCGCGAGGCGTCGCGGCGGCCCAGGCGCCAGTTCTGGTGGGCGAGGTCGTTCCACGCGCGCGCGAGGAGCAGCCGGTCGTCGCGGTCGCCCTTCTCGAGGTCCACCGTGGCGGCGAAGGCCTCGAGGGCGCTGGTGGAGAGCTGCTCGAGCACCTCGCCGGTGCCGGGCACGCTGGCGAGCGTCGGGGCGACGTCGGCGAGGAAGAAGCGCGCCATGGAGCGCGCCTCGTCACGCTCGCGGCCCACGCGCACGGCGGCGAAGGAGGCCAGCACCAGCAGCAGCGCCGCGCTGGCCGCGCCGAGCACCGCCGTGGCCTTGTGGCGCTTGAGGAGGCGCCGGCCCACGTCGAGCGGCGAGTAGGCGTAGGCCGAGACGCGGCGCCCCGAGAGCCAGGCGTCGAGGTCGGCGGCCAGCTCGCCGGCGTCGCGGTAGCGGCCGGCGCGGTCCCACGCGAGCGCCCGGGCGCAGACGGCCACCAGCTCGGGCGGCGCGGTGGGCGCGAGGCTCGTCACCGGCGGCGGGGGCGTGGTGCGCACCTCGGCGAGCACCTCCCAGGGGCTGCGGCCCACGTAAGGCGCGCGCCCGGTGAGCAGCTCGAAGAGCATCGCGCCCAGGCCCCAGACGTCGCTGCGCTCGTCGACGTCGTCGCGGTGCCCCGCGGCCTGCTCCGGCGACATGTACGAGGGCGTGCCCACGGGCCCCAGGTCGCGCCCGCCGGTGAGGTCGGGCGCGAGCTGCACGGTGGACTGGTGGCGGTCGGCGCGGCCCATCACGCGCGCCAGGCCCCAGTCCATCACGTAGGTCTCGCCGTGCGGGCCGAGCATGACGTTCTGGGGCTTGAGGTCGCGGTGGATGACGGCGCGGTGGTGCGCGGCCGCCACGGCGCGGCAGGCAGTGAGGAGATCGGGCACGAAGGCCAGGCGCCCCTCGAGCGACGAGGTGTCGGCGAAGGCCTGGGCCAGCGTACGGCCGCGGACGCGGCGCATCGTGTAATAGAGCGTGCCGTCGCGGCGGCGGCCCAGCTCGTACACCGGCACCACCGCCGGGTGCTCGAGCTGGCCGGTGACGCGGGCCTCGCGCAGGAAGCGCGCCTCGAGCCCGCGCACGTGGAGCGTGTCGTACTTCGGGTTCTGGGTGATCTCCCGGTGGAGCTCCTTGAGGGCCACGTCGCGCTGGAGGTAGTGGTCGCGGGCCACCACCACCCGCCCCGCCCCGCCGCGGCCGAGCTCCACGGTGCGGCCCTTGCGCCCGGTGTCGAGGCTGTAGCGGCCCTTCGCCTCCACGCCGATGTTCTCGGGCGTCTCGAGGCTGTCGAAGGCGGTGGCGCCGCTGACCGGCGTGCCGTCGCCCTCGCCGGGCGGCAGCGGCGACTCGCCGGAGCGCAGCGTGGTGGTGAGGCCGTCGAGGCTCTGCTGCGCGGCCGGGGGCAGGCTCTGGAGCGTCTGGGCGGCGCTGCCGCCGTGCTGCGCGATGGCCTCGTCCACCAGGGCGTCGATGAGGCGAGCGCGCGGGGCGTCGAGCACGCCCCGGGCCTGGAGCACGTCCTTGAGCGAGACGCCCTTTTCGCGCTGCACCAGCCACTCGGCGCCGGCGGCCATGATGTCGCTGGCCGGTGCGAGCCCGAGCTGCTGCGCGAAGAGGGCCTCGAGGAGATCGCGGTCGCCCGTCACGGGTGGCCTCCGTCTCCGGGGCCATGGGCGTGCTCGGGGCCGTGCGCGAAGCGCAGCTCGAGCTTCTCGGCTGCGAGGCGGCAGGCGTCGAGGGCCTCGAGGGCGCGGCGGTCCACCCCGCCGTCGGCGCCAGCGAGGACGGCGAGGCGCGCGCAGGCGGCGAGCTGGGCCTCGAGCTCGGGCGGCCGGTGGCCCGCCGGGGCGAGCGCGAGCGGCGTGCGCACGCGGGTGCGGCCGCCCTCGATGCCGCGGAGCAGCGCCTGCGCCTGCGCGTGGCGCCGCGAGGTCGAGGGCACCTTCCGCAGCTCGGCGAGCACCGCGTCGAAGCGGGCGTCGTCGGGGCGGGCGCCGTCGGCGATGAGGGCCTCGTAGCGCAGCTGCGCGCGCGCGAAGGCCTCCGCCGCCTCGTCGCGGCATGAGGCGAGG
>CAYUZK010000303.1:0-2715 GCA_964449625.1 uncultured Archangium sp.
CGTCCGTTTCTCCACGCCCCCCGGCGCCCCGCCCGGTCCAGTCCGCCAGCCGCAAGCCGCCGCCGCAGCAGCAGCACCAGTCCGTGGGCCGCACCATGGCCCTGGTGGCCGCGCTGGCCGTCGGGCTCTCGCTCCTGCCCCTGCCCGACGCGCTGCGCCCCTTCCCCGCGCTCCTCTCGCAGCCCAAAGAGACGGCCCTCGCCGCGCTCTGGCCGCGCTCGGCGAAGCGCCCGGCCGTCGAGCTCCCGCCCGAGCCTGAGCTCGCCGCGCTGCCCACCACCGAGCCGCACGCGGCGCCCGACGACGTCTCCGACGAGCCGCCGCTCGACGACGTGGAGCGCGCGCTCCTCTCGCTGCCGCCCGCCGAGCAGAAGAAGGCGCGGCAGCTCGAGACCCTCGCGCAGGCCCTGGGCGCGCGCCACGTCGACCTCGAGGAGGGCTGCCGCGTCGAGGGCCCTGGCGGCTGCGAAGAGACGGCCCTCGAGCCCTTCTTCGCCGCCCTCGACGAGATGAAGGCCGGGGCCCGCGGCACGCCGGTGCGCGTGGTGCACCTGGGAAACAGCCTCATCGCCTCCGACTACATCACCGGCAAGGCCCGCGAGCGGCTCCAGGCGCGCCACGGCAACGGCGGCGGCGGCTTCTTCTTCGTCGACCGCCCCACGCCCAACGCCGGCCTCACCACCCGCACCGGCAAGGCCACCGAGGGCTGGGAGATCGAGCGCCTCACCGACAAGGAGCGCACCGCTGTGCTGGGCCTCACCGGCGTCGCCTTCGCGGCAGGCGACGAGACGCTCAGCACCAGCTTCGACGTGCGCGGCGCGAAGCTCGCCGACGTGCTCTACCTGCGGCAGCCCGGCGGCGGCGTCATCGACGTGCGCGCCGACGGCAAGCTCCTCGCGCAGCTCTCGACGCGCGAGCGCGGCGTGGCCACCGACGTGCTGCGCGTCGCCCTGCCCGAGCAGGCGCGCACCGTCACCGTGTCCACCCGCGGCCGCGTGGCCCTCTACGGCGTGGCCATGGAGGAGGCGCTCGACGGCCTCGTCTACGACTCCATCGGCCTGCCGGGCGCGACGGCCGAGGTCTTCCTCCGCGCCGACGAGGCGGCCTTCGCCGCGCAGCTCCAGGCCCGCGACCCGGCGCTGGTGGTGCTGATGCTGGGCGGCAACGAGGCCCTCGAGCGCGCCCAGGGCTGGACCACCCCCGAGAAGGTGACGACGGCCTTCAAGGCCCTCATCGACCGCGTGCGCGCGGGCGCCCCGACGGCCGCCTGCCTCGCCATCGGGCCGCTCGCCGCCGGCGTGCGCGCGGTGAGCGGCGCCGTCAGCTCCCGCGGCGGCACCGCCGAGGTGACGGAGGCCATCCGCGCGGCGGCCCTCGAGAAGGGCTGCGCCTTCTGGGACATGTTCCGCGCCTTCGGCGGCGACGAGGCCTTCGAGCGCTGGCTGGGCAAGGGCCTCATGCAAGACGACTTGGTGCACCCGCGCCTGCTGGGCGGCGACCTCCTGGGGCACCTGCTCGACTTCGCCCTCACCCGCGCGCAGCTCGCCGCCGACCCGCGCGCGCCACTGGTGGCGCCGGTGACGCGCGGCCAGAGCGTCGACGCGCAGCGGCTCTCCCGCATCTTCGAGCGCCTGGCCCTCCTCTCGAGCGGCGAGACGGACCGCGTCGCCATGCTGCAGATGGGCGCCTCGCACACCGCGGCGCACTTCTTCTCGGACCAGGTGCGACGCCGTCTCGCCGCCCGCTTCGGCGACGCGGGCCGCGGTTTCATCGCCGCCGGCAAGGCCTCCAGGCGCCTCGAGCCCTCGGGCGTGCGCCGCAGCCTCGCGGGGCCGTGGGCCATTCACGACGCGCGCGACCGGCACCCGGTGCACGGCGACGGCGGGGTGGACAACGTGTGGGCGCTGACCGGCGTGCGCGCCGAGGGGCAGCCGAAGGCGAAGCTGGAGTTCACCTTCTGCGCGCGCTGCACCGAGCCTGAGCTCTCGTCGCGCCTGCAGCTCTTCTACGTCTCCACGCCCGACATGGGCGCCATGGAGGTGCGCCTCGACGGCAAGCCGGTGCTGACGGTCCAGGCCCCCGACGCGGGCACGACGCACGAGGCGAAGGTGCTGCCGCTCGAGGCGCCCGGCGCCATGCAGCGCCTCGAGGTGCGCAACGAGGGCCCCGGCCCCATCATGGTGCTGGGCGCCGCGGCAGAGCTCCAGCGCCCGGGCGTGGTGTACGACGCGCTCGGGCTCCCGGGCAGCACCGTCTTCACCATCGCCGGCTACGAGCGCGCGGCCCTCACCACGCAGCTCCAGGCCCGCGCGCCCGACCTCTACGTGCTCTGGTACGGCACCAACGAGAGCGCCCTGCCCAACCTCGACCCGGCGGCGATGAAGCAGGCCTACGCGCAGCTCTTCGTGGCCCTCAAGTCGGCGGCGCCCACGGCCGACTGCCTCATCATCACCCCCACCGACCGCATGTCGCGCCAGAAGGACCGCACGTGGACGGCGGCCCGCTCGCAGGACACGGTGATGGCGGAGCTCGAGGGCATCGCCGCGGAGCACGGCTGCGCACTCTGGTCGGCGCGTGCGGCCATGGGCGGGCCTGGCTCGATGCATGTGTGGCGCACGCACCAGCCGCGGCTGGCGCACCCCGACCACGTGCACCTCACGCCGCGCGGCTACGTGGAGCTCGCCGACGCCTTCGTCGATGACCTGCTGACGGCCT
>CAYUZK010000303.1:2815-5081 GCA_964449625.1 uncultured Archangium sp.
TTCATCGCCTTTCAGGCCATCAGCTACGTGGTCGACGTGCACCGCGGGCTGGTGCCGCCGCGGCACACGCTGCTCGAGCACCTCGTCTACCTCCTCTTCTTCCCCCAGGTGGTGGCCGGCCCCATCGTGCGCAGCAACGATCTGCTCGAGCGCTTCGAGCACGAGCCGTGGCTCACCTCGCACGCCGGCGGCCGCGGGCTGTACCGCATCGCCATGGGCGTGACGAAGAAGCTGCTCGTCGCCGACGTGCTGGCGGTGGGCCTCATCGACCCCGTCTTCGCCGCGCCCGAGAAGTTCACCTCGGCGGAGACGCTCGTGGCGACGGTGGCCTACACCTTCCACATCTACTTCGACTTCTCGGCCTACTCCGACATCGCCATCGGCGCGGCGGCCCTCTTCGGCTTCACGCTGCCGGAGAACTTCAACAAGCCCTACCGCGCCACCAACCTCTTCGAGTTCTGGAACCGCTGGCACGTGAGCCTCTCGACGTGGCTGCGCGAGTACCTCTACATCCCCTTAGGCGGCAACCGCGGCTCGAAGGCGAGCATCCTCCGCAACCTGATGGTGGTGATGGTGCTGGGTGGCCTGTGGCACGGCGCCGACTGGCGCTTCGCGCTGTGGGGCGGCATCCACGGCGTGCTGCTGGTGCTGTGGCGCATCTGGTGGTGGTGGGTGGGCCGGCCGCAGGCGCCGTCGCTGTGGCGCATCGCCGGCGGCTTCGCCGTTACCTTCGTGGCCGTCGTGCTCACGCGCATCTTCTTCCGCGCCAACGACGTCAGCCACGCGCTGACGGTCTTTCAGCAGCTCCTGCTCTTCACCGGCGGCCTGGCCAACGTGTCGACGCTGGTGTGGGTGACGCTGGGCGTGGCGGCGGTGAGCCACTACGTGCCCAACGACGCGTGGACGAAGCTGGGCGAGGTCTTCGCGTGGCTGCCACCGCCCCTGCGCGCGGTGGCGCTGGTGGCCCTGGGGCTGGTGGTGAAGTCCGTCGCCACCTTCGAGGCGCAGCCGTACATCTACTTTCAGTTCTGAAGAGGCCGAGGCCTCACTCGCGCAGGCGGCCTTGGGCGTAGGGCCCCTGGAACAGGGCCTGCGGGTCGCCGCGGCCCGCTTCGCCCCAGGCGCCGAAGACGTCGTAGATGCGCCCCTCCACCACCAGCGCGTCGGAGCCGTAGCGGTTGCCGTGGCCCATGGGGAAGCTGGGGTGGTTCACCACGCGGTGCGCGTCGTAGCCGTTGGCGCGCATGATGCCGATGACCTCGGTCATCATCTCGAAGGCCACCGCGCGGTCCTCGCCCTGGTTGAAGTACTGCGGCCGATGCTCGCGCACCCAGCGCGCGGCCGACATCACCGCGCCGTCGAGGCTGCGCCGGTCGAGCGTCACGTCGAGGTAGCCCGGCTTCGGCGGCACGGTGGACAGCGCGGGGCCCGGCTCGACGTAGCTGCGCGGCGGCGGCGCCGGAGCGGGCACGGGCGCGGGGGCCGGCTGCGGCTGCGGCTGCGGCTGGGCCTGGAGCGCGCGGTACTCGTCGCTGCCCAAGAAGACGTCGCGCAGCTGCGCGCGAGAGTTGCCACCCTCGAGCCCGGCGAGGTGCGCGGCGAGGCCGTCGGCGTCTGGCGCGCGGCCGAGGAGGTCGCGGTAGAGCGAGGTGACGTAGGCCTCGTTGCTGGCCCGCTGCTCCGGCGTCAGGCCGGCGGGGCGCTTCGCCGGCTCGAAGCGGTCGACGAAGCGGGTCAGGCCCTTCTCGACCTGGCGCTGGAGGCTCCGGTTGAGCTCCTGCTCCACCTGCTTCGCCGCCGCGCGCACCTGCGGGTCGCGGGCGAGGGTCTTTCCTGCGTCACGGAAGAACTGGCCGAGTCGAGTCATCCGCATGGTCGAGGCTCCAGAGGTCGAGGGCGCGGGCGCGGTGATGCGCCGGTGAAGGTCGACGAGGGCCAGTGCAGTTCATCGGCCAGCGGCGGCGCGCCCCGAAGCGGTTGATTCTGCGAGCGAGGCCGGCCGCTCGTGCAACGTCGAGTGGGCGAAGGGGAGGCGCGCGCGTGTCGCGTGTCCACGGCAGTGGGCAGCGAAGGTCGCTGACAGCGTCTCTCAGCCGGTGAGAGCGATTTCGTTGGCGGCGCAGCTCACGGCGCCGCGGCGGCCGTCGGCGACGCTGCGGGGCCGAGAAAGGCCCGGCTCTCAGCTACCGCGTCTTGCGCGATAAGCTACCAACGCTTCCGTCGAATGCGCGATGGCATCTCCTGCCCCGCTTGGCGTCGGGGGGAG
>CAYUZK010000304.1:0-5033 GCA_964449625.1 uncultured Archangium sp.
ACGACGCGGTGGAGCTGGTGGCGAACTTGATGGGCTGGGAGCGCATCCGCCACGTGCTGGTGGAGGACGCGCAGCACCGGCTGGTCGGCCTGGTGTCATACCGCTCGGTGCTCAAGCACCTGACCAACGGCGGCTCGACGAAGGACGCCGCGGTGAGCGACATCATGAAGGAGGCGGTGCACACGGTGACGCCGGCCACCGCCTCGCTCGACGCCATCCACCTCATGCGCAAGCACCGCATCGGCGTGCTGCCGGTGCTGCAAGACGGCCGGCTGGTGGGGGTGCTCACCGAAGAGAACTTCATGAAGATCGCCGGCGAGCTGCTCGAGCAGGAGCTCCGCGGGCCGCCCACCGGCTGATCCACCGCCGGCCGAAAACTTTCGCTACAGGCTGCTGCAGGCATGCTGCGCCGCTGTTCCGCGAGAGCGGGGAGGGCGCGCACGCATGCACTGGAAGACGACAGCCGTGATCCGCAGGGCCGAGCAGTGGACGGTGCAGGCCGAGTCGTCGGTCGGCGAGGCCGCTGAGCTCGACTGCGTGAGCGAAGCCCAGGCCCGCTACTTCGCCGCGGTGCTCTCGCTCGGGCCCGCGGCCCTGCCCCGGGCCGCCATCGTGCGCCGCCTCGCCACGCTGCCGCCCAGCCAGGCCAGCTAACCAACCGAAACCACGACACTTCGTCGCCCGCACGCAACTCCGCACCTACACCTCCCGACAATAGGCGACTTCGGGGGTTGCTCATGTCGCGTGGTCGCCTGGTGGTCGCTGCCGTGGTCGTGTCCTGCGTGGTGGGGTGTGGCCCGAACGAGGCCGCGGTGGAGGACTTCGCCGACGACGAGGCCGAGGTGGGCCAGGCGCTCGGGGTGATGCGGGTCAACGAGTGCAAGCCGGGCAGCGGCGGCTACCTCGAGCTCGTCAACACCAGCACCGCGACGGTGGACCTCGCCCAGGCCGCGGGCAGCTGCTGGTTCGTCGACGACGTGGTGGGGGGCGCGAGCCCCGTGCAGCTGACCGACACCAACGTGCGCCACGCGCCGACGGCGACGTGGTGCGCGGCGGCGGGGCGGCGGAGCACCTGCGCGCTGGTGGGGCCGGGCGAGCGGGTGTGGGTCACCTACAGCGGCGTCAACGCGACCTCCATCGACGAGTGCCGGCTCCTCTCGGCGCCGGTGGTGAACGGCGCCTGCGGCGCGCAGGTCAACGAGCAGGTGGGCGGCATCTCGCGCGGCGGGAGCGGCTGCGCGGGGCGGCTGCCCGACACCACCGGCAGCTGGCACTCCGGCCCCATCGACTGCACGCCGTTGGGGGCGAAGAACGAGGGCGGGTTCCCCCAGCTCAAGCTGGTCATCAACGAGTTCAAGCCCGGCACCGGGGGCTGGGTGGAGCTCTTCAACGCGTCGAGCACCGACCGCGTGAACCTCGCCGGCTGGCTCGTCGACGACGTGGCCGGCGCTGGTGCCGCGCCGAAGGCCCTGCCCGAGGGCACCGTGCTCGCCCCGCGCAGCCGCCTGGTGGTGCCCTTCGGCGGCATCAACACCGCGTCACCTGACGAGGTGCGCCTCGTGCACCCGTCGGGCGTGGTGGTCGACTCGCGGGCCAACGGCTACGCGGGCAGCACCATCACCGGCAAGTGCTTCGGCCGCTCCCCCGACGGCGAGGGGTGGATGGCGGCCGCCCTGCCGTGCACGCCCGACGCGGCCAACGCGGCCACGGCATGCCCGGGCGGCACCTACGCGGGCGTGGCCTTCACCGCCGCCGAGGAGTGCGCCGCCGTGCGCTACCTGAACCACGCGGCGCCCAGCGAGCTGGCGTGGGTCATGCCCGGCAACATCACGCTCGACTGCGGCCCCGGCGGCACCTGCTCCACCACGCGGCAGCGCGCGTGGACGCGCCTCGACCAACTCCTCGCCTTCCGCAACGCGGGCACCTGCGGCGAGGGCACCACCACGGCGATGACGCGGCTCAAGGCCCGCGTGGCCCTCACCGACGCCTCGACGCCGCAGCGCGACACCGTGGCCTCGCTCTGGGCCAGCCGCACCACGCTGGCCAACCGCCAGGTCACCCTCGAGGGCGTCGTCACCGCCGTGGTGGGCGGCCTGCCCTACGGGAAGAACTGCGCCGTGCTGCGCGACACGGCGAGCGGCTCGGCGTGGCTCACGGTGTGCGAGCACTTCAACCCCTACATCGACGGCTTCGAAAACGGCTTCATCGTGGGCCAGCGGTTCTGGCTGCGCGGCATGTTCAAGTACGACCAGTACCTCGCCGGCGGGCGCTGGGTCATCCAGCAGCTCGAGCCGCGCGTGACGGGCCCCGCGTCGAGCCAGTGTGGCCTGGGCACCTGGCGCGTGCCGCTCCCCTGAAGCTGCCCGCTACCCGCCGGCGTAGAGCGTCACGTCGGTGGCCGCGGCGAAGGCCATGGTGTGGGCCTCGGCCCACTCGGGGTGGCGCACCATGATGAAGCCGTCGGACACGAGCGTCTGCTTCCAGTTGCGGCGCATGGTGCCGGGGCGGCTGAGCTGCTCGTCGACCACCCAGCGGCCGTACTTCTGCATGTAGTCGCGCAGGCCGGTGATGCGGGTGATGCGGCCCTCGCCGAGCGCGCGCTTGAAGACGACGGCGGCGTTGTACTTGCGCGTCGTGGAGGCCTCGAAGGCGTGCCAGCACACCACGCGCGCCCACTCGCGGAAGAGGTCGACGTCGCCGGTGTAGTTCATCTGGTCCACGAGGTGCGCACCGCCCGGGCGGCAGCCGATCTCCCCGAAGACCGCCTCGCCCTTCGGCGTGAGGTACCACTCCATGTGCGTGAAGCCGTCGCCCATGCCCAGGGCCTTGAGCACGTTGCGGCCCAGCTGCAGCCCAGGCCGCAGCCGCGCCTGCTGGATGTCGCGCACGGTGATGATGACCGGGGAGATCCACTGCTCGCTGCGGGCGATGATGGGCTTGGGGAGGTACGCGGCGACGTTCTCGTAGATGGGCGTGCCGCCGACGCAGATGGTGTCGTAGGTGAACTCCTCGCCCTCGATGAACTCCTCGCAGGAGGCCTCGGTGACGTGCCGCATCTTCTTGAGCGTCGCCTCGAACTCGGCCTTCGACGAGACCTTGTAGGTGTCGGCGCTGCCGGCCCCGGCGATGGGCTTCAAGATGAGCGGGAAGCCGATGCGCTCGGCGGCCTCGCGCGTCTCGCGCTCGCTGCGCACGCGGAACGAGAAGGGCACGCGCAGCCCCGCGGCCTTCACGCGCTCCTTCATGAGCTGCTTGTCGCGGAAGCCCAGCACCGTGTCCACGCTCATGCCCGGCAGCCCGAAGCGCTCACGCAGCCGCGCCGCGAGGATGACCGTCGGCTCCCAGTTAGAGAGGATGCGGTCGATGCGGCGGCCGCGCAGCCAGCCCGACACGCGCGAAATGACGTCCTCCTCCTGGAGGATGCCCGGCACCTGGAGGTAGTCCGCCAGGTACGGCTTCACGTGCGAGGGGAGGGCGCCGCGCGGGGTGTCTCCGACGCCGAAGACGTTGACGCCGACCTCCGCGAGGCCGCGGGTGTACTGCTGCATCTCTGGGGGGTAGGTGGGCGCGATGAAGACGACGTTCATGGAGGGCCGCACTCTACTCCTTCGTCGCGGGCGAGCAGCTTTCTGAGCGCAGCGCCGGGGCGACCCTCGAGGGCCGGCCTCGCGGCCCAGGCCCCGCCGAAACGGTCAGGCGCGTGGATCACGCCCGGCCTCCGAGGCCCCCGCGCCGACGGGCCTTCCTGACGCCCGGTGGATCTGCGCTCGGGGTAGGCGTTGCGGCGCGCGCCGCAGGTGATCAGTCTTGGGCCTTCGACCTCCGGAGGAGCGACGCGCATGGCACAGCAACATGGGACGCTGGACGACGGCCGCGAGGCCCAGTTCCGGGAGATGATGGAGCGGCTCGAGGAGATCCGCGCCAAGTACCGCGGCGTACGCGGCGAGCTGCTCGGCAAGGTGCGCGAGGAGCTGCTGCGCCTCAAGCCGCAGCGCGCGCCGACGAAGGTGGTGAGCGAGGCCACGCTCCCGTCGTGCCGCGCGTGCGGCCGGAGCATGAAGGCCCAGGGCGACGGCTCGCTCGTCTGCCAGAACGGGCACACGCGGCCCTTCGCCGGCTGACGGCGACCGCTAGAAGCTGAAGCGCCTGGCCGTGGTGCGGTTGGGCGAGATGTCCACCTCGAGCGACGCTTCTTCGCCGGTGTCGGCGCGCACCAGGCGCAGCGTGAGCGTGCCCGCGGGCACCGAGAGGTTGACGATGGGCGTGTCGCCGATGCGGCGGCCGTTGAGGTACACGGTCGCGCGCGGGGTCGTCTTGAGCGACAGCTTCCCGCGGCCCTTCACGGCCGGGCGCGTCGGGCGCGTTTCGGCGGTCGCCACCGGGGTGCCCGCGTCGACGCTCGCCACGACGCCGGCGTCTGCCGCGGCGAGCGCCTCGAGCTCCAGCTTCACCGTCTCGGTCGGGCCGGCGTCTGCGAGGTCCAGGGTGCGGCGCATTGGGGCGTAGCCCGTCAGCGTCGCCTCGACGCGGTGCTCGCCCGGGGTGAGGGTGTCGCGCCAGGGGCTTGACCCCACCTCGTGGCCATCGACCCGCAGGGTGGCGCCCGAGGGCACGGTCTCGAGCGTCAGGGTCACCGAGGGCGCGGGCTCGACCTCCGCTCGGGTGAGCGCGGGCGATGGGCGCGGGCGTCGCGTCGTGGGC
Source organism: uncultured Archangium sp. (assembly GCA_964449625.1). Classification (GTDB taxonomy): domain Bacteria; phylum Myxococcota; class Myxococcia; order Myxococcales; family Myxococcaceae; genus Archangium_A. The sequence goes on from CAYUZK010000304.1 coordinate 4,702, forward strand.
GGCGGCGGCTCGGGCGCGCCGGCGACCTTCCAGGCGATGGCGACGCCGAGCCCCAGCACGAGCACCGCCATGCTGGCCACCGCCCACCGCAGGGCGCGGTCGATCGGCGATGAGTTCGGCTCTGCCACGGCCACGCTCCTTTCCAGTGAGGGCGGCCAGTCTCGCGTGAACCCGAGGCGCTCGCCATTCTTCGCCCGCCGGCGGCGGAGGCGTCAGCGCGGGGCCAGGCGCCGCTGCGAGTCGGCGGGGGAGGCGGCGCTGGCTCAAGCGCGGGAGCTCAGAGGAAGCGCTGCGCCTCGTCGAGAGCCCGCGCGAGCCGTGCGCGGCGAAAG
>CAYUZK010000305.1:0-5005 GCA_964449625.1 uncultured Archangium sp.
TGGTGCTCGCCGACCACGGCAACGCCGACGAGATGTACGAGCGCGACAAGAAGTCGGGGAGGGTGCAGGTCGACGCGCAGGGCCGGCCGCGGGCGAAGACGAGCCACACGGTCAACCCGGTGCCGTGCTTCCTCTACGCGCCCTCGGCGCCGGGCCTGCGCTTCGCCGACGGGCAGCCGGCGGCGGGCCTGGGCAACGTGGCCGCGACGGTGCTGCACCTGCTGGGCTTCGCCGCGCCGGCCGACTACCTCCCCTCGCTCCTGGAGCACGCCTGATGCCTCGGCTCTTCGTCTTCGCTGCGCTGGTGCTCTGCGCTGCCTGCGCGCCGCCGCCGGACGCCCGCTGCCAGGCGCTCTGCGTCGTCGGCCAACCCGCCATCGCCGGCGTCGGTGACGTGTGTAGCGCCGCCAGCACCGACACGTGCGCGGGCGCGTGCATGGCGCATATTTCCGAGCAGTCGACGCTGTGCGCGAGTTGCCTGCTCGAGCGCGCGGCGTTCGAGCCGCCGGCGTCGTCCTCGAGCGGTGACTACTGCGACAACAACACCTGCACCACCACGGGTCGCGCCGGCTCGTGTGACTACCCGCAGGGCGACGAGGCGGCTCGCCAGGCGTGCCTGCGCCAGGTGACGCCGCTGCGCGAGGTGGCCTGCACGCCGACCTTCCGGCCGGTGGTGGAGTGCGCCGCGGTGTGCGGCACGCCGTGAGGGCTCCGTGGCTGGCTTCGGGTCGCCGCGCCGTGCGAGTCTGTGACGCATGAACGCGCAGGCGAAGCTCAGCATGACGCTCGCGGAGTACGTCGCCCGGGAGGCGACCTCCGAGGTGAAGCACGAGTTCATCAACGGCGAGGTCTTCGCGATGGCAGGGGGCACGCTCGAGCACGGCGCCCTCGCCGTGGCCATCGGCGCCCAGCTCTCGAACGCCCTCGCCGGCAAGCCGTGCCGGATCTTCAGCTCGGACGTGCGCCTCCACGTGCCCTCGACGGGCGCGTCCTTCTACCCAGACCTGAGCGTCGTCTGCGGCAAGGTCGAGTCACCGAAAGAAGACGCCAACGCCCTCACCAACCCGGTGGTGCTCGTCGAGGTGCTCTCCGATGGCACCGAGGCCCACGACCGCGGCGCGAAGGCCGGCCACTACCGGCGCCTGGGCTCGCTGCGCGAGTACGTGCTGGTGAGCCAGGCCGAGCGGAAGGTCGAGGTGCAGCGGCTCAACGAGCGCGGCTTCTGGGAGCTCCACTTCTTCGGCCCCGGCGAGCGCGTCGAGCTCACCTCGCTGGGCGTCACCTTCGAGGTCGACGCGGTCTACGCGAACCCGCTCGCCGGCTGACCGGGCCTCCAGCTCGTGAAAAGCCGGAGGCTTCCTCCGGATTTGTTTTGGTCGCCTCAGGGCATGATTCAACGAGCAATCCTGGTGGAGCGGGTGCGGCAGGAGCTCCGCCGCAGCCCGGTCGTTGGGCTGCTGGGCTGCCTGGACCTCTCGCTCGCGTCGTCCGCCTGCGCCGCGGCCAAGCGGGGCGCGCGCCGAGCGACTACCTCCCGTCGATGCTGGAGAGCCTGAGTCGGCTCGGACCCTGCCCTTTGGGCCAGTGACTCACTGGCGGTGCACCGCTGGATCATGGACCATGGCCTCGCCGTCAGCTCAATGGTGCGCGGGCTGTGTTCCGCCGCGCAATCTTCGCGACGACGTCGCGCGATCCCACTCCGGGAGAACAAAGTGGGTTCACACGCAGACGACGGCCCTCCGGGGTCCGCAGGAGCGGACCTGCGGCGGCCCGAGCAGTCGCTCCCGCCCGGCCTGGGGCCCTCCACGACGGTGCTCGACGCGCTGCCCTTTCAGCTGGCGGTGCTCGACGAGCAGGGGCGCCTCGTCTTCGTCAACCAGGCGTGGAGGCGCTTCGGCGAAGAGAGCGGTAGCGTCGCGCCTGGGCCGGGCGCCAGCTACCTCGCCGCGTGCGGCGCTGGCGACGAAGGGCCGGTGATGGCGGCGGCGATCCGCGCGGCGCTGGGTGAGCCGCCTGTACGGGGCGTCGTCGACTACCCCTGCCACGCGCCCGATCGGCAGCGGCGTTACCGCGCCGAGGTGGCGCCCTTCGCGCTGCCTGACGGCCGGCCCGGCGTCCTCGTGACGCACCACGATGTCACCCCGCTCAACAACGCGCTGACCGCGCTCAAGGCGAGCGAAGAGACGTTTCGGCAGGCCTTCGTGCACGCCGCGGCCGGCATCGCCATCACCAGCACCACCGGCAGCTTCCTCGACGCCAACGAGGCCTACTGCGACATGCTCGGCTACTCGGTGGCCGAGCTGCGCGAGCTCGACTTCGCGGCCCTCACCCACCCAGAGGACCGCCCGCGAAACCTCGACCTGCTGCGCGAGCTCCTCGCCGGCGAGCGCGCGAGCTTCGTCATCGAGAAGCGCTACCTGACGCGCGCGGGGCCCCCCGGCTGGTGCCGATTGAGCGTGGCGCTCGTGCGAGGCGATGACGCCACGCCGCTGCGCCTCATCGCCGTAGCCGAGGACATCGACGAGCAGCGGCGCACGAACGACGCGCTGCGCAAGCGCGAGCACCTGCTCACACTCGCCTCCCGCGTCGGCCGCCTCAGCGGCTGGAGCCTCGCGCTCCCGGCGCTCACCCTGGAGTGGTCCGAGGAGACGCGCGCCATCCACGAGATCGACGGCGCCAGCGTGCCCGACCTCGACGCGGCCGTGGCGTTCTACACCCCCGAGTACCGCGCGCAGGTCCGTGGCGCGCTGAGCCGCTGCCTCTCGCAGGGCGAGCCCTTCGACCTCGAGGCCGAGTTCGTCGGGGCGCGCGGCACCAGGCGCTGGGTGCGCGTCATCGGCGAGGCCATCATGGACGAGCATGGCGCGGTGAGCAGCCTGCAGGGCGCCCTGCAGGACATCTCGGAGCGGAAGGCCTTCGAGCGCTCGCTCGAGGCCAGCGAGCGGCGCTTTCGCGAGTTCGCCGACGCCATGCCCGTGGTGGTCTGGGCGGCCAGCCCGAACGGCGTCGTCGACTACGTCAACCGGGCCTTCACGGTCGCCATCGGCGCGCGCGATGATGCCCTGCCGGCGGACGTCTGGCGCGAGGCGACGCACCCCGTCGACCTCCTGGCCAGCGCCGGGGAGTGGGCCCACGCCGTCGAGACGGGGCGGCCCTACCGGCTCGATCTGAGGCTGCGCGACCGCACCGGCGGGTATGCCTGGCACCAGGTCAGCGCGCTGCCCATGCGCGACGAGGGCGGCGCCATCGTTAAGTGGTACGGCACCGCCATCGACGTCGACGCCACGCTTCGCGCCGAAGAGCACGCCCGCCAGCTCGCCAGCGACCTGACGGCCACCTTCGAGAGCATCAGCGACGCGCTCTTCAGCGTCGACCCCCACGCGCGCCTCGTCTACGTGAATGCGCGCGCCGCCATGGTCCTCGGCAAACCCGCGGTCGCCCTCGTCGGTACGCCCCTGGCCGAGGCGCTGTCGCCGGGAGTGCGCAAGGTGATCGGCGAGGCCATCGCCCAGGCGATGCAGCGCCGGGCGCCCGAGGAGATCGCGGTGCAGGACACCGTGAGCGGCGCCTGGCTGGCGGGCCGCGCCTACCCGTCGGATCGCGGCTGCGTGGTGTACCTCCGCGACGAGTCGGAGGCGCGGCGAACCCGCGACGCGCTCACGGCAAGCGACGAGCGCTTTCGCCTCGTCTGCCGCGCCACCAACGACGCCATCTGGGACTGGGACCTCACCACCGATGCGCTGTGGTGGAACGAGGGCTTCGAGAGCCTCTTCGGCTATCGGCGAGAGGAGGTCGAGCCGACCATCGTCTCGTGGAGCTCCCGCGTGCACCCCGACGATCACGGCCGCGTCGTTCCCGCGATCGAGCAGGCCATCGCCCAGGGGCGGGAGAGCTGGGTGAGCGAGTACCGCTTTCGCCGCGCCGACGGCACCTGGGCCTACGTGCTCGACCGCGGCCACGTCATCCGCGACGCGACGGGCAAGGCGGTGCGCATGGTGGGCGGCATGACCGACCTCACCAACCGCAAGGAGGCCGAGGACCGCCTCACCGAGCAGGCCGCGCTCCTCGAAAACGCGCAAGACGCCATCCAGGTCCGCGACCTCGAGGGGCGGCTGCGGTACCTGAACCGGCGCTCCGAGGAGCTCTACGGCTGGAAGCGCGACGAGGCCATCGGCCGCCACGTCTGCGACCTGCACGACTCGAAGAGCCGCGATGCCTTCGCCCGGGCCAACGAGGCGACCCTCCGGCAGGGGGTGTGGACGGGGGAGCTCGAGCAGGTCCGCGCTGACGGCACCCCCGTGCTCGTCGAGGGCCGGTGGACGCTCCTGCGCGACCGCGCGGGCCTGCCCTACGGCGTGCTGGCCATCAACACCGACATCGGCGAGCGCAAGCGCCTCGAGCAGCAGCTGCTGCGCACGCAGCGCATGGAGAGCATCGGCACGCTGGCGGGCGGCATCGCGCACGACCTCAACAACGTGCTGACGCCGGTGCTCTTCTCCGTCGACGTGCTCCGGCAGGGGGAGCGCGACCCCGAGCGCCTCGAAGACCTGGCGACCATCGAGCGCTGCGCGCGGCGAGGCAGCGACATGGTGCGCCAGTTGCTCCAGTTCGCGCGAGGGTACGAAGGAAAGCGGGAGCCCCTCTCGCTCGCGCAGGTGGTGCGCGAGGTCGAGCACATGGCCCGTGACACGTTCCCGAGGAACATCGCGCTCACCAGCGCCGTGCCCCCAGACGCCTGGCGCGTCGAGGCCGACTCCACGCAGCTCAACCAGGTCTTGATGAACCTGTGCGTCAACGCCCGCGACGCCATGCCGACGGGGGGCGCGCTCCACATCGCCCTCGAGAACGTGGTGCTCGACGAGGTCTACGCGGGCATGAACCCGGGCGTGCGCGCGGGGTCGTACGCGCTCCTCCGCGTCGAGGACGTGGGCATGGGTATGCCTCCCGAGGTGGTCGAGCGCATCTTCGAGCCGTTCTTCACCACGAAGTTCGCAGGCCGCGGCCT
>CAYUZK010000306.1:0-4983 GCA_964449625.1 uncultured Archangium sp.
CTTCTTCGTGGGCGCACCGGCTGGGCCGCTCCACGCGCTCGTGCCGCCGGCCCTCGGCGGCGCGGCGCCGGCGCTCTCCACGCCCCGGCCTGCCAGCCTCCCCGCGGCGCGCGAGGTCACGCTGCGCTTCGACGAGCGCGCCGAGCACGAGCGCGCCATCGCCCAGCGCCTGCAGGTGAAGCTCCAGCCGCTGGGCTACCGCCTCGCCCTGCGGCCCCTGCCCCGCGAGACGCTGCGCGCGGCGCCGCCGGCCGACGGCGAGGTGGCCCTGGTCAGCGTGCTGCTCCCGCCGACGGCCGCCGGGGCGCTGCAGCTGTGGTGCGACGTCGCCGGCCAGCGGGCGCGGCTCCCCGCGCTGCTCCACCAACTCGGCACAGCGAGCGACCCCGAGGCGCGGGCGCGGGAGCTCGCGCCCGGGCTCCTCGCCGAGCTCCCCCTGGTGCCCCTGGTGACGCGCGGCCTCGCCGCCCGGGCCGCCCCCGAGGTGCAGCAGCTGCGCCGCGACGCCCTGGGGCTGCCGCGCCTCGACGACGTCTTCCTCTCTCCGGAGTGATCCGTGCGCCTCCGCTGGACCCTCGCGCTCGCCTTCGTCGCCCTCTCGGTGGTGCAGATCGCCGTCGTGGTGCCGCTCGCCCTGCGCAACCTCTCGGCGCTGCTGGCCTCGCAGCAGGAGGCCCGTGTCGATCAGCTCCTGGTGGCGGTGGAGGCCGAGCGCGCGCGGCTGGCCGACGAGGTCCGCCGCACGATGGACGAGCTCGCGCAGAGCCAGGCCCTGGAGGACGTGGCCCGCGACGCCGCGCGGGAGCCGGCGCCGGCGCACGTCACCACCGCCGCGGCCACGCTCATGCCACCCCGCGGCCTCGAGGTCCTGGCGCTCCTCGACGAGCAGGGCCGCACGCTCTCCTCCGGGCACCTGCCGGCGCGCCTGGGGGAGCCCGGCGACCCGCTCTTCGCCGTGACCGACGCGGCGGCGCGCGCGGTGGTGCCGGTGCGCGTCACCCTCTCCACTGCCGAGGGGCTGGTGGAGCGGCCCGCCCTGGTGAGCGCCCGGCCGGTCGACTACGGCGAGCGCCGGGTGTGGGTGGTGGGCGGAGTGCTGCTGGGCGAGGGCCGGGCGCGCGACCTCGCGCGACTCAGCGGCGCCCACGTGGAGATCCGCGCTGGCGACGCGCTCGTGGCCAGCGCCGGGGCCGCGCCGCCGCCGACGCTGGCGCGGTCGCTGCCCGTGGGCGACGTGGCCACGGTGCACCTGGCCTTCTCGCAGGCCGACCTCGTCGCCACGCGCGCCCAGGTGCTGCAGGCCTTCCTGGGCTTCGCGAGCGTCGGGCTGCTCCTCTCGGTGCTGCTGGGCTTCGCGCTCAGCCGCCGCATCACCCGGCCGGTGGAGGCGCTCACCGAGGCCGCCGGGCGCATCGCCGCGGGCGCGCCGGGCGTCACCGTCGACGCCGCCCACGCCAGCGGCGAGCTCAAGGGCCTCATCGAGACCTTCAACCGCATGACGGGCGAGCTCAAGGAGGCCACCGACAAGCTGCTGGCGAGCGAGCGCATCGCGGCCTGGCAGGAGGTGGCGCGGCGCCTCGCGCACGAGATCAAGAACCCGCTGACTCCCATCCGCATGTCGCTCGAGACCCTGCTGGCCGCCAGCCAGCGCGGGCCCCTCGACGAGCGCTTCACCGCCCTCTTCGCCGAGAGCGCCCGCGCGGTGCTCGAGGAGGTGGACCGCCTCAAGCGCATCGTCGACGAGTTCAGCCAGTTCGCCAGGCTCCCGCGCCCCGCCCTCGCGCCGTGCGATCTCGCCGAGCTGATCTCGCCGGTGCTGGCCCTCTACGGCCCGCATGATCAGCTGCGCTTCGAGGCCCGCCTCGAGCCGGGCGTCGTCGCCGCGGTCGACCGCGATCAGCTCACGCAGGTGCTGGTGAACCTCCTGAGGAACGCGGAGGAGGCCATGCAGGGCCGCGCCGGCGCCATCACCGTGCGCGTGCGCGGCGACGGCCCCCTGGCGCTGCTGGAGGTGGAGGACGAGGGCCCGGGCGTCGCCCCCGCGCTGCGCGAGCGGCTCTTCGAGCCCTACGTCACCACGCGGGACCACGGCACGGGCCTGGGCCTGGCCATCGCCCTGCGCATCGCCCAGGAGCACGCTGGCGCCCTCGAGCTCGTGCCCCGGGAGGGGCCGGGAGCCCTCTTCCGCCTCACCCTGCCGAAGACGTCAGCCCGTTAGCGGAGCGGCGCCGGCGGCAACATCGAGCCGGGAAGGCCCAGCGGCCCGGGCGGCGGCGCCGTGACCGGCCGCCCCTCGTACACGGGGATGGGGTCCTGCGGCAGGGCCACCAGGCCCGGGTCTCGGGTGGGCGTCGGCGTCGTGTTCACGATGGGTTGCGTCGCCTGGCCCCGGGTGCCCGTGGCCTCGGCCTCGAGCGCCTGCTCCTCCGCCGTCACCAGGGTCTGCCCGTCATAGGTCTCGTCGGCCCCGACGCCGCAGCCCGTGCCCACCACCAGTGCCAGAATCACGACAGCCACGAACCTCATGGGGAACCCCTTCTGCAACACCGGTGCCGACCCAGCCTCACTCGTCACCATGGGTCGCCTCCTTGAGCTCGAGCTCGCCGTTGACGATCTGCGAGAGCCGCGACCGCTTCATCTTGAGCAGCCGGGCCGCCTCGCTGATGTTGCCACCGGCCTCCTCGAGCGCCCGGCGGATGCACTGCATCTCGACCTCGTGGCGCAGGTCCTTGAGCGAGAGGTCTCGCCGGCGGGCGAGCTCGTAGTAGTCGAGCGGGCCGTCGGTGGGCACGGGCACGACGGGCGCCGGCGCCGCCAGCTCGGGCACCACCGCCCGCGCTGACGGCGCAGCGACCGCGACTTCCGGCGCCGAGGCCACCAGCGCGGTGGGCTGCCCCACCAGCAGCGCGTGGAGCTCGCTCACGTGGCTGAAGGCCTCGGGGGTGATGACCGCGCCCTCGGCGAAGATGGAGGCCGAGGCGATGACGTTCTCGAACTCGCGCACGTTGCCCGGCCACGGGTGCCGCGCCAGCAGGGCCAGGGCCTCGTCCGACAGGCGCCGCACCGGCTCGTTGCGCTCCTTCGCCACGCGCTCGAGGAAGTGCTGGGCGAGCAGCGGGAGGTCGTCGAGGCGGTCTCGCAGCGGCGGCAGCTCGAGCATCACGCCCTTCAAGCGGTAGTAGAGGTCGCTGCGGAAGCGACCCTGCGCGATGAGGCTCTCGAGATCGCGGTTGGTGGCGCAGATGATCCGCACGTCCACCTTGAGGGTCTTCGAGCCGCCCACCCGCTCGAACTCCCGCTCCTGCAGCACGCGCAGCAGCGCCACCTGCGCCTTGGGGCTGATGTCGCCGATCTCGTCGAGGAAGATGGTGCCCCCGTCGGCGAGCTCGAAGCGCCCCTTGCGCTCGCGCACGGCGCCGGTGAAGGCGCCCTTCTCGTGGCCGAAGAGCTCCGAGAGGAGCAGCTCCTCGACCATCGCCGCGCAGTTCACCTTCACCAGCGGCATGTGGCGCCGCGGCGACAGCGCGTGGAGCGCGTCGGCCAGCACCTCTTTGCCGGTGCCGCTCTCGCCGCGCACCAGCACCGTGGCGCTGCTGCGACCGATGGGCTCGAGCTGCTTCGCCACGCGCTGCAGCGCGGGGGCGCGGCCCACCAGGCCCTGGGTGCTCTCCACCGCCAGCCGCGGCGCGAGCGAGGCCATGGCCCGCGGCAGGCGCAGCTCGGGCTCGACGGCCGCCACCACCTCGGCGCGCCGGGGCACGCAGAGGAAGGCCGTGCGCTGCACGGGCGGCACGCGCTGCACGAGCTCCTCGAGGAGCCGGCCCGCGCGCTGGAACTCGGCCTGCGCGCCGCTCGGGTCGCTCGCCGCCAGCCGCAGCCGCCCCATCATGAAGGAGGTGCGCACCGGCCCCTCGAGGTCCGGCTTGTCGAGGAGCGCCTCGCGCGCCCGCGCGGCGGACCGGCTGGCCCCCAGCAGGTCGCCCAGACCCAGACACAGCTCGCAGCGCGTCAGCTCGACCTCGAGGGCCGCCGCCTGCAGCGCCGCGCTGCCGCGCTCGACCACCTTGCGCGAGAGCTCCAGCTCCGCCTGCGCGCGCTCCCCGGCCGCCAGGTGCGCCCGCGCCTTCCAGGCCGCGGCGATGGCGGCGTAGGCGTCGTTGCCCAGGGCCTCGAAGCCCACCCGCGCCGCCTCGAGCTGCCGGCGCGCCTCGGGGAGCTGCCGCTGATCCACCGCCACGGCGCCCAGGTTGAGGGCCGCCGACGCGGTGAGGTAGCCGTCGCCCAGCGCCTCGCCCTGCCGCAGCGCGTGCTGCGAGAGCTCCACGGCCCGGTCGAGATCGCCCAGGAAGTGGTGGAGCCGCGCGAGGTTGCTGGCGGCCAGCGCCACCTCGCGCCGGGAGCCGAAGCGCGAGAAGGCCGCGAGCGCGCGCGTCAGGTGCCCCTGCGCCAGCTCGAAGTCGCCGGCCTCGGCGAAGAGCGAGCCCAGGTTCGCCTCGGCGTGCGCGTGCAGCGGGCGGCTCTCGGGCGGCGTCGCCTCCCAGCAGGCGATGGCGTGCTCGCGGTCGCCCTGCTTGTAGGCGGCGACGCCCTCGTTGAGGCGCGCGTGGGCCTGGGCCTGGGAGGCCCCGAGGGCCTCGGCCCGCGTGGCCGTCTCGGCGAAGAGCGCCTGCGCCTCGGCCACCTGGCCGCGCACCAGGAGCGCCTTACCCAGCACCTGCCGCAGCCCCAGGGACGCGGCGTTGTCGACCGGGCGGGCCGCCAGCTCGCGGCGCGCGTGCTCGATGGCCAGGCCCGCCTGGCCCGTGACCAGGAGCAGCTCGGCGCGCAGGGCCTCGGCGGCCGCGCGCTGCGCGGGCTCCCGCGAGGCCACCTCGAGCAGCGCTCGGGCCGCCTTCACGCGGCCCTGCTTGAGCAAGAGCCGCGCGGCCTCCAGCGCCGCCGCCGCTCGCGCATCGCCCCGCCGGCCGGCCTCGAGGTGCCGCC
>CAYUZK010000307.1:0-4981 GCA_964449625.1 uncultured Archangium sp.
GCATCACCTCGATGGCCACCAGGGACTCGGGCGCGCGGCCCGCCTCGACGCTGGAGGCCGAGGCGGAGGCCGTCGTGCCCGACGCGCGGCTGCCCGGCTTCCGCTTCACCGACACGCTGCCCTCCGAGTCGCCCCTGCGCGCCGGCGGGGGCTTCCGCCGCGCCGAGGTGGTGCTGACGCTCGCGCCCGACACCCAGGGCCTCACCTGCACCTGCGGCGCGCCGGCGTGCGTGCATGGCCTCGCCGCCATCGACGGCGCGCTCCGCTGGCTGCGCCACGCCTCGCCCGAGGCCCTCGACGCCCTCACGCGCCCCGCGTGGGCGCGCACCCTCGACACGCTCGACGAGGTGCTGGCCCGTCCGCCGCCGCCCGCGCGCACAGGCCCCACGCTCGCCTTCCAGTTCCACGTCGTCGGCTCGAGCGGCGTGGAGGTGCAGGCCGTGGTGCTCCAGCGCTCGCGCGGCCCAAAGCCCGGCGCGGGGCTGCCGGTGACGCGGCAGCGGCTGCTCGAGCTCCACGGCGCCGCGCTGTCCCCAGAGGACCTGCGCCTCGTCGCGTTGCTTCCGGAGCCCGGGGGCTTCGCGCCGCGTGCGCTGCTGGAGGCGCTGGTGGACGACGCGCGCGTCGTGCTGCGCGAGCGGCCCGGCCGGCCGGTGCGCGTGGAGCGCGCGCCCGTGGGCCTCGTGGCAGAAGAGCGCGGCGACGCGGTGCGGGTGAGCCCCGGCCTCGAGGGCACCGCGCTCCCGCCGCCGCTGCTCGAGCGCCTGCGCCGCGGCCAGCCCGGCGAGGTGCTCTTCCTGTGGGACGAGGGGAGCCGCTGCCTCACGCTCCTCGACGTGAAGGACGAATTGCGCGCCGTCGCCGCCGCCCTGGCGCGGGAGCAGTCGCTCTTTCCCCGCGAGGCGCAGGGCCCGCTGCTGGCCGCGCTGGCGCGGTGGGCCGAGCACGTGCCGGTGGTGATGCCGCGCAGCGTGCTGGGCGAGCCGGTGCCCACCGAGGCCCTGCCGGTGCTGCGGCTCGAGGCCCAGGCCACGGGCGCGGTGACGGTGGAGCTGCGCGTGCGGCCGCTGCGCGGCGGGCCCACCTTCGTGCCGGGCGCGGGGCCGCGCGACGTGCACCTGCGCCGCGGTGACGTGCCCGTGCACGGCGTGCGCGCGCTGCCGCAAGAGCTGGAGCAGGCGAAGGCGCTCCTCACGACGCTGCCGCTGGACGACGCCGAGCCCCAGGAGGCGCCCTTCACGTTCCGCTTCGCCTCGGCCCAGGGCGCGCTGGCGCTGCTCGACGCGGCGGCGCACCTCGAGCCCGCCCCGGAGCTGGAGTGGCTCGGCCCGCCGCTGCGCACCGTGAGCGTCTCGTCGGCGAAGGCCCTGCGCGTGGTGCTGGACGAGCGCACGGAGTGGTTCGGCGTGCTGGGCGCGCTGAGCGTCGGCAGCGAGCGCGTGGAGCTGGCGCGCCTGGTGGAGGCCACGCGCCAGGCCGAGCGCTACGTGCAGGTCGACGCCACCACCTGGCTCGACGTCGGCGACGCGCTGCGCTCGCACCTCGAGCGCTTCGCGGCTCACGCGCACGTGACGCGGCGGGGCCTCGAGGTCGGCCCCGCGGCGCTCGAGGCGCTGGAGCTGCTGGCCCTCGACGGGGCGACGGTGGAGGCTGACGCCTCGTGGGAGGCGCTGCGGACACGCGCGCACGCGGCCCGCGACGCGGAGCTCCCACCTCCGGCCGAGCTGCGCGCGACGCTGCGGCCCTACCAGCTCGAGGGCTACCGCTGGCTCCTGCGGCTGGCGGCCTGGGGCGCGGGCGGCGTGCTGGCCGACGACATGGGCCTGGGCAAGACGCTGCAGGCGCTCGCGGTGCTGCAGGCGCGGGCCGCGCAGGGGCCGGCCCTGGTGGTGGCGCCGACGTCGGTGGCCTTCAACTGGCGCGACGAGGCGCAGCGCTTCGCGCCATCGCTCCGGGTGCAGCTCTATGCCGAGGTGGGCGAGCGCGACGGCGCCCTGGCGGCGCTGGGGCCGGGCGACGTGCTGGTGGTGAGCTACGGGCTCCTCGTGCGCGACGCCGCTCGGCTGGCCGGGCGCGCGTTCGGTACGGTGGTGTTCGACGAGGCGCAGCAGCTCAAGAACGCGGGCACTCAGCGCTTCCACGCGGCGCGCGCGCTGCGGGCCGGCTTCCGCTTCGCGCTCTCCGGCACGCCGCTCGAGAACCACCTCGGCGAGCTGTGGAGCCTCTACGCCCTCGTCTTCCCCACGCTGCTGGGCGGCTGGGACTCCTTCCGCGCGCGCTTCGCGGTGCCCATCGAGAAGCAGCTCGACCCGCGGGCTGCCCCGGCGCTCTCGCAGGTGCTGCGGCCGTTCCTCCTGCGGCGCACCAAGCGAGCGGTCGCCACCGAGCTGCCGCCCCGCACCGAGGTGCGCGTGCCGGTGGCGCTCTCGCAGGCGGAGTGGACGCTCTACGAAGACGCGCGGCTCGCGGCGCTCTCCGACCTCAACACCCCGCGGCGCAAGTTGAAGGAGCAGCAGCGCCGCGTGGAGATTCTGGCGGCCCTGACGCGCCTGCGCCTGGCCGCCTCGCACCCGCGGCTCGCGCACCCGGACAGCACGGTGCCCTCGTCGAAGCTGGAGCGGCTGCTGGAGCTGGTGGACGAGCTGCTCGCCGAGGGCCAGCGGGCGCTGGTGTTCAGCCAGTTCGTCTCGCACCTGACGCTGGTGCGCGAGGCCCTCGCGGCGCGCGGCGTGCGCTTCGAGTACCTCGACGGCTCGACGCCGGCCCGGGAGCGCGGCCGGCGGGTGAAGGCCTTCCAGGAAGGCGACGCGCCGCTCTTCCTCGTCTCGCTCAAGGCCGGCGGCACGGGCCTCAACTTGACGGCGGCGAGCACCGTCATCCACCTCGACCCGTGGTGGAACCCCGCGGTCGAAGACCAGGCGTCGGACCGCGCGCACCGCCTCGGCCAGCGGCAGCCCGTCACCATCTACCGGCTCGTCTCCATGGGCACCATCGAGGAGCAGATGCTGGCGCTGCACACGCGCAAGCGGAGCCTCGTGGAGCGGGTGCTGGCCGGCGCCGACGGCGGCGGGAAGGTATCGACCGAGGCGCTCCTCGCGCTGCTGGAGTCAGGCGGGTGATGCCGCCCGGGCCTCAGTCCACCGGGTCGATGCGCAGCACGCGGTCGCCCGTCATGTCCACGAGGTAGAGCTTGCCGTCGGGGCCGAAGGCCATGCCCGAGAGCGCGTTGAACAGGCCCGTGTCGAGCCAGTTCACCAGCTCACCCTCGGGCGTGAAGGCGGAGATGCGGCCGCTCGCCGGGTCCGACACGTAGACGAGGCCCTCGAAGAGCTCGAGGCCCGAGGGCGTGTAGACCTGCTGGCTGGCCTGGCTCACCACCTCGGTCAGCACCGCGCCGTCCACGCGGTGGTAGCCGACGAGCGGCTCCTGGGTGGAAGCGATCTCAGGGAACCGCGGGATTCCGGCCGCGTCGTGCGCGACCGAGCTCCGAGCCGTTCTGCAGGAGTTCCGCCCTGTTCCGCAGGATCTCGATCGTGCTGGTGGTGATCGCCGCGCCGCGGTCTTCGCTGATCGCTTCGACCTCTGCCCGAGAGGCCGTAGAGCGACGCGGCCTACGGGTTGATCACGACCCAGTGGATGCAGTCGCAGGCCTGGAGCGCGGCATCGTGCCAGCTGTTGTAGGTGACCGAGGTCCCCGAGGCGAGTACCACGCGCGCGGTGGTGCAGCCGTTGTTGTCGTATTCGCCGGGGGTAAGCAGCACGACGGCGCTCGCGTTCACGGGCATGCCCACGTCGAAGCTGCCCGATTGCGCGACGCTGACATTGTCGCCGCAGGTCCCGTGGGTGCCGAAGCGCATGTTGGCGAAGGAGCGCCCGCTGGGGCCGAGCCGCGAGGTGCCGCCAACGGTGAGGTTGCCGTTGAGGGCGGCGGTGCCACCGACGGTCGCGCCGCTCGTGACCCCGAGGGTGCCGCTGACGGTGGCGCTATTCGCGACCCCGAGGGTGCCGGTGATGGTGGCGTTGTTCGCGATGGTGACGTTGGGCGAGCTCGTGGAGCCGACCTTGGTCTCCAGCCACTCCTTGATCTGAGAAAAGTTGTGGTTGACCTCGGAGGCCCGCGCGGGCTGGTCCGGCGCGAAGCAGAAAGGGTAACCGTTGGGGCAGGCGCCGCTCGCGGCCACGGCGACGCCCGAGCCCACCAGTCCGGCCGCGAGCGCGACCACGGTCGCCCGTGCGATGTTCCGGTGGGTCGCCCGCCGCCGCTCGGCGGCCAACTGCGCGAGGCTGGCCCGGTGGAAGTCGGCGAAGAGCTGCGCCTGCGCTTCGGTCAGGCCGAGTTGCTGCCCTGCCTCTGCCGCCGAGGACGAGCGGCGCAACAATGCAATCCACGGGTCAATGGGGGCTGACATGAGACGCTCCACTTGCTTGGGGGTGGCCGGCCTGGCTTGGGACGAATCGCTTGACCCTACAACTGGTCACATGGCGGCCCTAGAGATCTGGCATTCGGCCCGGACTGGCGTCCGCGGCGACGCGCGACTCGCTGGCGGTGATCGCACCGCCCTCTCGATGGCCCGCGGCGCGTCCACACCGAGGTGCGGCGGTACCTCGGCTGCGGCCAGCTGGGGCGCGGCTTCGTGCACGTACAGTGCGCGCACCACGCCGCCGTCGACCTCGTGGAGCCTGGGCGGCACCCCCGAGAGCGCGCGGCCGGCGAGGTGGCCCCGACGGTCGTGAGGGCCTCCAGCACGAGGCCTCGAATGTACGTCGGCACCCCGCCGCACTGGTTGAAGGTGAGCTCGCGCCGCTGCGCCGCGTCGAAGGCGCCCTGAGGGCCGCCAGCGAGGGCACGGTGCTGACGGCAATCGAGGGGGGCTACCGGACCATGCTCGAGGCGAAGCACCCGCCGACGGCGGCGGGAAGGTGTCCACCGAGGCGCTCCTCGCGCTGCTGGAGTCAGGCGGGTGATGCCGCCCGGGCCTCA
>CAYUZK010000308.1:0-4212 GCA_964449625.1 uncultured Archangium sp.
TCGGCGCAGTCGACGCGCCCGTCGCCGTCGTGGTCGAGGCCGTCTTCGCAGTCGGCCTCCTGGCAGCTCGCCACGAGGCAGCGCGTGCCGGCGTCGCAGGTGACGCCGCAGGCGCCGCAGTTCGCCTCGTCGGCCTGGAAGTCGAAGGCCTCGTCGATGGCCCCGTCGCAGTCGTCGTCGAGGCCGTTGCACAGCTCGTCGGTGGGCATCACCGTCTGCCGGCAGGCGAGCGCGCCGAAGACGCAGGTGCGCTCCCCGACGGCGCAGCGCCCCGGGGCGGCGGTGGCGCAGGCCTCGCCCTGCTCGGGGAAGGCCTCGTCGATGCGGCCGTCGCAGTTCTCGTCGGCGCCATCGCAGGTCTCGACGTCGGCGCACTCGCCCACGCGGAAGCAGCGGCCGCCGCCGGCGAACTGCGCTCGGCAGGTGTAGCCCTCGCCGCAGTCGGCTCCCGTCGCGCAGCTGAAGCGGCCGGCGTCGGGGTTCACCGCCGGGCACGCCGCGAGCGCACAGAACAAGACGAGGGCCACGCGGCGCATCAGAAGGTCCCTCCCACCGAGACGCCGGCGCCGTTCGGGGTGACGACGGGCGTCACCTGCACCGCGGGGGCGCGGGTGGCGTCGAGCACGACGGCGACGACGGTGGCGGCGGCGGCCACGCCGGTGACGACGAAGGCCACGTTGGCCACGAGCGCGCTCTGGTTCTGCGCGAGGGCCTCGGCCCGGGTGCCCTGGTAGACGCCCGTGGCGGGGCTGAAGCCGTCGGCGAGCGCGCGCGCCTGGCTCTGCGCGAGGAGCCCGAAGCCCAGGGCGGTGCCGGCCGCGGCGAGCGTGGCCCCGCCAGCCACCCAGGTGAAGGCCGAGATGCTGACCGGCGCCGGGGAGGCCTCGACCCGGGGCTGCTTCGCCAGCGTGGGCACCACCTGCTCGTCGGGCACCTCGCCGGGCTTGAGCAGCAGCTTCACCTGCTCGAGCGTCTGCTGGCCGGCCTCCACGGCCACCAGCCGGGTGACGCTGAGGTACTTCTTCCGCTCGACCTTCACCTCGTACTTGCCGGGCTTGAGCGTCAGCGTGAGCGGCGGCGTGCCCATGAATTCGCCGTCGACCGACACCTGCGCGTCGGCGACGGTGCAGTGCACCACGAGGGTGCCGCGGGCCTCGCGCTCGCCGCGCAGGAGCGGCGGCACGGCCTGGGCCACGTCCTTCTCGAAGCGGCGGGCGGCGATGAGGATGCGGCGATCGACGTCGGCGACGACGGTGAGCCCCTTCAGGTCGACGAGCCACAGCTGGAGCAGGTAGTGCCGCTCGTCGCGCGAGAGCCGGCCCACGACGGCGCGGTCCACCCCCAGGCCCTCGAGCGCCTGGGCGACGCAGGCCACGTTGCCGCCGCACTTCTTGAGCTGGGCGTACTGCCGCTCGTCGAGCTTCGCGCGGAGCTGCTCGGGGCCCAGCACGTCGGGCCCCTGGGCGCGGGCCTCGGTGACGACGGCGCGCGTGACCTGGGCGCCCAGGCCCATCATGAGGTCGGGCGCGTCGACGTCGACGACGGCGAGGCGAGGCGAGGCGGCCGCGACGAGCGCGAGCAGCGACAGGGAGGAGAGCATGAGCGGCCGACACCATACCGGCCACGGCTGAGGTGTCGAGCCTCGACGACGAGGGGCGCCTCGTGGGAAACGGCGGGCGTGGAGCCGCTCGACGAAGCCGAAGACGACGCCGGAGGCGGCGACGAGGCGCCCGCCTTCCCGGGCGCGGGCGGCATCGTGCTCGTGCGCTACACCGTCGAGCCGAACTACGCCGGGTGGCGGCTCGACAAGTACCTGTGCGAGAAGATCCGCCGGCTCTCGCGCACGCGCGTGCAGGAGATCATCGAGAAGGACCTGGTGTACGAGCGGCGGCTCAAGGCCTCGACGCCGGTGTGGCCCGGACTCACCTTCGAGCTGCGGCGGAGGCTGCGCGAAGAGCCCGGCGACGTGCCGGGCGTCGAGCACCTGCGCGAGGTCTTCCAGGACGACGCGCTGCTGGTGCTCGACAAGCCCGCGGGCCTCCCCATCCACCCCACGGCGCGCTACCACCACCACACGCTCGTCGAGCAGCTCAAGCGCAAGTACGGCGAGGGCTTCCGGGCCGACCCCGCGCACCGGCTCGATCGCGAGACCTCGGGCCTGGTGGTGTGCGGGCGCACGCTGGCGAGCTGCCAGCGGCTCATGCGCAGCTTCGTGGAGGGCGAGGTGCACAAGCAGTACCTCGCGGTGGTGGAGGGCCACCCCCCGCGCGACGCCTTCGAGATCGACGCGGCCATCGCCGAGGGCACCGCGCTCATCCGCATCGCGGTGCGCCTCGACCCGGTGGAGGGCAAGGCCGCGCGCACGCGCTTCGTGGTGGAGCGCCGCTTCGAGCGCGACGGGGCGCCCTTCGCGCTGCTGCGCTGCTTCCCCGAGACGGGGCGACAGCACCAGATCCGCATCCACGCGCAGGCCGCGGGGCACTCGCTGGTGGGCGACAAGATGTATGGCCCCGACCCCGGCTACTTCGATCGCTTCAGCAAGCGCTGCCTCGAGCCCGAGGCCTGGGCGCGGCTGCGGCTCCCGCGGCAGGCGCTCCACGCGGCCGTGCTGGAGCTGCCCCACCCCGTCACGCGGGCGCCGGTGCGCTTCGAAGCGCCGCTCGCGGCGGACCTCGTCGCCTTCCTCGGCTGATCGCGCGCGCCGCGGCGTTCGCCGATCGGTCAGGGCGCGAAAGCGCGGCCGCGCCGCCAACCAACCAGAAGGCCACGCGCGGTGTCCGCAGCGCGCGCACACGCACGCGCTTCCGCCCAGAACAGCAACTTCCGCTCACATTGCAGCGCGACAAACGGGCTTGGTACTCGTGCGCCTCCACCCGAAGTCGAGGAAGCACCATTGAAGAAAGTCTCCATCCTGTTTGCGGCGCTCAGCGCCATGTCGTTGTGGGGCTGTGGCCCCGAGTTCGAGGGCGTCGGCGAGGTCGGCGAGATCTCGGTGAACCAGGCCGCGCTGTCCGGGCCGATGCCGTACCGCGGCGTGAACCTGGCCGGCGCGGAGTTCGCCATCAGCTCCGACGGCACCGGCGCGAACCCCGGCGTGCACGGCACCAACTACATCTACCCCGACCAGGCGTACGCGAGCGGCTACTCCGCCGACTACTTCCTCTCGAAGGGCATGACGACCTTCCGCCTGCCCTTCCGCTGGGAGCGCTTGCAGCGCACGCGCCGCGCCGTCTTCGACGCGACGGAGCTCACGCGGCTGCGCACCACGGTGACGCGGCTGACCGGCAAGGGCGCCATCGTGCTGCTCGACCCGCACAACTACGCGCGCTACGGCACGGCGCTCATCGGCTCCTCCTCGGTGCCCAACTCGGACTTCGCCGACTTCTGGTCGCGCCTGGCCAACGAGTTCAAGGGCAACCCCAACGTGCTCTTCGGCCTGATGAACGAGCCCTACGACATGCCCACCGAGCAGTGGGTGAGCGCGGCCAACGCGGCCATCGCGGCCATCCGCGCGACGGGCGCGACGAACCTCATCCTCGTGCCGGGCAACGCCTGGAGCGGCGCGCACAGCTGGGCGCAGAACTGGTACGGCACGCCCAACAGCACCGCGCTGCTGGCCATCACCGACCCTGGCAACAACGTGGCCTTCGAGGCGCACCAGTACTTCGACGGCAACTCCTCCGGCACGAGCAGCAGCTGCGCGAGCGCGACCGCGGGCGCGGCCCAGCTCGGGGTGTTCACCCAGTGGCTGCGCACCCACGGCAAGCGCGGCTTCCTCGGCGAGTTCGCCGTCGGCAACAGCGCCACCTGCCTCACGGCGCTCGAGAACCTGCTGACCTACCTCGACGCCAACGCCGACGTGTACCTCGGGTGGACGTGGTGGGCCGCGGGCCCGTGGTGGGGCAACGAGTGGACCTCGCTCGAGCCGCTCTCGGGCGGCGCCGACAAGCCGCAGATGGACGTGCTCGAGCGGCACCTCGCGGCCGCCGCGCCCGGCCCGAGCTGCACCGACGGCGTGCGCAACGGCACCGAGACCGGCGTCGACTGCGGCGGCTCCTGCCGCGCCTGCGCTCCGACGGCGAGCTGCACCGACGGCGTGCGCAACGGCACTGAGACCGGCGTCGACTGCGGCGGCTCCTGCGCGGCCTGCGCGCCCGCGGCGAGCTGCACCGACGGCGTGCGCAACGGCACTGAGACCGGCGTCGACTGCGG
>CAYUZK010000308.1:4312-4949 GCA_964449625.1 uncultured Archangium sp.
CGGCTCCTGCGCGGCCTGCGCGAGCACCTGCCAGACGACCACCTGGGAAGCGGAGACCGCGTACCGCTCCACCGGCGGCGCGACGTCCGGCGGCTGGAACCTCTGGTCGAACGGCTACCTCGAGACGACGGCCGCCACCTTCCCGGCGACGGCGTCGAGGCTCGTGGTCACCGCTCGCGGCTCGGTCGCGGCCGGCGTGTGGCCGCGCATGACCGTCAGCGTCGGCGGCACCACCCTGGGCGTGGTCTCCGTCACCAGCCCCACCTGGGCCGCCTACGCCTTCACCGTGCCCGGCGGGGCGTCGGGGAAGCTGCGCGTCACCTTCGACAACGACACGCGCACCTCCACGGAGGACCGGAACCTGTACGTCGACAAGCTCGTCCTGGAGTGCGCGGCCACGACCCCGCCCTCCACGCCCGCCCCGCCGACGACTCCGCCGGCGACGACGTGCTCCGGCGCGACGTACGAAACCGAGGCGATGACCCGCTCCACGGGCGGCGCCACCACCGGCGGGTGGAACCTGTGGTCCAACGGCTTCGTCTCGACCCAGCACAAGTTCACCGGCGGGCCGGTGCGCGTGGCCGTGACGGCGCGCGGGAGCTCGGCCGGCGGCGTCTGGCCGCGCCTGCGCCTGTTC
>CAYUZK010000309.1:0-4777 GCA_964449625.1 uncultured Archangium sp.
GCTGCGGGTCACCGCTGCCCACGGCCCACAACCGCTGGAAGGGGATGCGGCGGCCGTCCTTCTCGAAGGCGTCCTCCTCGACGCGGAGCAGCCCCGCGCGGGCCAGGCCGCCCACGAGGCGCTCGAAGCGCGGCCGCGCCTCGGCCTCTTCGCCCAGCAGCTCGCGGCACAGGCGCCCGCTCGCCTGGCCGGGCGACGAGCGCAGGCGCGCCAACAGCTCGGCCATCACCGTCACCTCGGCCGAGGTGGGGCTCTCGAAGCGGGCCGCCACGCACGAGGCCGGCGCGCAGACGTCGCAGCACCCGCACGGCGTGCCCGGGTCGGCCTGGTCGCCGAAGTGCTGCACGAGCGACACCATGCGGCAGCGGTGGCCCTCGGCGAAGCGGGCCATGAGGGCGAGCTGCTCCACGCGCTGCGCGCGCTGGGCCTCGTAGGGCGCCTGCCACGCGTCGTGGCCGCGCGTGAGCTGGTCCTCGGTGACGCCGCGCACCCCGCCGTGGATCCACAGCTTCTCCAGCGCCTTCTCGAAGTCGTCCACCTTCACCCGGGTGCGGCGCCGGAGCGCCTCGGCCTCTTGCGGCGTGTCGTCGAGGGCGCGGGCCAGCTTCGCCAACACCGGCACCTCGGGGTAGTCGCGCGCGAGGAAGAACTCGTGCGTCTTGCGGTCGACGAAGTGGTGCATCAGCACCGCGCGAGAAGGCTGCCCGTCGCGGCCAGCGCGGCCGATCTCCTGGTAGTAGCCCTCGACGCTGCCGGGGAGCGCCAGGTGCAGCACCGTGCGCACGTCGGCCTTGTCCACGCCCATGCCGAAGGCCACCGTGGCCACCACCACCTCGAGGCGCCCCGCGAGGAAGGCGGCCTGGGTGGCGTCGCGCTCCTCGCTCGAGAGGCCTGCGTGGTACGGCGCCGCGCGCAGGCGGGCCGAGAGCAGCTGCGCCGTCTGCTCCGCGCTCTTGCGCGTCGGGGCGTAGACGATGGCCGGCACGCGGCCGGGGCGCAGGAGCCACTCCAGGGCCCGCGCCGGGCGCTCCTTCGGCAGCACCTCGAGGGCCTCGATGGCGAGGTTGTCGCGGCGAAAGCCGTGAATGAGCTGCCGCGCGCCGGGGCGCAGGCCCAGCTGCGCGACGATGTCGGCCTGCACGCGCGGCGTGGCGGTGGCGGTCAGCGCCATCACCGGCGCGGGCCGCAGCGTCGGCAGCCGCTCGCCGAGGAGCCGGTAGTCGGGGCGGAAGTCGTGGCCCCACTGCGAGATGCAGTGCGCCTCGTCGATGGCGATGAGCGAGGGCGTGCGCCGCGCGAGCAGCTCGGGGAAGCCGGCGACGCCCAGGCGCTCCGGCGCGATGAAGAGGTAGTCGAGGCGGCCCTCGAGGTAGTCGGCGCACACGCGGCGCGACTCGGTGCGGGGCCGGCCGGAGTGGATGCGCTCAGCGCGCAGGCCCAGCGACTGCAGCCGGCCGACCTGGTCCTCCATGAGGGCGATGAGGGGGCTCACCACCAACGTGGTGCCGCCCCGCGCCAGCCCGGGGAGCTGGTAGCACAGCGACTTGCCCGCGCCGGTGGGCATGACGAGGAGCACGTCGTGGCCCGCCATCGACGCCTCGCAGGCGTCGCGCTGGTGCGGGCGGAACGCGGCGTGCCCGAAGCGGGCGAGCAGCTCGGCGTGCGGCGCACTCCCGGCGGCGGCGGGGCGCACGGCGCGCGTGAGCGGACCCGGCGCGTCATCGGCGCGAGCCTGGAGGCCAGCGCTCGACCCGTCCGCGTGGCCCACCACGCCGCGTGACGGCGCACTCGTCCGCGCCGGCGCGCCCACGCTGGGCGGAGGCGTCGAGATGGTCTTCGCGCTCCGAGCCGCTCCGACGGTGCGGGCTGCCGGTGTCGCGCCAGGTCTCGAAGCGTCAGCGGAGGTCGTCGCGCGCGGAGCCGCTCCGATGGCGCGGGCTGCAGGCGTCGAGTCAGCGCCCGGCTCGTCGGCGAAGGCCGGCATCCTTGTGCGTGGTGCTCCACCCGCGCTGGCAACTGGAGTCGCGTCGGCCCTGGGCCCCGTCAGGAGCCGCCCAATCCCACTGGCATCGGCAGGGCGCGTGGAGCTCACTTGTGCGGCGGCGCGCGGCGCCTGGCTCGGCAGCGTCGGCGGGCCTCCGACGACGCGACCCCCGTCGCCCCGTCCGACAGCAGGCGGGGCAGGCTCCGTGGCGCTGCGTCGGGAACCGCCCGCCGGAGCGCGCCGCTCGCCCTGGAGCGCCGGGTTGGCCGGCGGCGGCGACGAGCGCACGCGCCCGATGACGGACTCGACGTAGCGCTCGATGCCGGCGAGGAACTCCGGCAGCGCGCCCTGGCCCTTGGCGATGCGCTGGAGCCGCGCCTCCCAGGCGCCCGTCATGGCCGCGCTCTTCACCTCCGGGTCCACCACCGCGATGAGGCCCAGGCCCTTCTCGGTCGCGACGAGCGCCTTCCCCTCGCGCCCGACGTAGCCGCGCGAGAGCAGCGTCTCGATGATGTTGGCCCGCGTGGCCGGCGTGCCCAGGCCGTTCTCCTTCATGGCGTCGGACAGCTCGCGCTCGTCGAGCGTCTTGCCGGCCGTCTCCATGGCCGTGAGGAGCGTGGCGTCGGTCAGCCGCGGCGGCGGGCGCGTGCGCTTCGGCACGGCCTTCGCGTCCACCACGCGCTGCGGCTGCCCTGCGACGAGCCCGGCGGGGAGCAGCTCGTCGTCCTGGGCCGCCTCGCCCGGCGCGCGCTTCTGCTCCGAGGGCGGCTTCACCGCGCCCACGTCGAGCACCTTCCACCCCGGCTGCTCGATGGCCGTGCCGTGGCTCTTGTAGCGGTCCACCACGCCGGGCGTCGTCACCTCCGTCACCACCTCCGTGGCGGCCCAGGCGAAGTCGTCGTGCCACGCCTGGAGCAGCCGCCGGCAGACGAGCTCGTAGACGCGGCGCTCGTCGAGACTGAGGGCCTTGCCCGCCGCCGGAGTCGCCGTGGGGAGGATGGCGTGGTGGTCGCTCACCTTCGCGTCATCGACGAAGCGGCGGCCGAGCGGGCGCTCCCCGGTGCCGGGCGCGACGTGTGGCGCGAAGGCCGGGGCGATGGCGCTCGTGATGGGGCCCAGCGTGCGCGCGATGTCCGTGGAGAGGTGCCGGCTGTCGGTGCGCGGGTAGCTCAGCAGCTTGTGCTGCTCGTAGAGGGCCTGGGCGAGCTCGAGCGTGCGCTGGGCGGAGTAGCCGTAGAGGCGGTTGGCGTGCCGCTGGAGCTCGGTGAGGTCGTACAGGAGCGGCGCCGGCAGCTTCTTCTGCGTCGCGGTGACGGAGGCCACCTTCGCCTCGCCAGCGAGCGCGCGCGCGACGAGGGCGCGGGCCGCCTCGCCGTCGGCGGGCAGGCGCCGCGGGTGCTCGCCCGGGCCGTCGCGGTGCCAGGTGCCGCGGTAGCTGGCGCCCTCGCGCGGCGAGAAGGTGGCGACGACCTCGAGGTAGTCCTCGGGCACGAAGTCGCGAATGGCGAGCTCCCGCTCGACGAGGAGCGCCAGCGTCGGCGTCTGCACCCGGCCCACCGAGAGCGGCGCGTCGCAGGCGAGCCCGTAGGCCCGCGAGAGGTTCATGCCCACCAGCCAGTCGGCGCGGCTGCGGCCGAGGGCGGCGGCGGCGAGCCCGTCGTAGTCGCGCTGCGGGCGCAGGCGCGCGAACCCCTCGCGGATGGCCCCGTCGGTGAGCGAGGAGATCCACAGGCGCTGCACCGGGTGGCGGCAGCCGGCGGCCTCGTACACGAAGCGGAAGATGAGCTCGCCCTCGCGCCCGGCGTCGGTGGCGCACACCACCTCGCGCACGTCGCTCGCCGTCAGCGCGCGGCGCACGCACTCGAACTGCGCGCGCGTGGCGTCGAAGACGCGCAGCGGCCACTGCACGGGGAACATGGGCAGCGTCTCGAAGCTCCAGCGGCGCCAGCGCGCGTCGATGCCCTCCGGCTCCTCGAGGCCCACGAGGTGCCCGATGGCCCAGGTGACGACGTAGCCGTTGCCCGACAGCGTGCCCTCGCCGCGCGTCGTCGCGCCCAGCACGCGGGCCAGATCGCGGGCGACGGAGGGCTTCTCGGCGACGACGACGATGCTCACGAGCGCCCTTCTAGCGCAGAACACTGACAGTGTGTTCAGTGGTGCCTGGCGGGCCCTTGATGCGCATGAACGATGCGCGCATGCTCTGCGCATGCCTGCGCCCGCCCGCCGCGCCACGAACGTGACCCTCGACCCGGAGCTCGTCGCCGCCGCCCGGGCGCTCCGGCTCAACTTGTCGCGCGTGCTGGAGCAGGGCCTGCGCGAGGCGGTCCGGGCCGAGCTCCGCCGCCGCTGGCTCGAGGAGAACGAGGCCGCCTTCTCGGCCTACGCGCGCTTCACCGAGCGGCACGGCCTCTTCAACGAGGCCGAGCGGGGCTGGTGATGGCGCGCTTCGACGTCTACCGAAACCCGAGCGGCTCGAAGAGCCACCCCTACGTCGTCGACGTCCAGCACGAGCTCCTCGAGGCGTTGCCGACCCGGGTCGTCATTCCGCTCGTGAGGGCCGACCTCCTCGGCGGCCCGCCCGTGCTGCGGCTCAACCCGACCTGCACGCTGGAGCGGACGAAGCTGGTGGTGCTCACGCAGCAGCTCGGCGCCGTACGGGCCTCGGGGCTCACGCGGCGCGTCGGCTCCCTGGCGGCGCGGAGCGCGGAGGTGCTCGAGGCCATCGACGTGCTCGGCGGGGGGCTCTGAGCCACGCGCGCGCGTCACAGCTCGAGGCGATACCCCCGCGAACAC
>CAYUZK010000310.1:0-4707 GCA_964449625.1 uncultured Archangium sp.
AAAGTAATCATTCAGCTCTGAAATGAAAAAAGCCACCCGATCGCTCAGGTGGCTTCATTGAAATTATTGAACTCACGAATTAGAAAGCGTAAGAAAATCCAAACTTAACTTTTGTCCCAGGGGCGAGTCTGGTGAAGATTTGATCCTGTGCTTCATAAGAACTAAATACGATCTCTCTTTTATCATTCAAGATATTCTCCACTCCAAAGTTTGCCTGAATTCGCTCATCAGCACCAAAAGACTTATTGAAGTTAAAGTTTAGCGCGTGGAAAGGTACAGTGTAAGTGTCTGTTCTGTTTCCAAAGCCCACAAAGTTCAAAGTCGGTCCCTGTACATTGTAGAAAATGCCTGCTTCCCAGCCATTTGTGAAATTGTTGTAAGAGATACCGGTGTTGATAATGTAAGGTGCTTGACCCGACATATCCCGGGTATCGTTGATAGTTTCTCCTTCTCTGGCAGATAATGTTCTGGATCTGAATTCAGATTCAGACATTTTGATACTTGATTCAGTCACCGTCACATTAGTATTCCACATGAAATTCTCAAGTGAAGGGGAAATAAAAGTCAGGGCTTTTCTAAACTCCACTTCCAATCCTAACACCGTACCTGTACCTACGTTTCTTGGCTGAAATGAACCTGGATCTGAAAGGAACTGCACGATTTCGATAGGCTTATCGAATGACTTATAGAAAGCACTCACTGAAAATGTCTGGGCTCTTTGTCCAAATGATTCCCAACGGATATCAAAGTTGTTGATTCGCGTAGAAGTCAGATTACCATTCCAAAGAACTTCTGTTCCTCCGTTCGTAGTCTCAGGGAAAAGTCCCCCAATAAAGGTTCTGCCGGTGATCGGATCCAAGATTTCAGCATAAGACAATTCTTTGAAAGAAGGTCTTGCGATCGTTCTGGTAGCTGACAATCTGATGTTTTGAGCTTCTTTCAGGTTAAACACCAAGTTCAATGTTGGGAAAAAGTCCAAATCATCTAAAACCTTTTCATTATCGAAAACGATCGTGGCGCCTTGGTTGGTACCAGTGTAGAACTGTGTGAATTTTTCCACTCTTAGTCCAACGATTGCTTTAAGCTTTGTCGCTGGATTCAATTCAGCGGAAGCATAGCCAGCAATATTTGTCAGATTAGACTGATATTCATTTGGATTAATTGGAATGAAATCTGGATTATATCGTACTCCGTTTCGATTTGTCGCTGAAAATAAATTTCCAGGGTTCAAGATTTGATTGGGATCACCAGTGGAAACATCAGTATTTCCAGTTGCAAACTGGAACGTTTGAATATTGAAATCACGGTCTTTCATTACATAATTTCCACCAAATCTAAACTTTCCTTCTTCTTGGAAAACGTTGATTCTTTTGGAGAAATCCAGTTTTCCAACCAAGTTGGTTTCTTCCAATTCTCTCCAAATTCGAGTAGGAAGCCCTACTTCTGTCGATATGGTATTATTTGGTAGTCTAAATCTTGTAAATCGAACATCCGGATCATCCATAGTCGATATTGTAGGAGCAATTTTCCAATTGATTTCCCAATCTCTTCCATTCAAATAATGTGTACCACCGAATAGTAAACTGCTCAAAGAGCGCTCACTGTATTCCAGGTTGTATTGTTTTGCTTCAAAGTTTGCACCCAAGTTGGTATTTACAAAGTCAAATTCACCAGCCTTTGACTCACCATTTTGAAGATGCAGAAAATTCACACGAAACTTCGACGCTTGAGTCTTAAGGGCAATTCCTGCCATTCCACCGAGCATCACATTGTTGACACCATAATCACCTGATTGCTTCTCCAAAGGCTCAAGTTCACTTTGGTTTGGCTCTCTAGGTTTTGCATATAGGTTGAACTCAGCGTCCTCGTAAAACTCCGTTTCGTTTTTGTAAGTCAGGGCAAAATTATAACCCCACGTTGTCTTTGATCTGGCGATTTGGTCACCAAGCGAAAAGCTCAGTCCAACATCCATTAAGCTGTTTGTTCGGTAACCTGCCAGCGTTTTATTGAACGAACCTAAAATATTCTGGTATTCTGATGCTAATGGACTGCTTGGATTACCGACTACATCTGTGTAAGAAGGAATGTCCGTTCTCCCGTCAGTAGGTATTGCCCTTGTACCATCGTCGATACCAAGCCAATCAGTCTTACCACCGTCGTATTTGATATAGTTTGAATTGAAGTGCATGGAAGGATTATAAGCCCCGGAAATTCCAAGCTTCATAGATTTTTCTTCAGGAAAATCCTTCGTTTCAATATCAACTACACCCCCAGTGAAATCTGCAGGAAGGTCGGCAGTGAAGGATTTAGAAACAATAATGTTGTCGATCACATTGGTCGGAAAAATATCCATCTGAATGGTATTTCTGTCAGGATCCAAACCAGGAATATCCACTCCATTTAAAACAGTTTTGGTATATCTGTCTCCCAATCCACGAACGTAAACATATTTGCCTCCTTCGATAGAAACGCCGGTTACTCGCTTGACAGCGGATGCAGCATCTCCATCTCCGATTTGTCTGAAAGTACTTGCAGAGATTCCATCCAATAGATTTGGTGCATTTCTTTTAACTGAGAGTAAGGCGTTCTCTGTGGTCCGAATTGCAGCACCCTGTACGGTTACGGTTTCCAATTCAGAGGCATCCTCTTTCATCAGAAGATCATTGATAACATTGACTTGACCTGCTGATACTACGACCGAGGTAAGTTCAATAGTGGTGTAAGAAATGTAAGAAACCTGAAGGGTGTAAGTCCCCGGAGCGACTTGAATTTCAAATTTACCGTCAAAGTCCGTGACGGCACCAGAGGAAAGTTCTTTAACCAACACAGAGACTCCAAATAGAGGCTCCCCCGTTGATTCTTCAAAAATGGTCCCACGAATGATTCCATTTTGTGCTTGGGCAAATCCTGTTGTAATCAGAAGAAATACTGCCAGGAGTGAATAGAATGTTCTTTTCATGAACAGATTTTGATTAGTTTGTACAGCAAATTTTTAATTGGGGAAAAGAGGAAAAGGAAGAAGCCTTGCAAGCCTCTTCCCTTTCCAATTTTTAAAAAATCATACTATTATTTGAAATCATCTAGTGCACCAGACACAGCAGCCCAAGACCAAGTTGCAAAAGCAGCTTTGTCAGCTCCAACAGTATTAGCACCTGCTGCTACAGTAGTAGCGGAAGCAGAAGTACCATTTCTGAACGCAGTTTCCAGTGTAACACCTTCAACAAGAGTAGCTTCTAATTTTGTGAATTTTAATGTTCCACCTGCGAAAGTAGCAAGGGTCTTATCACCACTCAAAGAGAGGTCACCTCTACCGTTTGATGTAGCTGGATCAGGGAAACCGAAGAAGTAAATATTTTCAAAAGTTCCTCTCGCTCCATCTCTGAAATCACCCATCTCAGATGCAGGATTACCTTTCACTGAACCATTGATTAAAGTATGTCCAGCATTGAATGATCCTTCAGGACCGTCAATTTCAAGAGCGTGATCAGTCTCGTCACCACAGATGATGATGAAGTTATCCATAGTACCAGACCAAGCCTGATCTGTATCCAAAGCATCATCACCAGAATTCCAGATTACTGCATTTTTAACACTAACAGTACCACCGAACCACTCGATTCCATCATCTTGGTTACCGATCACTTCTACGTTTTCAATTACAGTACCTGAACCAACAGAACCAAGGGTCAAACCATTGATCTCATTACCTTCTCCGATGTTAGCACCACCGTGACGAATAGAAATGAATTTGATAGAACCACTGTTATCATCAGCTACTGTTCCACCATAAAGACCATTTGTATCAGAAGCAGGAATGCCTTCAATCTGAATCTCAGCGACATCACCTGCAAAAGATCCTGGAGCACGTCCTAAGACAATTACGCCACCCCAAAGGCCGCTCAATTCTGGGTCAAGGTTTGGAGAAGCAATTTGACCTGGAGTTATTTCGTCAGCAATTGAAGTAAAAATGATTGGAGCAGTTGCAGTTCCTCTAGCATCTAGCTTACCACCTCTAGCGATGATCAAGGCAGTAGCATTTGCACCTGTTCCAGCTTCACCTTTTACTACTACTCCTTCTTCGATAATCAAAGTAGCGCCAGATGTAACTGTGATTCTTCCGCCAAGGACATATGTCTTTCCAGATGACCAAGTAGTGTTTGCAGAAATATTATCTGTTACTCGGATGGTAGTAGCTTCAGCACCTACAGTCAAAACGTGAGTCGCTTTTGCTTGGTCACCATCTGTATCAGTTACAGTAAATTCAAAAACAACGTTTTTTCCAGCATCAGCAGGAAGTGCAGTGTAAGAGAAAGGAGCGGTTGCAGTAGTTCCTGATAAAGGAACAGTTGCTAGTGCAGCACCGTCTTTCGTAATTACAAGAGATACTAAGCCATCAAGGGCAGTAGCAGTAGCTGTTACAGGACCAAGTGTTCCGCCTGCCTCAATAGTAGCAGTTGCAGGAATACCTGTAATAGTCACACCATTGTCAACTGGCTCTGGATCATCTTCGCAGCTTGTGAACGTAATCGCCACAGCTGAAAACAACATTAATAAGTAATTGAACTTTTTCATTTGGTATAAATTGAATTATGGTTTTGCATTTTGATGATGCAAAGCTGACTTCAATTTTCCCGACAAAAGAATTTTGCTGTTTATGCTTTTTTTAAAAAACCAGACAGAATTTAATCTTGAATTAACAGTAGATAC
>CAYUZK010000311.1:0-4691 GCA_964449625.1 uncultured Archangium sp.
AACGGCGTCGACGACGACTGCAACGGGGAGATCGACGATGGCCTCATGCCCGCCTCCTGCGGCGTGGGCGAGTGCGCGGCCGTCGGCGCCACCTGCGTGAACGGGCGGCCCCAGGCCTGCGTACCGGGCACGCCGGGCGCGGAGGTCTGCAACGGGCTCGACGACGACTGCGACGGCACGGTGGACGAGGGCCTGGTCACCAACACCTCGGGCGACCTGCGCGTCACCAACAACAGCGCCTCGAGCGACTACGTGTACCTCGGCCGCGGCGGCAACGGCTTCGGCATGGTGTGGCAGGACAAGCGCGACGGCGCGGCGGGGCAGATCTACTACGTCGGCCTCTCGCGCACGGGCGCGCGGCAGGGCGCAGACGTGCGCGTGTCGAACACGCCCAACACCTCGACGCACCCGGCGCTGGCGTGGAACGGGCAGTCGTGGGGCCTGGTGTACGCCGACGGCGCGGCGGGCAGCCTCGAGCTCTACTACCGGCCGCTGGCGGCCAACGGCCAGCCCACCGCCGCGCCCACCCGCCTCACCACCGCCCCCGGCAACAGCGACTGGCCCGACCTGGTGTGGACGGGCCAGCACTACGCGCTCGCCTGGGACGACGAGCGCGCCGGCGCCGGCAGGCACGACCTCTTCTTCCAGCGCTTCGAGCTCAACGGCGCGCGCCTGGGCGGCGAGGTGCGGGTGACGACGGACCCCGCGCGGCAGTCGAGCCCCATCTTGAAGTGGAACGGCGCCCACTTCGCCCTGGTGTGGACGGACTACCGCCACGCCGGCAACCGGGAGATCTACTTCCGCCGCCTCAACGCCGACGGCTCGCTCCTCGGCGGCGAGGTGCGCGTCACCAACGACGCCGCCGACTCGGCCTGGCCGGACCTCGCGTGGAACGACGTGGACCGCGAGTGGGCCGTGGTGTGGCACGACACCCGCGACGGCAACGCCGAGGTGTACGTCGCGCGGCTCTCGGAGACAGGCGTGAAGCGGGGCGCCGACGTGCGGCTGACCCAGGCCGGCGGCTTCTCGGGCTACGCCTCCATCGACTGGAACGGCTTCCAGTACGGCGTCTCGTGGCAGGACGACCGCGTCGGCGGAAGGCCGGCCATCTACTTTTCGCCGGTGTCGGCCGCGGGCGTGAAGGCGGGCGAGCTCAAGCTCTCGTCGGGCAGCGGCACCTCCACCTTCACCACCGCGCTGTGGAACGGCTCGACCTTCGCCTTCGGCTGGCGCGACGACCGCGACGGTAACACCGAGCTCTACTTCGCGCTGGTCGGCTGCGCGCCCTGACGTCGCTCAGACGAGCGGCCGCAGCGCCCGGCGGAAGGCGCTGCGCCGCGTGGAGTCGTGGGCATGGAAGGGCACCGGCCCCAGGAAGCGCACGCGGGGGAAGCGGCGCTCGAGCTCCGGGCGGTTGAGGGGAACCGAAGGGTCCGCGCCGCGCGCGCCGCGTGAGAGCACCACCGCCGCCACCGGCAGCCCCCGCGCCTCGAGGGCGCCGAGGCTCAGCGTCGTGTGGTTGAGGGTGCCGAGCCCCGCGCGCGCCACGAGCACCACGGGCAGCCCGAGGCGCTCGATGAGGTCGATGACGTCGGCATCCTTCGTCAGCGGCACGAAGAGCCCACCGGCGCCCTCCACCACCCCGCTTCGGGCCCCGAAGGCGTCGAAGGCGCGCGTGACCCGGCGCAGGTCGAGGCGGCGCCCCTCCTGCTTCGCGGCGAGGGCCGGCGCGAGCGGCGCCCGGAGCCGGTAGAGGCACACCTCGTCGAGCGGCTGCCCCTGCCCGGCCGCCTCGCGCAGCCGCCGCGCGTCGCCGGTGCCGCCGCTCTCGAAGGGCTTGAAGGCGAAGGGCGCGTGACCCGCGTCGGCCAGCAGCGAGAGGAGCGCGCAGGACACCTCCGTCTTGCCGACGCCGGTGTCGGTGCCGGTGACGAAGAAGCGCGTCACGGCCCCAGCACCGTGGTGATGGCCGCGAAGACGGCGTCGGTGAGCAGCCGCGCCTCGTCGGCCGTGAGGGACAGCGGCGGCATGAGCACCAGCACGTTGCCCAGGGGGCGCAGGAGCACGCCGTGGGCGCGGGCGGCCTGGCAGACGCGGAAGCCCACGCGCTCGGCGAAGTCGAACTCGGCCTTGGTGGCGCGGTCCTTCACCAGCTCGATGCCCACCATGTAGCCCTTGCGGCGCACGTCGCCGACGTGGCGGTGCGTGGCGATGCGGGCGAGGCCCTGAGCCAGCACCGGCTCGACGGCCTTCATCTGCTCGAGGGTGCCGTCGGTCTCGAAGAGCTCGAGGTTGGCCAGCGCCGCGGCGCAGGCGAGCGGGTTGCCCGTGTAGGTGTGCCCGTGGAAGAAGGTCTTCGCCTCCTCGAAGCGGCCGAGGAAGGCCTGGTAGACGCGGTCCGTGGTGAGCGTCGCGGCGAGCGGCAGGTAGCCGCCGGTGAGCCCCTTGGCGAGGCAGAGGAAGTCGGGGCGCACGCCCTCCTGCTCCACGGCGAAGAGCGTGCCGGTGCGGCCGAAGCCGGTGGCCACCTCGTCGCAGATGAGCAGCACGTCATAGGCGTGACACAGCGCCGAGACGCGCTGGAGCCAGCCCGGGGGCTGCATGAGCATGCCCGCCGCGCCCTGCACCAGCGGCTCCACGATGAAGCCGGCGAGCTCGTCGGCGCTGGCGGCGAAGAGCGACTCGAGGGCCGCAAGCGACTCGTCGAGCGGGTCGGGCCCCGGCCAGCGGTAGGCGTCGGGCGTGGGCACGCGCTCCACGGGAAAGAGGAGGTGGCGGAAGCGCTCGTGGAAGATCGCCATGCCGCCCACTGAGACCGCGCCGATGGTGTCGCCATGGTAGGCCTCGGCGAGCGCGGCGAAGCGCCGCTTCCTCGGGCGCCCCGTGAGCTGCCAGTACTGGTAGGCCTGCTTGACGGCGATCTCCACCGCGGTGCTGCCGGAGTCTGAATAGAAGACGCGCGTCAGGCCCTCGGGCGCGAGGCGCACGAGCTTCGCGGCGAGCTCGATGCTGGGCACCGACGCCTGGCCCAGCAGCGTGCAGTGGGCCACCTTGTCGAGCTGCGCGCGCACCGCGTCGTCGAGCTCCTTCCGCCGGTGCCCGTGCACCGTCACCCAGAGCGACGAGATGCCGTCGAGCCAGCGCTTGCCGTCGGTGTCGATGAGCCAGTTGCCCTCGGCGCGCTCGATGACGAGGGGCGCGTCGTCGAGCCAGCCCTGCATCTGGGTGAAGGGGTGCCAGACGTGGGCGGCGTCGAGCGCGAGGAGCTCCGCGGTGTTCACGGGCGCCCTTCTGCACAAAGCCGCGCGAGAAGGCCAGCCGCTCCAGCTCGGGCACCGCGCGACTGGCTGGAGGGCGACGGCGTGCGATGCTGCGCCGGTGGTGCCGCGCGTCGCTCTCCTCGTGCTCGTCTCCTCGGCCGCGCTCGCCCAGCCTGCGCTGACCTCGGCCCGTGGGCACTGGCTGCTCAACCCCGGCGCCGAGCGCTCGCAGGTGGTGGCGACGGGTGAGCTGCTCGGCGTAGGCCAGTTCCGCGTCGCCCTCGCCACGCACCTCCTGGTGGAGGAGGCCGCGACGCTCGCGCTGCGCCAGCACGTGGCAGCGGCGTGGACGCCGCTCTCCCGGCTGCAGGTGCTGGCGCAGCTCCCCGTGGTGCTCCTGCAGCGCCCGGCCCCGGCCCCCGAGCAGGGCGTGGGGCGCCCGTGGGTCGGCGCGCGCCTGGGGCTCCTCTCGCCCGAGCGGGACGACCCGGGCTGGCTCGCGGTGGAGGCGCACCTGGGCGTGCCGGGGCTCGAGCAGGCCGAGGTGCCGGCGCGCACGCTCCTGCCCACGGGGCTGGTGAAGGTGAGCGGCGGGCTGCCCTCGGGCAACAACGCCGCCTTCGGCCTCGAGCTCGGCTCCCGCTTCGGCGCGGGGCTGGTGGAGCTGGAGGGCGGGCTCACCATGGCCGCGCAGGGCCTTCACCTCGGCGGCGAGTTCACCGTGCGCGGCGCGCTCTCGCTGCTGGGTACGCCGCGGGGCTTCGTGGAGGTGCTCGGCGGCATCCGCTACCGGCTGCGGCCCCTCGAGCTCTCGCTGCTGGGCGGCCCCGGCTATGGCCTGCTGCCCAACGCGGTGAGCGGCCGCGTGGTGTTCAGCCTCGCCTTCGTGAACCCGGCCCCCGTCGAGGGCGCGGAGCCGCAGCGCGTGGCGCGCGCCGACTGCACCGAGGGCACGCCCTACCCGCTCGCCGACTGCCCGGAGCTCGACTGGGACCTCGACGGCGTGAAGAACGGCGTGGACCGCTGCCCCCGCGAGCCCGGCGAGAAGGCGCACGACGGCTGCCCCTGGCCCGACCGCGACGGCGACGGCACCTTCGACCCCTTCGACAACTGCCCCGACGAGCGTGGCCCTGCGGACAACGCCGGCTGCCCGCCGGAGCAGCCGCAGCGGGTGGTCATCAAGGCGGACCGCCTGGAGATCCTCGAGGTCATCCACTTCGAGTTCGACAAGGCCGACATCAAGAGCGAGAGCTTCGGGCTGCTGGAGCAGGTGGCGAAGGTGCTCAACGGGCACCCGGAGATCCGCCACGTGCGCATCGACGGCCACACGGATCGCGCGGGCAGCGCCGAGTACAACCGGGAGCTCTCGGCGGCGCGGGCGCGGGCGGTGAAGTCCTTCCTCGTGGAGCTGGGCCACGTGGACGGCGCGCG
>CAYUZK010000312.1:0-4628 GCA_964449625.1 uncultured Archangium sp.
TGATCCACAGTGAAGAATCCCGTTCAATTTTGAGTGAAATTTCTCCAATCTTTCTAAACAAAGTCGTCCATATACCTCACCCAGATTTTATCGGAGTCTATGGACCAGTCTTACCAAATTCTGCCCTGAAACCGGAACATCCAATTAAACTTGTTTTTATTGGAGCTATCAAGCCTTACAAAAACATTGAATTACTTATTCGTCTAGCCCGAAAATTCTCTGATTTGATTGAAATATCAATTTTTGGGAATCCCAATACACCGGAATTCAAAAATGAGATTCTTCATTTAAGTGAAGGCCTATCGAATATTCATCTGAAATTAGAGTTCATCCCAGACGAAGATTTGCCAGAAATTTTGTCAAAATCAGACTTGGTCATTCTGCCTTATAATCTGGAAAGTAGCCTGAATTCAGGAACTGTGATATTGGCTTTCTCCTATCAAAAAACTGTCATTTGCCCTAAAATCGGCACTATCAATGACTTTGGGAAGGAAAATTCAGCGATTTTTTCTTATAAATACACAACTGCTGAGGAGCATTTTGAGAAACTTACTGATCGCATCAATTTGGCCCTCGAACTGAAAAAAACCAATCCATTGATTTTTGAAGAAATGGGCCAAAAGATGTTTTCCTTGGTTCAGGAACAAAACGAAAAATCTATTGCTGGTCAAAAACTCCTTGAACTCTATTTCAAGCTATTAGGTGCAAAGCCTGACATAAAAGCATAAATTTTATCTCGATGAAAATCCTTTACATCAATTCTTTATACAGCCCAATGATCGAAGGGGGAGCGGAAATCTCCCTGAAGTTGATCGTGGAAGGATTGAAATCAAGGGGTCATGAGGTCGTTGTGTTAAGTTTGAGTCCTGAACCTGGCTTGAGGGAAGAACTTGTCGACGAGGTAAAAGTCTATCGAGCAGGCCTGATAAACAGTTATTGGCCATATTCAAAAAGTAAACCCGGTAAACTTTCAAGATTGGGATGGCATGTCAAGGATCGGGTAAATACCGATATGGGAGAAGTGGTCAAGCACATTTTGGAAAAGGAAAAACCCGAAATCGTCTCTTGTCACAATCTTGCAGGCTGGTCAGTTAGTGTTTGGGATGCAATCCATGCCTCAGGAATCCCAATTGTCCAAGTACTTCATGATTTGTATTTGCTTTGTCCAAATAGCAATATGTTCAAGGGAAATATTCCCTGCACGAAGCAATGTACTTCCTGTAAGGTATTGCGACTTACACACCCACATAAGTCAAAAAAAGTGAATGCAGTAGTCGGGATCAGTCAGAATATCTTGTCAAGATTTACAGCTGCTGGATACTTTAAGAAAGCTGAGAAATATGTGATTTACAATACCAGAGCAATTCAAGAACCTGCACCGAAACTCCCCCGAAGGAAAGACCAAAAACTCATCGTCGGCTTTATCGGTACACTTTCTTTGATCAAAGGAATTGAATGGCTGATCGATCAATTCAAAACACTTGGGTTTTCCGCCAACCTTTTAATCGCTGGCAAAGGAGAGAAAAACTATGAGAATAAGCTGAAAAAAGCCGCGAAAGGACATGCGATTGAATTTCTCGGTCATCAAAATTCACAGGAATTTTTCTCAAAAATCGATGTGCTGGTAGTTCCTTCACTCTGGCAGGAACCGCTTGGTATGGTCGCAATCGAAGCACTAGCCAATCACATTCCCGTCATTGCCAATAAAGTCGGAGGATTACAAGAAACTGTCCAAGATCGAGTGAATGGACTTTTCTGCTATGCTCACAGACCTGAATCTCTCGGAGAAGCATTGACCAAGATCTATCTGGAACCAGATATATATAATTCAATGAGTGGAGCGGCGAGGAAGTCCGTAGAGGACATTCTCAGTGCTGACAGGATGATATCGGAGTATGAAACCGCATTAAATCAAACTCTTCAAAAAACCATTTGATTCTGCACAAAAATGACTGATTTAAATCCAAAAACTCGCTTCAACTTGCTAAAATCGTGGCAGGGCATGAGTTTGGGTGAAGTATTATTTTTAATCTCGATCATTTCAGTTTTTTTTCCGGTCAAAATCTATCCTGCCTTCTTTTTAATCTCCTGCATACAATTTTTTAGAGAATCGCCAAAAATCAAACTGGAAAATTGGAGCATTGCTCTCATAGTTTTCAGTGGCTATGCCTCGATCAATTTCGCTTTCACATTCGATGGAGAATTATTCTCGTTAGTCAATCTCGCAAAGCTTCTGGTCAACTTTTGCTTTTTATTCTTTTCAATTTATTGGCTTAGGGGTCGAGACAATTCCCTGCTTTTGACTCGCTTGGAACTGGTGCTAATTGTTCTTTTCATTTTAGTTTTGATCCAACTTCTTGTTTACCATGAAGCGATGAATTTCCGATTAATCACAGGAAGTTCGTCTTCTGGTCAAGCCAGTTCACTTTATAACAAATCATTGTATTTCTGGGGATTGGATGACAAAAACATGTTTGGAGCAAGGATCGCTTTACTCGGGTTTATTTTGATTTGCATTCCTATTGTAGCTAGCGATTCAGTCTCAGTTTTACGGATTTTGCTGATTTTTGGAATCGCCTTTTTAAGTCTTTCTAGAACACCTCTCATCGCTTTATTAATTGGTGTATTCCTGTTATTCTGGATGGTGGCATCCAAAAAATGGCGAATCGCTTTAATTATTGGGGTTCTGATTTGCCTTCCTTTCCTCTTGGATAAAATCATTAGAGTCGATAACCTGACTTCTTCAAATGATGGAATGGGAATTCGATTAGTTTATTGGAAAGCATTTTTCCAGCATTTTACAGAGATTTCTCCATTGGGAAATGGATTTTTGAGTGCTCCGGAGTTCTTGAGCAAGTATGCTGACTTTTACCGCGGCGAGCCTCATATTCACAATACTTTTTTAACCGCTTACTTAGAATTAGGAGTCATAGGATTGCTTTCTTTCATCAGTTTTTTGTGGTTTTTTTTCAAGGAAAGCGCTTCAAAGTTTTCCAATCTCGGATTCCAATTTCTGTTATTTCTGCCCCTGCTTTCAATTATGATGATTTTATATTCAGGCTATGACAATGATGTGGTCTTGTATTTGATTTTGATGTTCCTCTTGGCGAATGTTCGACCCATTGATTTCAAAAAACTGAAAATTACCCTATGAGTAATCCAACCCATGTAATTGTTGACCCAAGGTGGGCTGGAAACACCGGAATCGGTAGATTGTACAAGGAAGTTCTGAATAAAGTACCGCTCAACACCAGTTGCTCATTCATTAAAAGTGACATGAAAGTGAGTAACCCACTTTCACCACTCATGCTGGGAATTCAGGCCAATGATTCAGGAGCGGATGTGTTTTACAGTCCATCATTTATGCCTCCGGCACGGTGCAAAATTCCCTACATTTTTACTGTTCACGACCTGATGCACCTTTTTTATTATTCAGGCTTTCATAGATTTTATTACAAAAATGTGATCGCCAACCTAGCATTAAAAGCAAAAAAAATAATCACCGTATCACAGTACAGCAAAACTCAGCTTGAGGAATTATTAGGAATTCCGGGTTCGTTAATCGAGGTGATTTACAATGGAGTGGACGGAAGCTTTTTCGAAAATGAGGAAGAATACTCCTCAGAAAGGCCTTATTTTCTTTATGTAGGAAACCGGAGAAAAAATAAAAATATCCCGGCAATGCTGACTGCTTTTGCCCAAGCAAAAATCCCAAAAGAATTCATTTTTGCGCTTTCAGGAGATGCAGATCAAGAACTTTCTTCATTGATTAGTGAACTTCAAATCACCGACAGAGTAAGGTTTTTGGGATTTATTCCGGAGGAAGAACTTCCAAGCCATTACAAAGGTGCACATGCGACGATGTTTGCATCTCTAATGGAAGGTTTCGGTCTACCAGTCATCGAATCCATGGCCTCAGGCACACCAGTATTGACTTCCTCTGTCAGTTCATTGCCTGAGATTGCTGGAAATGCGGCACTGTGTGTGGATCCAAGTAATACTTCTGCCATTCAGGCTGGAATAGAGAGATTGGTCAATGACACTGATTTCTATCTCCAATGTGTAAGCAAGGGAATGGAAAGAGCCCAGCAATTTTCATGGGATAAAACGGCAGAGCAAACCTGGAAGGCAATTCTTTCCTAAGAGTTTATTAAAAGTAGAATACAATGAAATTTTTAATCCTTACCATCTATTTTTTATTGATTTCAGCCTTTTGGACTGCACTGTCGCCAAGCACGGAAAAAGATAGGATGCTGAATATTACCGATTTTGGAATTGTAGAAGATGGGCAATCTGATCATACCGAAGCAATCCAAAAAGTAATCGATAACGCAAAAGCAGGTGAAACAGTCTATATACCCGAAGGCATATTTCTGGTTAGA
Organism: uncultured Archangium sp.; assembly: GCA_964449625.1. Taxonomy (GTDB): domain Bacteria; phylum Myxococcota; class Myxococcia; order Myxococcales; family Myxococcaceae; genus Archangium_A. The sequence goes on from CAYUZK010000312.1 coordinate 4,383, forward strand.
ACACTTCTACTTAAGACTGGAGTCAATCTATATTCAGATGGAATATTGAAGCAACATCCTTCAACTAAAACAAGTGACTTTTCAATAGAAAAACAAAACTCTCCCAATCCCCTTTTGAGAGGTTCCGAAGTTAACAACATTCAAATAACTCTGAATTCCCAATCGATTAATGAGGCGATTGTCTTAAACAGATCGCAGAAAATCACAATTCAAAACAGCAATTTAAAAGGAGATTCGACTAAACTT
>CAYUZK010000313.1:0-4612 GCA_964449625.1 uncultured Archangium sp.
ACCGGGCCCTCCACCTCCGAGAGGCCCTCGGCCAGGGCGCCCAGGCGCACCATCACCGGGTCGGCCCACACCGGCTCGAGCGGCGTGAAGGCCTCGCCGAGCAGCGCATGCCACGCGCGGCCCAGCAGCCCCTCGGCCTCGAGGCCGTCCACGGGGCTCTGCACGGCGCTCACCCTGGCCCGGGGCCCCACCACGGCGGGCAGGCGCGCGAAGAGGGCGGCGAGGGCCGCGCCGGGCACCTCCGGGAGCAGCACCCCCGTGAGATCCGGGGCGAGCTCCCCGAAGCAGGCGACGAGGTGCGTGCGCTGCACCTCGTCCATCACGCGGCGCAGGAGCGCCTGCCGGGCCGCGACGTTGAGGCCGGGCGCCGAGACGAGGGCGAGGCCCACGCCCCGCGCGACGCCCCCTCGACGAACCTCGTCCTCGAGGCGCGCCATGAACTCGTCGTGGCGGGCGAGCCGCGGCCGCGGCGCGGGGCCAGCGGGCAGCAGCGAGAAGAGCAGGCGCGCGTCGCCCACGCGCACCTCGTCGCCGGTGGCGAGGGTGACTTGGCTGGGTGCCACCACGTCGTTGACGAGGGCCTGGCCGCCGCGCAGCACCTCCAACACCACGCCCTCTTCGCGGGGCAGCAGCGAGACGTGCCGCGGCGCCAGCCCCGCCCCGGGCACGTCGAGCCCCGCGCCCGCGCCCACGACGGTCGCCCGCCCGGCCGGCAGCTCGACCACCCAGGTGCGCCCGGGCACGCTCACCGTGACGTGCCAGCGGCCGGGTGCGCTCACTTCTTGAAGAGGTCGGCCTTGAGCACGACCGCTCCCCCAGGCGGCACCTTGATCGACACCTTGCGCGTCACGCCGAGCTGCGAGTTCTTGAGCACGAAGGTGGCCGTGCCCGCGGGCACCTCCACCGGCGGGAGCGGCGTGGTGCCCAGGGAGCGGCCCCCGAGGCTCACCTCCGCCCAGGGGTTGACGCGGATGGTGACGCGGCCCGTGCGCGCCGGGCGCCGCACCGGCGGTCGGCGCACGGCCCCCGGCCCGGGGCGCGGCGCGTCGGGCTCGACGGCCTCGGGCGGCTCCGGGTCGAGCTCCGCCTCCACCTCGAGGGGGATCTCGAGCTCGGGGATCTGTACGTCGTTCGGCCCCGCCTCCACCAGGGGGATGTCTTCGCTCACCGGCGCGCGCGGCCACACCGCGAGCAGCACCAGGAAGCCGATGAGCGAGGCCGTCACGGCCCCCACCAGCAGCGGCACCACGAGCTGCCGCCGCTCGCTCACCGGGGGCAGCGCCCTGACGCTGCTCCCGGCGGGCACCGGCAGGAGCTGGCCCATGCTCAGGGGCCGCGTGCCGCCCGGCACCGGCGAGAGGTGCGACAGGCTCAAGGGCTGGGTGCCCCCGGGCAGCACCGCCGTGGAGGTGACGCCCGCCTCCAGCGTCACGCCCGCCCGGGCCTCGTCGCCGAAGAGCGCCTCGAGGAACTCCGTCACGTCGGCCGGCGTGACGGCCTGCCGCGTGCCGACGAGGTAGCCCTCGAGGGCCTCGCTCATCTGCCGCGCGTCCTCGAAGCGGCGGGCCGGGTCTTCGGCCATGGCCCGCGCGAGGACCTGGTTGAGGGGCCCGGGCAGGTTGGGCTCGGCGACGTAGGGCTCGCGCGGCGCGCGCGCCTCGTGCGCGGTGCGCGGGGTGTTGGGCGGCAGCTGCAGCGTCAGCGCCTCGTACAGCACCACGCCCACCGCGTAGACGTCGGCCCGCCGGTCCACCGTGCCGCCGGCCACCGTGCCCTCGGGCGCCATGTAGGCGAGCTTGCCCTTGGGGCGGCCCACCTGCGCCTCCTCGGCGCGCACGGCCTTGGCGATGCCGAAGTCGACCAGCTTGAGCGTGCCCGAGAAGCTGACGAGCAGGTTCTCGGGGCTCACGTCGCGGTGGAGGATGCCCAGCGGCTGGCCGCGCGCGTCGCTGAGCTCGTGGGCGAAGTGCAGCCCCTGCAGCGCCTGGGAGGCCAGGCGCGCCGCGAGCCGCACCGGCACCTTGAGGCCCTGCCGCCGCGCCGCCTCCAGCACGTCGCGCAGGGAGCGCCCGTGCACGTACTCCATGGCGATGAACCAGGTGCCGCCCTCGTGCTCGAGGCCGAAGACCTGCGCGATGTGCGGGTGCTGGAGCAGCGCCGCGAGCCGCGCCTCGTTCAAGAAGAGGTCGATGAAGCCCTGATCGCGCGCGAGGTGCCGGAGGATGCGCTTGATCACCACCGTCTTCGAGAAGCCGGCCGGCCCTTCTTGCCGCGCGAGGAAGACCTCTCCCATGCCGCCGGTGGCGAGCAGCTTGAGGAGGCGGTAGCGGCCGAGCGTCTCGGACATCGACGAGCGCGACCCTACACGAGGGCGCGCACGCGCCGCGCGGCTTCCAGCACCGTCACCCGCTCCCGGTCGACGCCCAGCCAGCGGAAGAGCGTCGCCAGGCGCGAGAGCTTGGTGCGCGCCGGCACCGCGAGGTCACGCTGCTGCCGCGCCAGCGCCGGGGGCACCCCGTCGGTGGCGTCGAGCACGTCGATGGCGTGGAGCTCGAAGTTGAAGAGCGCGTCGCGGCGCAGCGCCCGGAAGGTCAGCTCCACCACCGGCCACGGCAGGCTGGTGGCGAAGGTGCCGATGAAGGGCAGCCGGGAGCCGGGCGCCACCGACACCGGCAGCTCGACCAGCGGCGCGGCGCCGCGGCGGTAGGGGTGCGCCAGCGACGGCCGGTAGGGCCCCCGCGGCGCCAGCAGCACCGCCGGCGAGTCGAGCACCGCCCGCGACGGCCGGCCCAGGGCGGCCAGGGCGCCCATCACCGAGGCCTTGGCGAGGTAATACGGCGCCGCCGGGAAGGTCGACGAGTCGTACTCGTAGCCCCGGGCCGCGACCGCCCCGAGCAGCGCGGCCGACAGGGTGTAGCCCGGCGCCCGGAAGCCCCGGGGGCTGACGCCCGTGGCCTCCACCAGCGCCGCCTCGCAGCGCGTCAGGTCGGCCTCGATGTGGGCGCTGGGCCGTCGCGAGAGCGCGTAGTCGTGCGAGTGGCTGTGGCTGGCGAGCTCCACGCCCGCGCGAACCGAGGCCCGGAGCGCCTCGGCCATGCCCGGCAGGCCCACGTCGGCGCCGATGACGAAGAAGGTGGCCGGCGCGCCGGCCTCGGCGAAGAGCTCGAGGAGCCGGGGAATGGCCTTGTCGGCCACCACCCGAAGGGCCGCGTCGTCGAGCAGCGCCTCGGGCAGCCCCTGGATGCGGCAGTAGTGAGGGAGCGAGTCGAGGTCGACGGAGATCGCCGAGAGCCGCATCGCTACTCGCCGCGCACGCGGATGACGTACACCAGCCGGGCCACGTTCTTGAGCACGTTGGGCACGCGCCGCAGGAGGTGGATCGACGGCTGCCGCTTCTCCTGGAGCTGAATGGGGATCTCCTTCACCGCCAGCCCGTCGCGCCAGGCCCGCACCACGAACTCCGAGGCGAAGACGTCCATGTCCACCACGCAGCGCTCGATCACCGGCAGCAGGCGCGCGCGCCGGAAGGCCTTGAGCCCGTGGGTGTCGGTGCCCTTGAAGCCCAGCGTCGCGCGCAGCAGGCCGTTGTGTACCCGGGTGGCCACGCGCCGCACGAGGGGGCGCTGGTCGCTCGCGCCGCGGGCGGCCTTGGAGCCCACGATGAGGTCGGCCTCTTCCCGCTCGAGGGGCGGCAGCGCCTGATCGTAGAAGGTGAGATCGCACAGGTCGATCTCGTCGCACACCACGAGCTCCCCCCGGGCCAGCTCGATGCCCGCCTTGAGCGCCACCCCGTAGTTGGGCGTGGCCGAGTGGAACCAGCGGAGCCGGGGGTGCTCGCGCGTCATCCGCTCGAGGAGCTCCTGGGTGCGGTCCCGCGAGCCGTTCTCGGCGAAGATCACCTCGTAGTCCAGGCCCCGGGCGTCGAGGCCGGCCGTGAGCTCCCGCGCCGCCTGCTCGACGATGGCTTCCTCGTTGTAGACGGGGATCACGATGGACAGATGGGGCGCGGCGTGCATGGGGCGCGGGGCTCGTAACACGGACAATGCCAAGCGTCATGCACCTCTAGTAGGTTGCCGCCCCCGTCGGTCCGACTTCTCAAGGAGCCGCATGAAGGTCTCGTGCTCGTCCTGCAGCGCAGTGCTCAACATCGATGACTCCAAGATCCCGGCCGGTGGCGCGCGCATCAAGTGCCCCACCTGCCAGCACGTCTTCCCCGTGAAGCCCGCCGCCACCGCGGCGGTGCCGCTGCCCGGCATCAGCGCCGCGCCCGCGCAGCGCCAGGCGTGGGAAGACGAGTCGACGCGCGTGGCCCTGCCGGGCGCCGCGATTCCAGGGGCCACCACCATCGCCGCGCCCCCGACGAACGTGAAGATGCCGGCCCTGCGGCCGCCGGCCGTGCCGCTGCCCGGCATCAGCGCGGCGCCGGCCCAGCGCCAGGCCTGGGAAGACGAGTCGACCCGCGTCGCCGACGTGCCGCTGCCCGGCCTCAGCGCCGCGCCGGCCCAGCGCCAGCAGTGGGAAGACGAGTCGACCCGCGTGGGCGACGTGCCGCTGCCGGGCCTCAGCGCCGCGCCGGCCCAGCGCCAGCAGTGGGAAGACGAGTCGACCCGCG
>CAYUZK010000314.1:0-4602 GCA_964449625.1 uncultured Archangium sp.
GAGATCGCCGAGAAGATGGAGCTGCCGCTCGACAAGGTCCGCAAGGTCCTCAAGATCGCCAAGGAGCCCATCTCGCTCGAGACGCCCATCGGCGAGGAGGAAGACTCGCACCTGGGCGACTTCATCGAGGACAAGGCCCTCGTGAAGCCCGACGACGCGGTGATCAACATGAACCTGGCGGAGCAGACCAGGAAGGTGCTCGCCACGCTGACGCCGCGCGAAGAGAAGGTGCTGCGCATGCGCTTCGGCATCGGCGAGAAGTCGGACCACACCCTCGAGGAGGTGGGCCAGGACTTCGAGGTGACGCGCGAGCGCATTCGGCAGATCGAGGCCAAGGCGCTGCGGAAGCTGCGGCACCCGTCGCGCAGCAAGCGCCTGCGGAGCTTCGTCGAGGGGCAGTGAGCCTCGTCGGCGGCTGAAGGTCGTACGCGAGGGAGCGCCTGGCCACGAGCCGGCGCTCCCTCGGTGCTTGCGGGGCCCGCTCCCCGAGGTGGGGAAAGGTGTCGTCCTTATTACTGCGGGTCCCCGCGGGCTGGATTCCAGCGGTGCTGGAGGGCCCGGGCGGGGGTTCAGTTCGGGCCGAGGTTCGCCACGGGGGCTTCGGCGAGCCGGGGGCGCGAGGCGACCAGGCGCTGGCAGCGCAAGAGCACCTGCTCGCTCAGCTTCTTCGCGGCGTCGGCGACGAGCCGGCGGTGCAGCCGCGCGCGCGTGGTGGGCACGGCCACCGGCGAGGACCACGCCTCGTCGCGCACGCGCTCGTGCACGGTGAAGAGGAGGGTGCCCGTCTTCACGTCGAAGAGCGTCGCCTCGAGCACGCCGGCGGCCTCGACGACGGTGCCGGGCACGAAGAAGGCCCCGAGCACGGTGGCGTAGGTCACCGCCCAGCCGTTGGGCCGCGTGGCGTCGGCGAAGCGGTGCCGGTAGAGCAGCACGTACTCGGTGCGGTAGCGCGCGGCGAGCTCGCGCAGGCCCGCGGTGCCGGTGCTGGTGGGCCACTCGGTGGACAGCTCGGAGGCCAGATCGAACAGCCCGCTGCCCTCGAGCGCCTCGGTGAGCGTCGCCGGGGCGCCCTCCACCGGCACGGCGTCGTCGAGCGCGTAGCCCACGCTCACCGGCAGCACCCCGATGCGGGCGTGCTCCTCGAGGAACACCGGCGCGGCGAGGATCTCCCGCAGCTCCGCCTCGCCCACGCCCATGCGGTCGCGGGAGAAGTGGTTCGCTTCGAGGGGTGCGCCGGCGAGCGCGATGGTTGAGAGGGACGGCATGGCCGCGCGCGAGGCGGCGCAGCTCGAGAGCAGAGAGAGGGAGATGGAGAGCAGCGGGGCAAGTGAGCGCATGAGGTCCTCGGGGGCTGGAGAGAGACACCCTCACCTTCGCGCCCCTGCCCCTCGGCGCGCGGCACCGCAGCCTCATCGCTCCTTCATGATTGCGGCATGAGACCGCGGGAGCGCGCCCGTAAAGCCTCGCTACACTCTGCGCGCAGGCGAGGCGCGTGGCCATGCCGACAACAGCGTACATGTCCTCGCTCCTCGTGCTCGCAGCTCCCCTGGATTTTCTCGCCCCGCTCGTCGCGGTGGGCAGCACGCTGTCTGCGGGCCTCGCGGCACTGGTGAACCTGGCGGTGATCTCCATGGTCGCCGCGCCGCTGGTGGCCCTGCTCCTCCAGAGCCCGGTGCAGCGCGGCGCGTGGCGCTGGCCGTACGCGTGGTGGGTGGCGCTGCTCGCCGCGATGCTCATCGCCAGCCAGTCGCTCCAGGGCCCGGTGGAGGACGGCGAGCTGGCGGCCCTCGGGGTGCTCGGCGCGTGGCTCGCGCTGGTGGTGCTCACGGGCCTGCCGCGCCTCGCGTTCCGGCTCCTGCGCTTCGTGGTGACGGGCACCAGCGGCACGGCGGTGGGCCTCTTCGACCGCGCCGTCGGCGGGCTGGGGCTCCTCGCCGCGGTGACGGGCGTCGCGCTCGCCGTCGCCTCCGGGCAGGCCGGCCCGCTTGGCCCTTCGGCGCTCGTCGCGGTCCTCGCGCTGCTCCCGTTTCTCGCCGCGAAGGCGGCCCCCGCGGCCCCGCGGCCCGTCGCGCGCCTGCGGTGGCTGGCGGGCACGGGGCTCCTGGCCGTCTCGACGCCGCCGCTGCTCCTGACCGTCGCGGCCCTTGTGACCCGCGGGCTGCCCCAGGTCTCCGGCGTGCCCAAGGGGCTGGTGCTCCTCGTCGTCGCGGCGGTGGGCGTGCTCGCCGGGTTCGCGCTGCTGCGCGGGCGCGCGCGGCCCTCGGCGCAAGCGCCCAGCCTCACGCCCCACACGGCCTGAAGGCCTCCTTCGAGCCGCGCGCTCGTGCGAGGCTCATCCCCTCTCCATGGCGGACACCCGCGCGCCCACCCCGTCACCCTGGCTCGTCGCGGTCGCCCGCGCGATCCTCTCCATCCCGAAGGGGGAGACGGCGAGCTACTCGCGCGTCGCGCTGATGGCCGGCAAGCCCGGCGCCGCGCGGGCGGTGGTACGCGCGCTGCACTCGGTCAAGGACGTGCCATGGTGGCGGGTGGTGCGCGCCGCCGGCACGCTCGCTATGGTGGTCGCGGTGGAGCTGGCGCGGCGGCTGCGCGCCGTGGGCGTCGCGGTCGTGGGGGGGCGCTTGCGCCCGGCCGACGCGACGCCGCGACGCGGAGTGCGTCGGCCCTCGAAGTGAGGGGTGGCGCCTCTGCGCTCCAGCGGGCACGGCGCTGAGGGGCACCACCCCCGGTACACCGCACGAGGGAGCGCACCGCGTCAGCGGAGCCGAGAACCTCCCGCGGCGAGCTGAGCCTCGAGCCGCACGTGGAGCGAAGTCAGACCAGCGAAGGCTCGACGACACGGGAAGACGCCTCGAGAGGCGAGCCGACGCGAAACGACGACCCTGGAGACGCGGGCGGCGCTCGCGATTGGCCTTCAGGCCTGCGCGACGCGCGGCGCGCGCGGCGCCGACAACACGTGCGCGGCGACCTGCTGCCACAGGCTGTCCCTGAACGTGGAGCGGAAGAAGCCGAAGTGGCCGATGGCCTTCGCGCCGACGTCCTTCGGCGACACGTGCCGGCGATCGACCCTCGCGCCGGACAAGAGCGCGTGCAACGCGTCGACCGCGCGGCGGGGCGCGTAGAAGTCGTCATCGGAGAAGCTGTACGAGACGACGTCGGCCGTGATGGCCGCGAAGCCGGCCTCGGAGACGCCGTGGTCGAGGAAGTAGCGCGGGCTGCGGCACCAGCTCGCCCACTCGAGCGCGACGTGCTTGGGCAGGTCCTCCCCGATGCCGAGCTGCCCCGGGAGGTAACCGACGGCGGAGGTCACCGCGGGCATGAGGCCGAACCAGATGCTGGCCATGGCCAGCTTCGAGGGCGTGGGCCACAGCTTCCAGGTGCCGAACTGGCTCGACACCGTGACGATGCGCGAGGCGTGGCGCGTGCCCTCGGCGTGCCCGAGGATCTGCCCGCCCACGCTGTGGCCGATGACGACCAGCGGCCGGCTCGGCCACTCGGCGCGCGCGAAGCGGAGCACGCCCTCGTAGTCGTGGTGGCCCCAGTCGTGGAGGCGCCCGGTGAAGCCCCGGAGCCGGTGCGGCCGCGACTCGCCGATGCCTCGGTAGTCGTAGGTCAGCACCGTGGCGCCCTGCCCGGCCAGCCAGTGGGCGAAGCGCGCGTAGTACCGCTGCCGGACGCCAGTGGCGCCGTTGACCACCACCACCGGGCCCCCCGCCGCGGGGCCGTACACGCTGGCGCCCAGGCCGTAGCCGTCGGTCGCGCTGATGCGGAGGGGCTCGCTCGTGGTGGGGCTCATGGTGTCTCCACTGGAGACATACCGACGCCCGCCGCGGGTCGCAAGGCCAGGACGGGGGAGGAGCTCACAGCGCGCGCAAGCCCGCGATGATCGGGGCGACGATCTGCCGCACGTAGGGCTCGAGGAGCGAGCGCTTGACCTTGATGCGGCGGACGATGGCGAGGGAGGCGAAGCCGTGGGCGAGGGACCAGAAGGTGAAGACCTCCTCGCGGCGGGAGCGGAGCACGAAGCGCCCGGCCTCCATGCCGGCGGCGAGCTCCTGGTCGATGAGCGCGTAGGCGCGGTCGACGAGCTCCTCGAGCACGGGGAAGCGACCGTCTTCGTTGAGGCGGCGGCCGAACATGATGCGGTAGTGCGCGGGGTGGTCGATGGCGAAGGCGACGTAGGCGCAGGCCACCGCCTCCATGCGGCGCTCCGGGCCGGCGCGGCGCGCCTCGGCCAGCGCCAGCTCGAGGGCCTCGAGGAGCTGCCGGTAGCCGTCCTCCGCGACGGCGGCGAGGAGCGCGGTGAGGTCCTCGAAGTGCCGGTAGATGGCGCGGTGGTTGACGCCCACGCGGCGGGCGACCTCGCGGATCGTCAACTGCTCGTCGCCCTCGGTGATGAGGCCGACGGCCGCCGTCACCAGGGCGTTCCGCAGATCGCCGTGGTGGTAGGTGTCGCGCTTCTTTCGGGTTCGCGTGGGCACGGAGGGCGTCTGGTAGGGTGCGCGGCGTTCGTCGACCGACGACGGGCTCATAGCTCAACGGTAGAGCTGGCGGCTCATAACCGCTTGGTTCCAGGTTCGAATCCTGGTGGGCCCACTCGCT
>CAYUZK010000315.1:0-4560 GCA_964449625.1 uncultured Archangium sp.
CTCGGCGGCGCCGTGGCCCCCCAGATCCGGGACGCCGCCACCATGGCTCCCCCGCCCACCGTCGATGGCTTCACCATCATCGAGGTCGACGTCTACAAGATCCCCGGCTCGTCGAGCCAGCCCACGAGCGCGGTCCCCAACCTCACCGTCGCGTCGGAGGGCGCCGGCGTGTCGACGTCTCCGGCCCCGGGCGTCGTCACAGGCCCCAACGGCTCCTTCATCGCGGTCGCCTCGGGCAGCATTGACAACGATCCTGATAACGACATCTGGGCGGTGGCCGGCAGCCAGGTCCTCATCGTCGCGGGCTCCACCTGCTCGGACCAGCAGAACGGCCCGTCGGGCATCCCGGTGAACGGGTACAACGACGTCTCCTGCCCGTAATCACGGAGCGTCACGCCGTACCCCGGTGGGCAGGTCTCTTCGGACCTGCCCACCTTCTTTTCCCCTTGGTGGTCGCTCGACTTCGCATGCTCCGTGCAGCCTTCAGCGCCCTGTTTGTCGGCGTCGCGCTCATCGCGGTCTCGGCCGGACCACCTCGAGGGACGCACTTTCGCCAGACGCCGACCGCGCCCAGCGTCGCGCTCCTGAAGGCTCTGGGAGCGGCGCAGCGGTCCCTGGTCACGGACCTCGTGTGGATCCGCGCGATCGCGGTCAGCGCGAAGATGAGGGACCCCGCCGACGGGAAGGCGCTCATCGAGTGGTGCCGCGTCGTCGCCGCCCTCGACCCCCGCTTTCCCTGGTCGTACCTCGTCGGGGGACTGCTGGGTCAGATGACCTTCGACGGAAAGCAATACAACGTGAAGGAAGCCGCGGCCATGCTCGAGCACGGCATGCGCGCGCTGCCGGACGACCACCGGTTTGCCATGTACCTCGCGTATAACCAGCTCATGCTCCAGAAGGACGCGCTGGCGGCCGCGGCCACCCTCCAGCGTGGGTCGAGAGCGCCCGGGGCGCCTCCCTACATGGCGCAGTTGGCCACCCGGCTCTTCGCCCAGGAAGGGAGCTTCGACGCCGCGCGCGCCTTCGCCTCTGCCTTGACCCAGAGCGCCGATCCGGAGACGCGGACCTTCTTCGAACATCGACTCCTGGAGATCGCCCGCGACGAGCGGCTCGTGCGCGTGCGTGACGCCGTCGACCGCTACAGCGCCTCCCGGCTACGCCTCCCGGCCTCGGTGCAGGCCTTGATCGACGAGGGGTTCCTCTCTGGAGCGCCGCTCGACCCGCTGGGCGGCACCATCAGCGTCAACCCGAAGACCGGGGCTGTCACCACCGACTCCGGCGAGCCCCTGCGGGCGCTCGTCCCCATCACCCCATGACGTCTCCAGCCGCGGTCGAGTGCACCCAGCTCCGCAAGACCTACCGCCTGGGCTTCCTCGGCAGGAAGCAGGTGGAGGCCCTCAAGGGCATCGACCTCCGCGTCGAGCCCGGCGAGGTCTTCGGCATCATCGGCCCCAACGGCGCCGGCAAGTCGACCACCATCAAGATCCTCCTCGACCTCGTGCAGCCCACGGGCGGCTCGGCGTCGCTCTTCGGCAAGCTCGTCGCCGATCGCGAGTCGCGGCGAGGCCTGGGCTACGTGCCGGAGTCGCCGGTGCCCTACGAGCATCTTACCGGGCGCGAGTACCTCGAGTTCCAGGCGAGCCTCGTAGGGCTGCGCGGGCCAGGCGCGCGCGCCGAGGTCACCCGGGTGCTCGAGCGCGTGGACCTCGCGCGGAGCAGCCAGCTCCCCATTCGCCGGTACTCGAAGGGCATGACCCAGCGGGTGATGCTGGCCGGCGCGATGCTGGGCAAACCGCGCCTCGTCATCCTCGACGAGCCGACCTCGGGCCTCGACCCGCTCGGGCGCCGGCTGGTGCGCGACATCATCCTCGAGCAGCGGCGCGCCGGAGGCACCGTCGTGTTCTGCACCCACATCATCTCCGACGTGGAGAGCCTGTGCGATCGCGTCGCCCTCGTCGTCGGCGGGCTCATTCACAAGACGGGGCGCATCCACGAGCTCGTCGCCGGCAGCGCCACCCACGAGGTCGCGGTCGAGAGCGTCGACGTGCCCGCGCTCCAGGCGCTGCTCGGTGACGCCGTGCTCCGCGCCGAGGCGACCGGCACGCGGACGCTCGTCCACGTCGAGGACAGCCGGCTCCAGGAGGTCCTGGGGCGCCTCATCACCGCCGGCCACGCGGTGAGCCGCGTGCAGCCCGAGCGCGTGACGCTCGAGGAGACCTTCATGGACGCCGTGCAGAAGTCGACCGGCCTCGCCGGGGGGCTGGAGTGAGCCCCATCTTCGCCATCGCGCAGACGGGGCAGCGGGAAGCGATCCGCAACCGAGTGACAGTGGTGGTGGCGGCCTTCTCCATCGCGCTCATCTTCCTGACCTCGATGGTGATGAGCGTCACCATCTACTCGATCGACAAGGTGGTGACGGACTTCGGGCTCGGGGTGATGAGCCTGCTGCTCTCGGGCCTCGCCATCTTCATGTCGGTCGGCATGCTGAGCCGGGAGCTCGAGCGGCGAACGGTCTTCCTCGTCATGTCGCGCCCCATCTCGCGGGGGCAGTTCGTCGTGGGTCGCTACCTCGGCGTGGTCGTCACGCTGGCGATGCTGCAGGCGGTGATGGGCCTCATCTACGGGCTGCAGCTGCTCGTCTTCTCGGTGCCCTGGAGCGAGGCGATCGCCGCGGCGATGGTGGGGCTGTTCCTCGAGCTGTGCGTCCTCTCGGCCCTGGGCATCCTCTTCTCGTCGTTCAGCGGCACGGTGACCTCGACGGTCTGCGTCGTCGCGCTCTACCTCGTGGGCCACTGGGCGCCAGACCTGCACGCCCTCTCGACCGCGGCCGAGTCGCCGCTGGTCTCCAGGCTCCTGCTCGCCGTGTACTACGTGGTGCCCAACCTCGACCGCCTCGACTTCAAGCCCCACGCCTCCTACGCGGCGTACATCGGACGCGACGAGTGGCTCACCGCGGGGGCCACCGGGCTCGGGTGGTCGGTGGTCTTCATCGCGGGGGCCGCGCTCCTCTTCCGGCGGCGCGACTTCAAGTGAACCCGCGGCGGGCCATGGGGCTGATCAGCCTGGGCCTGGTCGCGGTGGCGACGGTGGCCTACTTCCCCGGCCTGGGTTCGCCCTTCACGCAGTACGACGACAACCTCTACGTCACGAGGAACCTGCCCCAGTTGACCCCGAGCGGCTGGGCGGGCCTGGCCCTGCAGTGGGACGACGCGCGCGCGTGGGGTGGCGACTTCGTCGAGTTCTTCCCGCTGCGCGACACGGTGTACTGGGCGCTGTACCAGGGCTTCGGGCTGAACCCGGTGCCCTTCCACCTCGCCAGCCTCGCCTTCCACCTCGCCGCGACGCTGCTCCTCTTCGACCTGCTGCTGCGGCTTCGGCTGCCGCTCCGCGGCGCGGCCTTCGGCGCGCTGCTCTTCGCGCTCCACCCGGTGCACATCGAGTCGGTGGTGTGGATCGCCGGCCTCAAGGACCCGCTGTACTCGGCCTTCATGTTCCTGGGCCTGGGCGCCTACGCGCGCTACCGCGAGGCGCCCACGCCAGGGCGCTATGCGCTCACCCTGGCGGGGCTGGTGCTGGCGCTCCTCGTCAAGTCCATGGCCATCGCCATGCCGGCGCTGATGCTCGCCATGGAGCTGCTCGTCGGCCCGCGGGCGCGCTGGGACCTCATCGTCAAGCGGCTGGCAGGGCCGGCGCTCATCACGCTCCTCTTCCTCCTGCGCTTCGTCGCCATCGGCAGGGCGAACGAGATCATCGTGGGGCCGCACGGGGGCACGTGGTTCAACCACGCGGTGCTCGCGCTGTTCGCCCAGGCGAAGTACCTCAAGCAGACGCTGCTGCCGACGTCGTTCCGGCTCATCTACTGCTTCGAGCCACCCTCCGGCTGGGGCGACTGGCGACTCTGGGCGGGGCTCGCCGTCGTGAGCGGGCTCGTCGGGCTGTTCGTCGTCTTCGTCGCGCGCGGGCGTCCGCTCCATGCCTTCTTCGTCGCCTGGTACGTCGCCGCGCTGCTCCCCGTCTCCAACCTCTTGCCCTTCCCGGCCATCATGGCGGACCGGTACCTCTACGCGGCCTCCGCCGGCGCCTGCGGGCTGCTGGGCCTGCTGGCGGCGCGCCTCCGCACGGGGCTCTATGTCGTCGTGGTGGTGGTGAGCGCGCTGCTCCTCACGGCGACGACGGCGAGCCGGAGCTGGCTGTGGAACGACGAAGAGGTGCTGTGGCAGGAGCCGGACGAGGAGCCCGCCTGCCTGGTGGACACGTCGTTCCCCGCGGCGCAGGCGCACGTCCTACGGTTCCTCTCGACCCACGACGACGACACCAGGATGCGCGCCCTCGAGCGAGCCCTGGCGTCGCCGGGCTTCCCCAGGGTTGGGGCCGACGTCGCGTGTTACGCGATGGTGAGCGCCGCCAAGGGGGCGCTGCTCGCCGGCGAGCTTCCGCGCGCCATCTGGTGGACGAAGACGGTGAACCGCGAGTGCCCCATCGACGCCGACGGGTGGAACGTGGCCGCGGCGATCAACGTCGAGAAGAACCCCGAGGTCGCGGCGATGGCCGCGCAGAAGT
>CAYUZK010000316.1:0-4501 GCA_964449625.1 uncultured Archangium sp.
GGCCACCGGCGCCCCGCCGATGCTCATCGCGTCGAACGAGAGCGTGAAGCCGTCGTCGGCCTTCACCGCCCACCCCACGCGCACCTGCTCCGTGCCGCCGCCGTCGCGTGCCACTGAAACGAACACCGGGTACTTGTCGCTCATGGCGCGGAACCATGGGCAAGCCGCGCTGGACCGTCAAGCGCCCTGACTGCGAGACTGCGCGGACCGTGCTGCCCGACACCGTCCTCGTGGTCGACGATGAGCCCCTCGTGCTCGACGTGCTGGCCTCGGCCCTGCGCAGCAAGGGCTTCACGGTGCGCACCGCCGGCGGCCTCGCCGAGGGCCTGGCCCTGGTGATGGCCGAGCGCTGGGGCTGCCTGCTGGCCGACAAGAACCTCCCCGACGGGAGCGGCCTCGAGCTCATCAAGGCCATGCGCGAGCTGCAGCCCGACGCCGCGTGCCTGGTGATGACGGGCTACCCCAACGCCGAGTCCATCCTCCAGGCGCTGCGGCTGGGCGCGGTGGACTACCTCGAGAAGCCCTTCCCCCACCTGTCCATCGTGCAGGAGAAGGTGCGCGCGGCGGTGGACCGGCAGCGGCTGCTCGCCGAGCGCGCCGACCTCCACGCGCGCGTGCAGGCGCTCACCGCGGCGCACCCCGCGGCGACGCCCGAGCTGTTGGCCCAGCGCGCCGCCACCGAGCAGGTGCAGGCGGAGCTCGACGCCCTCAACGGGCAGCTCGACGGCCTGCGCTTCCGCCACCAGCGGGCCCTCACGCTGCTGCGCGAGGCGAGGACGACGCTCGACGGCACCGACGAGCCGGCGCGCCACGCGCTCGCGGCGAAGGTCGCGGCGCTGCTCGACGAGTTCGACCGGCGCTGAGGACGAGCAGGTCTTGCCTGAGGCCCGCTCCCCAGTGCATTCGTTCGTTCAAAGACACCGCCGCCTTCGAGGCGTGGCCGCCCGAAGGCCGGGGGCGGCCGCGGTGAGGCGCGTGTTGCGCGGCGCAGCGCGGAGTTCGGTGCCGAGCCTCACTCCTCCTCGATGAAGAACTCGACGCGGCGGTTCGCCTCGCGGCCGTCCTTCGTGTCGTTCGACTGCCCGGGCTTCGGAGGCCCGTAGCCCACCGCCGCGAGGCGCTCCGGGGCGACGCCGGCCTGCACCAGGTACGCCTTCACGGCCTCGGCGCGTCTTCGTGGTCGAAGACCTGGTCGCCGTCGGAGTCCTCCGCCGGGCAGCCGCGCTCCTGGGGAAGGCCCGCCTGGTTGGGGCACGCGTCCTGCCCGTCGAGCACGCCGTCGCCGTCGTTGTCGGGCTCGGGGCAGCCGTCGGCGTCCTCGAAGTCGTCGCGGTCCTCGGCCGCGTCGGGGCAGGCGTCGAGGCGGTCCACCACGCCGTCGCCGTCGGCGTCCGCGTCGGGGCAGCCGGCGTTGGCCGCGGGCCCCGGCAGCCGGGGGCAGCGATCGACCGCGTCGAGCACGCCGTCGCCGTCGTCGTCCGGGTCGGGCGCGCCGTCGTCGTCCTGGAAGCCGTCGCGGTCCTCCGCGTCGAGGGGCGCCTGGTCGACGCCGTTGGGCACGCCGTCGCCGTCGACATCGAGGTGGGGGCAGTGGGCCACGACGTAGGGCGTGCCCTCCACGCACCGCGGCGCCGTGGGCGGTACGTTCGCGAAGGCCGCGCCCAGCGTCGCGCGCACGTACGGCGTGGTGGGCTCCCCGCCGAAGCCGGGGCCCGCGAGGGCGAAGAGCTCCACCGGCCCCACCAGCCAGCGCACGCCGAGCTGCGCCTCGACGCCGGCCCGCCCGCCGGAGAGCGGCGCGAAGGCGCGCACCGAGAGCTCCCCGCGCGGGCCGGTGGCCACCAGCGAGGAGACCGCCGCGCCGAGGAAGACCTGGCTGCCCACGACCGTGCCAACACCGCCGCCCAGCCCGCCAAAGTCCACCGGCGCGCGCAGCAGGAGCCCCAGCTCCGTCGCGAGCTGCCACTCGCGGAAGCGCCAGCCGGCCTGCACGCGCGGCGCGAAGGCCGGCCCGCCGTTGCCCTGGGCCACGGCCGTGCCCACGGGAACGCCGACGCCGAGGTCCACCGCGAGGGTCAGCGGGGCCTGCGCGCCGAGCAGGCGCACCTTCGCGTGGAGCCAGGGGTTGCCCAGGCCCGCCGGCGCGAGCTGCAGCGCCGCTGCGCCGGACTGCGCCGCCACCACCGGCACCACCGCGGCCACCTGGAGCCAGTCGAGCACCCCGACGGCGCCGAACACCTGGAAGCCCAGGCGATCGGTGAGGAGCGCGGGCAGCGCGCTCTCGCCCACCGGCCGCAGCGCGCCGTGGGCGTAGAAGAGCGAGACGCCGGCGCGGAAGCCCCCGGCCGGCAGCACCTCGCCGTTGCCCACGAAGAGAGCGCCGCGGCCCGCGGGGTCCACCCACTGCTGCTCGAGGTCGGCCGCCGGCACCTGCGCCAGCCCGGCGGTCGCCACTGTCAGCACCAGCGCTCCCAGGTGTCTCATCGGCATGCCTCCGCGGCGCGGCCGTAGCAGCGCCCCGCGCGGGCGACTACGAAAACCTCGGCGCTACTGGCGGCGCGCGCGCTCCACCGTGCGGCCCAGGCTCTTGCGCACCACCAGCAGCAGATCGTCGCCGTAGTCGGTCATCGACTCGACGAAGGCCGCGTTGGGCGCCTCGGCGAGGAGCTCTGCGGGGCCCGCCGTCACCGCCTGGCTCGACCCCGTGCCCGTCACCACCAGCGGCACGTAGCGAACCGTCTGCTGCTCGGCGCTGCGCTCGAGCACGGCGAAGCCACCGGCGACGCGGGCCAGGGCCGCCACCTCGGCGCCGCCTCGGTACACCACCGGGCACGCCTGCAGGCTCAAGGGCCAGGGCTGGTTCGCCGCCGAGGTGTACGCGCCCATGTACGCGGCGAGCGTGCAGGCGTGCACCGCGTGCGCCTGCGTCGCGGTGTCGAAGGCGCCGAAGAGGCCGACGTTCTGCGTCGCCAGGGCCATGAGGCCGACGCCGGCCGAGCCCGACGACGGGTAGGCGGCGACGCGCCGCGCGCTGTTGACGGAGGGCCCGTCGAGGAAGCCGTACACGCCCGGGCCGCTGCCGCTCATCACCCCCGGCGCCGAGAGGAAGTAGAAGTCGCCCACGGGCGCCGCGGCGAAGGGCCCGGCCACGGGCTCCGAGGTCGTCCCCACGGGGCGCTGCGCGGGGGCCGTCGAGTGGAGCGACAGGCGGTGCGCGCCGCCCACGGCGTAGCCCGTCATCAGCAGGCGCCGGTTGCCCGCGAAGACGTCGAGGAAGGTGAGGCCCTGGGCTGTCTCGTCGCCCGGCGCCACGGCGGAGGCGACACGCGTCACCGTCGCGCCCAAGGCCGCCCACTCACCGAGCGTGACCAGGTCTCGCGAGGCGGCGCGGAGCCCGTACACCACCGGCTCGGCCGACGCGCGCGCGTCGTCCTCGGGCTGGAGCGTGGTGAGCCGGGTGACGTCCCCCGGGAGCGCCGCGCTCCCCACCGAGCCGAAGCGGGGGCCCCAGGTGAGCCGCTCGTGCTCGACGAAGGGCAGCGGGCGGCAGGCCTGCGCCTCGCACACCTCGCTGAGCGCGCACTCGCCGCAGGCGCCGCCCCCGGTCCCGCAGGCGGTCTCGCTGTTGCCCGCGAAGCACTCGCCGCTGGCCGTGTAGCACCCGGTGGGGCAGTTCTCGGGCAACCCCACCAGGCGGGTGCCCTCGCACGCAGAGACCGCCAGGACCACGAGCACGCTGAGCCGTCTGATCATCCGCCGGCGTGTAGGGCCCGCGCCGGAGGCGGGCAACCGAGGCCGCGGGAAGCTCTCCCGTACTAGGGAATACGCTTTCGCCCGGGCGTCAGCGCGCCTGGAGCTGCGCCTCGAGGGCCTCGACCCAGCGGTCCACGGCCCTCGCGTCGCCCGCGCGCCAGGCCTCGGCGAAGGCGCGCACCCCCACCGCGCCCGGCGACGGGTCCGCCGGCAGCGTGCCCAGGTAGCGCGCCAGCCGCGCCGGCGGCCAGCCCGTGGACCCCAGGCCCCCACGCAGCGCCCGCGCCTGGATGACGGCGTCGCCCGGGCGGCCGAGGAGCGCGGAGGCCAGCGCCCGCACCAGCACCTGCGCGGGCTGCCCCGCGAGGCCCTCGCGCCCGGCGAGCGTGCGCGCCTGCCCGAAGTCTCCGGCGAAGAAGGCGGCCTCCGAGAGCAGCGGGCCCACCTCGCCCAGGCCGCGCGCCTCGAGGCGCCGGGCACTCGCCAGCGCCGCCTGGGCGCGGCCGGCGAGGAGCTCCGCCTCCACGGCCGTCGTCGAGGTGCCGGGGAGATCCGGCCGGCGCTCGATCACCTGGCGGGCCAGGGCCAGCGCCTCCTCCGCGACGGCGCGCGCCTCGTCGGGCGCCGCGCCCTCCAGCGCGCGGGCGCGCAGCACGCGGGCCTGCGCCGCCTGGAGCTGCAGGGCCGGGTCGTCGGGCTGCCCCCGGCGGAGCACCTCCAGCACCGCCACCAGCGCGGCCGAGTCGGC
>CAYUZK010000317.1:0-4458 GCA_964449625.1 uncultured Archangium sp.
GCGTCTTGCCGTCGTCGGTGTAGGCCACCCACACCGAGCAGCCGCAGCCGCAGCCACAGCCGCCGCCCTCTTCCTTGGGCGTACCGCACTCACTGCCGAGACACTCCGGGTTCTGACCGTTGGCGAGCTGCGCGAAGGCCGGGGTGGTCATCAACCCCGCCGCCAGCACTGCCGAGAAAATTGCCGACTTGCGATTCATGCACGACCCCTTTCGAGAGAAGGAACTGAGGTTCGACTTAGCAAGGCCTGATCCAGCTGCTTAGGCCCTCCTGTTTCAAATTATTCCGAACACTTGCGAACGTTGACCGGGGCTACCTGGGGGGCCGACCCCTCACTCGGCGTGAGGGGTGTCGCCCCCACCGCGGTGGATCAGAACCCGCTGACGAAGTCGTCGGGCGTGAACTCGATGACGCCGCGGGGCCGGCGGGTGGCCGGCGGGGTGAAGCGCACCTGGGGCACGAAGAGCGAGCCGATGCCGGTGCCCCGGGGGTCGTTGTCGCGCCCGACCTGGAAGTAGACGTAGAGATCGTTGGTGCCCTTCTGAATGACGAGCCCCGAGCCGTCAGGCGACGGCCTCGCCAGCGTGCCCACCACCGTCACGTTGTAGATGTTGAGCTCGTAGCAGGCGCGGCCATCGGGGGTCGGCGTCGTCGGCACGATGGAGTAGCCGTAGCGGCGCTCCTGCTGAAAGGCGATGTCGGCCGAGATGGGGTCGGTGTGCGCCTCGATCTCGGCGACGTTGGACAGCCCGTCGCGGTCGTCGTCCTTGAGGTCCTCGGCGATGAGGGGGTTGGTGCCCCCGAGGAACTCCGCCAGGTCGGGCAGGCCGTCGCCGTCGGTGTCGGCGATGCACGAGTCCGTGCCCAGCACCCGCTCCTCGCAGTCGTTGAGGCGGTCGCCGTCGGTGTCGAGGTCGGCGTTGCAGCCCTTGATGACGTCGATGTTCTCGCCGGTGGGGGTGAACTGGGGCTTGAGGCCCATGCGCACCTCGACGCCGTCGCCGAGGCGGTCGCCGTCGCTGTCGAGGAGCGTGGGGTCGGTGCCCAGCACCGCCTCTTCGTCGTCCGAGAGGCCGTCGCCGTCGCTGTCGATGAGCACCTCGCCGTTGCGCGAGAGGGTGTTGCGGTTCATCGCCACCAGGCGCTTGAGCACCAGCTCACGCTGGAGCGAGGCGTAGTTGAGCTGCGCCAGGGTGCGCTCGATGTTGGTGGGCGTCGTCTCGATGAGCTCCGTGCCGCCGGCCCGCGCGATGGCCGCGGCCTGGTAGCGCGCCGTGACGTCGGCCGCCTCGCGCACGTACACCGGCTGCACCGACACCTCGCCGGCGTTGTACTTGCGCGCGAGGTCCTTGAGCTCCTCGGTGACGCGGCCCAGCTCGCAGGCGCTGCACTCGGCCTCGTTGGGCAGGAAGTTGTTGCACTGCGTGTCGATGCCCGCGTTGAACACGGGGTTGGCGCAGCTGGTGTCCTGCCCGAGGATGACCTGCACCACGTAGTAGCGCGTGCGCGCCACCTGCCCCCGGCAGCCCGTCTGCATGTCGCCGCTGATGATGCTCTGCGCCAGGCGCAGCGGCGCGCGCTGCGACACGGGCCCCGCCTCCTGGAAGGCGCCGTAGCGCACGATGGCCTGGGCGATGCGCTCGTCGCGCGCGAAGCTGCCCTGAAAGCCCGTGGCGATGGTGTGGTAGCCGATGATGGCGAACGAGATGTAGGGCGAGCTGAACTGCGCCGTCACCGAGTTGAGCGCGTCGACGACGTTGCCGACGATGGCCCGGTCGACGCCCGCCCCGCCCTCGAGCGCGAAGATCACCTTCACGGGGAAGGACTCGCCGACCGCGAGCGGCACGCAGGCCACGCCCTTGAGCTCGGCCCGGTCGGGGCCGCTGGGGCCGCCGGCGCCCGACGCGTACAGCCCGGAGTCGGTGCAGCCCGTGACGACGAGCGCGGCGACGGTCATCGTCAGGAAGAAGCGCATCGGGCGGGCACTCTACAACGACATCACGAAAGCGAGCAGGTCGTCGCGCTCTTCGGGCGTCAGGAGGTCCGCGCGGCCGTGCCCCGGCGCCCAGCGCTCCACCGCCGCGCGCAGGGGGAAGCGCGTCTCGACCCGCACCCGCCCGTCGGGCTTCACCTCGAGCCCCGCGAGGCCCGTGGTGAGCATGGGGAAGACGTCCCAGCTCCCGACGAGGGCCGGCGTGCCGAAGCCCTCGAAGCGCGGGTTCTGCAGCTCAGGGCGAAGCGGCATGACGCGCGGCGTGCCCACGTCGAGGAACTGCCCTCGCGTCTCGAGGTCCTGATCGAGGGTGTAGTGCGGCGGCGGGTGGCAGCGCAGGCAGTCGGCCTTGCCCTCGAAGAGCGTGAGCCCGCGCCGGGGGCTCCCCACGCGCCCGTCGGGCAGCGCGAGGGTCTCGGTCGGCGCGCCGTCGGCCCCCACGAAGGGGTTGGGCAGCGTGGTGAGCAGCGAGGCGTAGAGCGTGAGGGCCTCGATCTCTGCGGGCTCGGGGTCGGGGTTGTGGAAGCGGTTGCGCGAGCCCACCACCTTCGCCGTCTCGCCCATGGAGCGCGTGGAGGCGGGCGTGAAGTACGGCGGCGTCTCGCGGCTGCCGCGCACGGTGGTGCTCCGGTAGATGCGCAGGGGCATCGTCTTCTCGAAGAGCACGCCCTCGGTGTGGCCGTCGGGGTGGCAGGCGTCGCAGCTCATCGCCGTGCGGCCGAGGTCGGCGAAGTACAGCACCTGGCCCAGGCGGCGCGTCGGCTGGCGCAGCGGGTCGACCACCGGCCAGCGGCGCTGCCACGTCGCCCTGCCCCGGCGCGACACGTCGAGCACCGACAGCGCGCCGGTGAAGCGCTCGAGGGCGTAGAGCGTGCGGCCGTCGGGCGAGAGCGCCAGCGCGCGGGGCCCGGTGTGGAGCGCGGGGCCCGCGCGGCCCTTCACGTGGAAGTCTTCGGCCGGCCTGATCAGCGGGAAGCCCGGCGGCGGCGGCAGCGCGACCTCCTGCACCAGCGCCTTCGTGGCGCTGGCCTCGGAGCCGGCGAGCGCCGCTGCGTCGAGCACGCGCACCAGGCCCAGCCCCACGTCGCTCGCGTAGAGGAGGCCCCGCGCGTCGTCGAGGGCCAGCGCCTCGGTGACGCCGGCGCCGAAGCCCAGGTGCCGCCTCCAGCCCTCGGGCAGCGTGACGACGCCGACGCCGCCGTTCATGCTGACCTCCAGCTTGTCGGCGTTGGGCCCGATGTTGGGGCCAATGGAGCTGACGAAGAGGGCCGAGAGCCGCGCCGACCAGGCCAGGCCGCGCGGCGCCTTGCCGTTCATCACCTGCGCCGCGTAGGGCGCGGTGCCGCCGCCGACGATGGGCGTGCCGGGGCCCGGCTCGTGCGCGCTCACGACGGCCCCCGTGTCCAGCTCGAGCAGCTCGACCTCGCCGGTCTGGAGCGCGCCCACGGCCAGCGCCGGAGGGAGCCGGGCCCCCTGGCGCTTACCCGGGCCAGGCGGCGCGCGCGCGGCGACGAGGGCCAGGGCGCGAGGGTTGGGCGCCACCGGCGTGCGCCAGCGCTCCTTGCCCGAGGGGAGCTCGAGGGCCGCGACCGTGTCGCGCGCCTGCTCGGCGACGAAGGCGACGTCACCGACCACGAGGACGCCGGCGGCCATCACCGGCGCGGGCACCTCGCGGCGGCGGGTGAGATCATCGACCGCGACGAGCAGCAGCGTCGGCGCCCACAGGTGCGTCACCGCCACCCACTCGACGTCGCCCTCGCGCCAGGTGGCGAGCGCCGCGGGCCCGTCGGCCGTGGGCGCGGTGGTGACGGTGCCCGTGGCGAGCTCGACCCGGTAGAGCATGTCGGTGGTGGTGCTGGCCGTGAAGGCGAAGCGGCCGTCGCGCGAGAGGGCCAGGCCCGCCAGGTCGGGGAACGCGGTGTCATTGACGAGCCGCAGCGTCGCGGTGCCCGTGGCTCCGGCGACGCGCGCCTGCACGAGGACCTCCGGCGCAGCCCCGAGGTCGAGCTCACCGGGCAGCCGGGCGAAGGCGTGGCTCGCGTCGAGCACGCGCAGCGGCAAGGACAGCGTCACCGCGCCCTCGAGCTCGAGCGTCATGCCCGGCGCCAGGCCCTCTCCCGTGACGGTGAGCGGCTGCGACGTCTGGTTCGAGAGCAGCCGCGGCCCGACGACGCCCAGCGTCGCGCGCGCGCCCGCATCAGGAACCGCCCGCGCGCTGGGCGTGTCAGCGCGCTGACACCCCGCCAGCACCACCACCACGCCGAGGAGGAGTCGATGTGCTCTCACCAGCCGAGAGGTAACACACGGGGCGAGAGTCCTCCGCAGATCGTGGGGTGCACCCCACGGTCGGCCCTGCCGAATCAGGGGCTGTATTCCTTGACCGTATGGCACAGCATTCGCTTTCATCACGGGCACTCCATGCGCGCGTCTCTCTTCTTCGTCATCGTCGCGGGCCTGCTGGCCGCG
>CAYUZK010000318.1:0-4436 GCA_964449625.1 uncultured Archangium sp.
GTGCCCCGGGCCCACCCCGGGGGGTCCTCGGGGGGGGTGTGGTGCCGCTGGTGGCCCCCGCGCCCCCCGGGGGGTGACTCCTGCGGCGGGCCCTCGCCGCGGCCCGGGCGCGGCGCGGGCTTGTCGGCCTTCGCCGTGGGCGGCTTTCCAGGCGGCGCGGCGACGGCCGGGGCGCTCGCGCGGGGGCCCTTCTCGGGCGGTGGCCCCGAGGGCGCGGCGGCGGGCGGCGGGGCGGGGCGGTCTTGCCGGAGCGGGGGGAAGTCGCCCACGCCCAGGTTCACCCAGCGGCGCGGCACGTTGGGCCGGTTCACCACCTTGTTGAGCCAGAACTGCACCGAGTCGACGAGGAAGCTGCGCTTGCCGGGCGTGACGCCGGGCAACTCGCCCTCGAAGTGCAGCGCGACGCCGAGCGAGCCGTCGGCCAGGTCCTTGAAGTCCAGGCGCGCCGGGTACGCCATGAGCTTGAAGACGTCGGTGAGGAGCGCCTCGACCTGCGGCCTCTTGTTGTCTGCGCCCGGGGCGGCCTCCGTCACGAAGCACCTCCCGCGGCGGCCGCCTTCGCCAGCTTCTGCTTCTCGAGGTACTTGCGCAGCGCGAACTGCTGGATGATCGACAGGAGGTTGTTGGTGAAGATGTAGAGCGCCAGGCCCGCCGGGTAGTTGAGCATGATGGCGGTAAAGAAGATGGGCATCACCCAGGTCATGAGGAACGCCTGGCTCTTGTCCATCATCTGCGGCTGCAGGCGCTGGGTGATGATCATCGTCACGCCGAGCGCGAGCGGCAGCAGGTAGGTCGGGTCCTTCGAGGTGAGGTTGCTCCACACGCCGAAGAAGGGCTCGCCGTAGATCTCGTAGCTGGTGCGCAGCGTGGTGAAGAGCGCGGCCCAGATGGGCAGCTGCAGGAGCAACGGCAGGCAGCCCCCGAGCGGGTTCACCTTGCCCTCCTGGTACAGCTTCATCATCTCGAGGTTCTGCTTCTCCTTGTCGTCCGGGTGCTTCTTCTTGATCTCCTCCATCTTCGGCTGGAGGCTCTTCATCGCCTCCGCCGACACCATCGCCCGGTGCGTCAGCGGCAGGAGCAGCACCTTCACCGTCACCGTGAGCAGGATGATGGCCACGCCCCAGTTGCCGGTGGTGTTGTGGAAGCTGCGCATGAAGACGAGCAGCAGCTTGCAGATGGCGGCCCAGATGCCGAAGTCCACCGTGCCGTCGAGGCCGGGGTCGAAGGCGGCCAGCTCGCCGGTGCCCGGCACCTTGCCGATGGCCAGCAGCAGCTCGAGGTCCTTGGGGCCCATGAAGACGCCGTAGCTGCGGGTGATGGCCTCGCCCGGCTGCACCGCCACCGGCGCCACGAGCGTCGCCTGCCGCGAGGTGGGGCGCGCGTCGAGCAGGCAGCGCCCCTCGGTGGCGCCGGCCTTCGGCCACACCGCGGTGAGGAAGTACTGCTGGTCGATGCCCACGAAGTGCAGCGGGCCCTTCTCTTCTTCGCCGTACTCCGGCGCGCCGCCGCAGCCGCTGCCGCCGCCCTCCGCCGGGGGCGTCTTGCGGGTGACGTCGCCGGCCACGCCGCACAGCACCGAGGCCTGGTTGCCGATGCCGCCGAACATGCTGGGCGCCTCTTCGCTGCCCGGGGTGATGGCCCGCACGGTGTGCACCGCGAGCTCGCCGGTGAGCGGCGCGGCGCCCACGTTCTTGAGCGTCACGTCGAGCGTCGAGAGGTAGCCCGTCGGGTCCTGGTCGGAGCGGACGGCGGTGGGGCTCCAGGTGAAGGTCTTGGTCACCTCCCACGGGCCCTCGGTGGTGGTGAAGACCACCTTGCCCGGGCCCTCTTCCACCACGGCGTAGCGGCGCGTCGGCGACACCGGCGCGGCGCCCAGCACGGCCACCGAGAGCTGCGGGCCCACGGTGGGCAGCGGGTGCGCCAGGTCCATGTGCGGGGCGGGCGGGAAGGTGGCGCCGAAGAGCTTCTTCCACCCCTCGAGGATGGTGAGGCTCTTCTCTTCGCGCTCGCGGTCGCCGCGCAGCACCGCGTCGACGAGGCCGGCGCCCTCGGTGGTGAAGGTGAGCGCCGTGGTGGGCCGCTCGAGCGTCAGGGTGCGCTGGGGCAGCGCCACCGGCGCGCTCGGGGCCTCGGCCACGCCGCCGTCCTCGAGCAGCGGGAGCGCGACGGCCTCACCCAGCTGCGGCAGCTCGACGGCGCCCGCGTCGGCCAGGGCCTCGGCGACCCCGGCGTCGAGCTGCGCGGCGGCGGCGGCGGCCAGGCGGGCCTTCTCCTGGGCCTGCGGCTTCCACACGAAGTTGGTCCACACCATCGTCAGCCCGAAGCTGAGCGCGATGGCCAGGAGGAGTCGCTTCTGTTGATCCATTTCGTCCTTCAGGGCTTCGACGAGGACCGGCTCGCGAGGACCGCGGCCAGCATCGGGTGGGGCGGGGCCTTGAGGCGCTCCGCGAGCTCGGGCGCGTCGTGCTCGAGAATGGTGACGGCGGCGGTGTCGCCGCGCGGCGGCACCGGGTCGAGGCCGCCGGGGGTGAAGGGGTGGCAGCGCGTCAGGCGGCGGGCCGCGAGGTACACGCCCTTGAAGGGCCCGTGCACCGCGATGGCCCCCATGGCGTACACGCTGCACGACGGGTGGAAGCGGCACATCGGCGGCAGCAGCGGCGAGAGCGCCCACTTGTAGAAGCGCAAGGGCAGCAGCAGCAGCTCGATGGCCAGGGCCCTCATGCCGGGTACCGCCGCGCGAGCTCCTGCTGCACCCGCTCGAAGGCGCGGGTGAACCGCGGACCGTCGGCGTCCTTCGCGCTGCTCCGGGCGATGAAGACCATGTCGAGGCCCTTCGGCAGGGTGGCGCGCCGGGTGCGGAAGAGCTCCCGCAGCCTCCGGCGAATGCGACTGCGGACGACGGCGTTACCCACCTTCGACGAGACCGTCAGCCCGACGCGCGTGACGCCATCGGGGCGGCCGTTCGGGAGCACCAGCAGCAAGAGGCAGTCGGCCGAGACCTTCTGCCCCCGCTCCTGCACTCGCAAGAACTCGGCGCGGCGCCGCAGGCGCACCTCCCTGGGGAAGGTGAAGCGCGCTGTCGGCGCCGGCTCCCGCACGTCTTCGCTTACTTGTCGTAGGCGCGCGCCACGAGGCGCTTGCGGCCCTTCGCGCGGCGCTTCTGGAGGATGGCCTTGCCGGCCTTGGTGCTGTTGCGCTTGCGGAACCCGTGCGCCCGGTTTCGCTTCACCTTCGACGGCTGGTACGTCGGAACTCGCTTGGCCACGATGTGGCTCCTTCCTCGACTGCAGTGTTACGTGAAACCGGCCGGGGGCCCCACAGAGGCTCCGGCAGGTGGACGGGGGGCCTTATTCCGCCCCCTCGCGCCGCGTCAAGAACTCACCGTCAGTTGGATCAGCCGATCGGCCGATCTCCCCCGGCCCGGGTGAGGCCCCGCTTCGACGCCTCGTAGTGCCCGGCCACCACCTGGGCCACCGCGTGGGTCACCCGCTTGCCCGTGGGCAGGTGGAGGAACTCGTTGGGCCCGTGGGCGTTGGAGTGCGGCCCCAGCACGCCGGTGATGAGGAACTGCGCCCCGGGGAACTTCTCGCCCAGCATGCCCATGAAGGGGATGGTGCCGCCCTCGCCCATGGCCATGGCCGGCGCCCCGAAGGCCGCCTGGGAGGCCTGCTCGATGGCGGCGGCCAGCCACGGGCTGGTGGCCGGCGCGTTCCACCCGCTGGAGGCCTTCTCGAGCTCGAAGCTCACCTTCGCGCCGTAGGGCGGCTCGCGCAGGAGCGCCTCGCGCAGGGCCTCGCCGCCCGCCTTGCCGTCGGTGGTGGGCGGCAGGCGCATCGACAGCTTCACGGCGGTGTGGGGCCGCAGCACGTTGCCCGCGTTGCCCAGCGGGGGCAGCCCGTCGACGCCGGTCACCGCGAGGGCCGGGCGCCAGGTGCGGTTGAGCACCAGCTCCGTCAGGTCGGCCAGCACCGGCGTCATGCCCTCGACGAAGGGGAACTTGTCGTAGACGGCCGAGCCCAACACCTGCGCCGCCTGCTTCGCCTGCGCCAGCCGCTCGGGGGGAATCTCGGCGTGCAGCGCCGCGAGCGTCACGCGGCCCGTGGCCACGTCCTCGACGCGGGCCAGCAGCTGCCGCAGCACCCGGAAGCTGGAGGCCACCACGCCCGAGGCGTCGCCCGAGTGCACGCCCTCGCGCAGCACGTCGACGCGCAGGGTGCCGCCGGCCAGCCCGCGCAGCGACGTCGTGCACCAGAGCTGCTCGTAGTTGCCGCAGCCGGAGTCGAGGCACACCACCAGCGACGGCTGGCCGATGCGCGCCGCGAGGTGGGTGACGTAGTGGGGCAGGTCGTAGCTGCCCGACTCCTCGCAGGCCTCGATGAGGATGACCGCGCGGCAGTGCGGCGTGCCCTGGGCCTGCAGCGCCGCCAGGGCCGCCA
>CAYUZK010000319.1:0-4405 GCA_964449625.1 uncultured Archangium sp.
GTGGCGTCGTTGCAGACGATGACGCACTCGCGGCCCGCGACGCGGCCGATGCCGGTGATGAGGCCCGCGCCCGGGGCGTCGTCCTTGTACATGCCGTCGGCCGCGAGCTGGCTGAACTCGAGGAAGGGCGTGCCGGGGTCGAGGAGCTGGTTGACGCGCTCCCGGGGCAACAGCTTGCCGCGCGAGGTGTGCTTCTTCCGCGCGTCGGGGCCGCCGCCCTCCGCGACCTTCGCCACCTTCGCCTTGAGATCCTCGACGAGGGCCTGCATCGCCGCGGCGTTCGCCTGGAACTCGGCGCTGCGGACGTTGAGCTGACTTTCGAGCGTCGCCATGTGTGGCCGGCCTTCTATCGGCGCGCGGCCCGGCAGGCATGGCCAATCGGCCACGGGCGTGGAAACCGAGCCGCGGGGCGGTTTCTCGCCGCGACCGCTCACCCGCCCTTCGCGACCGTTCACCGCCCGGCCACCGGCTTGCAGTCGCGAAGCGCCCATGCTCCCCGACATGACCACCGCCCCCGCCGCCGCCCTGCCCCTGCGCGCCTCCTTCTTCGATCGGCTCCGCCTCCACCGCAGCCAGCTCGCGGTGGGCCTGGGCCTGGGGCTCCTCGCCGAGCTGCTCCTCGACGGCGCGCCGTGGGGCGTGGGCCACGGCGTCTTCGGGCTGGTGGTGGCCGGCGCGGTGGTGCGGCACGGTGGCCGGGAGGCGTGGCAGGCGGCCGGTGCGCACCGCTGGCTCCTGGGTGCGGCGGTGGCGCTGCTGGCCTCGACCGCGCTCCATGACTCGGGGTGGCTCGCGGTGATGTGCGCCCTCGCGGCCGCGGTGCTGGCGGGCCTCGCGCTGCAGGGGTGGACCGGCGAGCGGCGCCTCGGCGCCCTGGGGCCAGGGCAGCTCCTCGGGGCGCCCTTCGTGATGGCGGGCCAGGCCGTCTTCGCCGGGGCCACCGTCGCGGGGCGCGAGCTCAACCGCGGCGACGTCGGCGGCGCGCTGCGACGGTGGGTGCCGCTCGCGCTGCGGCTGACAGCCATCGTGGCGCCGCCGGTGCTGCTGGTGACGGTCCTCCTCGCGTCGGGTGACGCCGTCTTCCGGGAGCGCGTGGGCGGCGCGCTCGACGCGGTGTTCGGCGTGGAGCTGGCCAGCTTCCTGCGCGGCGGCTTCGTCACCGCCCTCGCCGGCGTCACGCTGGCGGGCGTGCTGGCCCTCGCTGCGCGGCGCCCCCAGACCCACGCGGGCTCGACGCCCACCAGGCGGCTCGCGGCCTTCGAGGCCTTCACGCTGCTGGGCGCGCTGACGGCGGTGCTCCTCACCTTCGGGCTGACGGCCACGCCGTGCGCGCTGGCGCCGGCCACCTGCGCGCTGCCTCCGGGCGTCACCTACGCCGAGGCCGCGCACGAGGGCTTCTTTCAGCTGCTCTTCGCGGCCATGGTGCTGCTCGGCCTGCTCATGGCCTTGCCGGCGCGCACGCGGCTCGAGTCGACGACGACGGCGCGCGGCTTCGCGGCCCTGGCGACGCTGCTGGTGGCGGCGAGCATGCCGATGGTCGTCTCTGGCGCGGCGCGGCTGTGGCGCTACCAGGAGGTGTACGGGCTCACCACGCTGCGGCTCCTCGCGTGGGCGGGCCTGGGCCTGGTGTCAGCGGCGCTGGCCTGGCGGGCGCTAACGATGTGGGTCGCGCGCGACGCCTTCGTGCACGGCGCGCTCGGGCTCCTCGTCGCGACACTGCTGGGCCTCGCCGCTACCGGACCCGATCGCCTCATCGCGCGACACAACCTCGCGATGCCATCGACGGACCTCGCGTACCTCGCGACGCTGTCCGCGGACGTGGTGCCTGAGCTCGCGCGCGCCTTCGCGCACGGCGACCGGGCCGACGCCGGCGAACTCGAGCGGCAGCTGGCCCTGGCGAGGCGGCGCCTGTCGGAGCCCGACGCCGCGCTGGCGTGGAACCTGGGCCGCGCCCGCGCCCGGGCGGCCGTCAGGGCGTCCACCGTCGCGCCCTGAGCTCACCCAGCGTCAACGCCGCCAGCGGCCAGACGGTGTGCCATGGTGGCCCCGATGCACGTCGCCCTGTCCATCGCGTTCTGGTCCTTCTTCGCGGCGAGCTGCGTGGTGTTGTTCTTCGTGGCGCTCGCGCTGTTCGTGGTGACGTGGCCCTTCGACCGCGACCGGCGCGTGCTGCACCTGTTCTCGTGCTTCTGGGCGCAGCTCTACTTCTACGTGAACCCGCGCTGGCGGGTGCGGGTCGAGGGGCGCGAGCACCTGCCCTGGCGGGGCGCGGCGGTGCTGGTGTCGAACCACGAGTCGCTCGGCGACATCCTCGCGCTCTTCGGCCTCTACCGGCCCTTCAAGTGGGTCTCGAAGGCGAGCGTGTTCAAGGTGCCCTTCCTCGGGTGGAACATGACGCTCAACGGCTACGTGCCGCTGGTGCGCGGCGACGCCCCCAGCATCGCGCGGATGATGGAGCTGTGCCGGCGCTGGCTCTCCCGCGGCGTGCCGGTGCTGCTGTTCCCCGAGGGCACGCGCTCGACCGACGGCGAGGTGAAGGCCTTCAAGGACGGCGCCTTCCGGCTCGCGGTGGCGCAGGGCTGCCCGGTGATCCCCATCGCCATCAGTGGCATGCGCAACTCGCTGCCCAAGAACGGCTTCGTGATCCGCGAGTCGGTGCGGTGCGTGGTGCGCGTGCTCGAGCCCGTGCATCCTGCAGACTACGGGCTCGACGTGGCGGCGCTGCGCGAGGAGGTCCGGGCACGCATCATCCAGGCCAAGCGCGAGCTCGAGGCGAGGAGCCCGGCTGCTTCCCCGCAGGGGTGATGCATGGACTGGGCAGCATGCGCCTCCTGAACCTCGAACGACTGGAGCTGGCAGAGCTCACCGCGACGCGCCGGGGCCTCGTGGAGACCGTGAGCGAGCTGTGCTGGTTCCAGGGTCACGGCGAGCCCGGCCGCCCCCGCAGGGTCATCTCGGAGGTGCTCCGCGTCTCGCAGGGGCTCGTTGGCGACGCGCTCGAGGCCGTGCGCGGCGACGAGCTCCTCGAGTTGGGCTGGCAGATCGTGAAGTCGGACGAGCACCTGCTCGCTACCGTCGCCGCTGCGTCGCCGTGGCGCGGCTGGCTCGAGGCCCGTGATGACGTTCGGCACGTCGACGTGCTGTGGCAGGGCTGGGCGCCGTCTCGGCAGCGCGGCGCGATCCTGGCCCAGGTGAACCGGGTCCAGGCGACGCTGACGACCCTCTATGTGCGTACTGAGCGCATCACCTTCGAGTGCTCGCTGCCCCTCGAGCCCGGCTTCGTCGCGAAGGAACCAGGCCCGCTGCGCCCCTTCTTCGCCACGCACGCGCGGGTGCGCGGCTTCTTCCTGCCCGGGACAGGCTCGAACAGCCCGCCGCTCGTCCTCGAGGCGGGCTGGAGCCCGAAGGGGAGCAACTGCGTCGACGGAGCCGAGGTCGCCGAGCGCATGCTCGCCCTGCTCGAGCACCCACGCTGAGCGGTCGAGGGGCAAGACACGACGACGGCCCGACCCTCCACGGATGGTGGAGGATCGGGCCGCCGACGATGCGCTCGGTGTTCAGTGCCTGGAGGCGCGGGTCTCGCGCTCGGGCACCGATGGCACCGGCGACTCGCCGGTCGAGAAGATGTCCTGAGCGCGCGCCTCCTTGAAGGTGGCCTCGACGCGCTTCTGGACGTCAGCCGAGTCGGTGTGCACCGAGATCAGGATGTTGCCGTTCTTGATCTTGCCCTCGTAGTGGCGGGCCTCGATCTCGGGGATGCCCATGCCGATCAGGCCGCCCGTGATGCCGCCGACGGTGGCGCCGGCCGCCGCGCCGCTGAGCGCCGCCAGCAGCGGCCCCGCGGCGATGAGCGGCCCGATGCCGGGGATGGCCAGCGCGCCGATGCCCGCCAGCAACCCCAGGGTGCCGCCCACCACGCCGCCAGCGCCCACCCCGGTGATGGCCCCCTCAGGCGCCTTGGTGCTGTGCTCGTGCGCGAAGTCACGCGTGCCCGAGGTGTCCGGCAGCAGCACCGAGATGTCCTTGCCATCGATACCCTCGGACTGGAGGCGCGTCACGAGTGCCTCAGCGATGGGTCGCGACTCAACGATACACATCATTGCCTTCTTCATGATTGCTCTCCTGAGTGGATGCGGCGTGGTGAGTTCACTTCGAGTCCTTCACTTCGAGCTGGTTGTCGACCTCGGTCACGCCCGACGTCCCCTTCACCAGGCCAACGAGCGACTCGCGCTCACGCTCGGTCGGCACCTCGCCGCGCAGGGTGACCCTGCTGCCGACGATGATGACCTTGGCGTTCTTGGCGCTGAACGAGAGCGAGCTGTCGCCCATGATCTCCCGGCGGATGGCCGCGGTGAGCGACGTCTCGGTCGCCGACGTGCCGCTCTCCGTCGCCTTCACCTCGTCG
>CAYUZK010000320.1:0-4320 GCA_964449625.1 uncultured Archangium sp.
CCCCCGCGTCGACCCCCGCGTCGACCCCCGCGTCGACCCCCGCGTCGACCCCCGCATCGACCCCCGCATCGACCCCCGCATCGACCCCCGCATCGACCCCCGCATCGACCTCGAGCGTGAAGTGGAGCGTCTCGTTGGTGTACGTCGACGTGGCGATGCGCCCGCCGAAGAAGAAGATGCCGGGGAAGTTCGGGTGGTGGGCACCGGTGGCGTCCGAGCGCACGGGAGAGGTGGTCGGGGTCACGTTGGCCCACACGCGCCCCACGGGATCGTAGGCGAAGGCGCCGCCCACGGGCGCACCGGACGTCTGCCCGCCGTAGAGCAGGACCCGCCGCGTCGAGGGGTCGTAGGCGGTCTGGCAGTACGAGCGCGCGGAAGGCGGGGTGCCGGTGGGCGCGTCGTTGGCCCAGGTGTTGGTGGCGACGGCGTAGCTGAAGGTGTTGCCGTCGTTGCTCGAGCCGCCGGTCTGGCCGCCGAAGATGATCAACCGCCCGGTGCTCTCGTCGAAGGCCGAGCAGGCCGCGTTCCGCGCGGAGGGCCCGGTCCCCGTCGTCGTGAGCTGCGTCCAGGTGACGCCGCCGTCCGCGGTGTCGAGGCGCCACAGGGCGTTGGTGCGCGAGCCCAGGAACGCAGAGGTGATGCCGCCGAAGAGGAAGTAGGCGTCGACCTGCGGCGCGTAGTGAAAAGCCGAGTCGCCCAGCCCAGGCGGGCCCGCCGCCGTCGAGAAAGGTCCGCTCCACGTGCGGGTCGAGCGGCTGAACAGCCAGGTCTCACGCACGCCCGTGCCGCCGCTGCCGAAGCCGCCGAACAGCACCACGTCCCCCGAAGAAGAGCTGGCCAGCGCGTGCCGCTCCCGGGCGCCCGGCGTCGTGGTGCCCGAGATGGCCACCGCGCTCCAGGTGCCCGTGCCCAGCGCGAGGTAGAGGAACGAGCCATCGATGGTGCCGCCGGTGAGGAAGCCCCCGTAGGCGTAGAGCCCGGGGCTGATCGGGTCGGGCGCCAGCCCGCTCGAGCGCCGCGCGGCGGGGGTGGCGCTCGTCGGCACCGTGACGACCGTCGCCTGCGCGAGGGCGCCGCCAGCGGCCAGCAGGACGGCGGTGAGGACCAGTCGCATCAGCACCGGCCCACTCTAGCCCGGCGCCGCGCCGTCAGTCGGCCGGGAGCCCCGGGAGTGAGCGCTCCGGCAGCTCTTCGCCCGGCTGCAGCGCCGCGTAGGCCCGCGCCGCCTGCACCACCGCCTCCACCTCGCGCGCCGCGTGCACCTCGGTGCGGGTGTAGGTGCTCCGCTTGTCGCCCTCGAACATCACGTTGCACGGCGACCGGCACAGGCCCAGGCACTTGACGCCCTCGACGGCGAACACCGGCTTGAGGCCCATGCGCTTCCGCAGCGCCTTGACGCCGGCGTACAGGGCCTCGCCGTCGCCGGCCTTCCGCTCGTCGTCACAGCGCACGCAGATGAAGACCGTGGGGCGGCGCATGCGCGGGCACCTCAGCAAACACCACGGGCCGCGCGCCGCTCCAGTGACGGAGCAGCCCCGCGGCCCGGGGAGACGCCAGGGGTGGCGTCGTCAGCGGCTTTAGAGCTCGCCGGAAGCCCGCAGCTCGGACACCACGCGGTCGATGCCGCGCTTGTTGATGATGCGCAGGCCGTGGGCCGACACGCGCAGGGTGACCCACTTCTTCTCGTTGGCCAGCCAGAAGCGGTGCTTCTGAAGGTTGGGGAGCGAACGGGTCTTCGACTTGTTGTTGGCGTGGCTGACCTTGTTGCCAACCATCGGGCGCTTGCCCGTCACCTGACACACGCGAGACATGGGGTTCTCCTGGAAGAGCGAAAGAGGGGGGGAGGCTTACCAGCTGGCCTTGACGACGCCGGTCAGCTCGCCGGCGAGCGCCTTGTCGCGGAAGATCATGCGCGAGAGGCCGAACTTCCGCAGGTTACCGCGGGGGCGGCCGGTGACGGCGCAGCGCAAGGTGACGCGGATGGAGCTGGCGTCGCGGGGCTGCTTCGCCAGCTTGAGCTGCGCGTTCGAGCGGTCCTCCGGCGAGGTCGCCGGGTTCTTGATGATGGCCTTGAGCTCGTTGCGACGGGTCGCGTACTTCGCCACCGTCAGCTTGCGGCGCTCGTTCTTGAGGACAGAAGACTTCTTCGCCATGGGCGTTCTCGATTCCTGCGTAAAAAAGGGGAGGCGCTCCATACACGCAGTCTCGACCTGCGATCAAGTTGATCCATTGCTTTTCGGGGCTGACCTGTCGTAGAGGCCCGACTCCATGGGTACCTTCCAGTCTTTCCTCGAGTCCAAGGGCATCACTGCCAAGCAGATCGCGATCACCAGCCGCCGCATCGAGCGCTTCGATGAGACGGGCCGCGCGCTGATGCAGAAGCGGTGGAAGAAGCGCACCTCCAAGGAGGACGCGGCCAAGAAGTACGCCGAGCTCAACATCGACAAGCCCACGCAGATGGGGCGCGGTGTCACCGAGAAGGCCGTGGCGCTGGCCGCCAGGGACACGCTCGTGGTGCGCAAGGTGCGCTCGAAGATCCTCCGCGCGGTGAACACCATCCTCACCAAGAAGGGCCAGCCGGCCGCTGACATGAAGGCGCTCTTCGAGGGCACCAAGGCGCGCGAGGGCAAGAAGCCCGTCGTCGAGAAGAAGAAGTAACCCGCTTCGGCCTGCCTCCGCGGCCGAGCTGACGCGAGCCTGCCCTGGGTAACCGGGGCGGGCTCGATTCGTGTCATGAGCGACGCCACGCGGCTGACGACGCAGGAGAAGGTGCTGACGCTCGCGGGCATGGCGCTCGCGCTCTTCCTCGCCGCCCTCGACCAGACGGTGGTGGCCACGGCCGGCCCCGACCTCCAGCGCTCACTGGGCATGGACGCGGGCCTCTACGCGTGGATCACCACGGCCTACCTGGTGTCCTCCACGGTGCTGGTGCCGGTGTTCGGCCGCCTGTCCGACCTCCACGGCCGCAAGCCGGTGGTGGTGCTGGGGGTGGTCGTCTTCGTCGGGGCCTCGGCGCTGTGCGGCCTGTCGGAGGTCACCTGGCAGCTGCTCGGCGCGCGGGCGCTGCAGGGCGTGGGCGCCGCGGCGCTCTTCACCTGCGCCTTCGCGGTGGTGGCCGACCTCTTCCCCCCCGAGGAGCGCGGCAAGTACTCGGGCCTCTTCGGCGGCGTCTTCGGCGTCGCCTCGCTGGTGGGGCCGCTGCTGGGCGGCTTCCTCACCGACACCTTCGGCTGGCACTGGGTCTTCTTCATCAACCTCCCCCTGGGCGCCCTCGCGCTGGCCTTCATCCTCCTGCGCATGCCAAGGCTCGCGCCGCAGCACCCGCTCCCCGGCGGGGTCGACGTGCCCGGCGCGGTGCTGCTCGCCCTGGGCGTGGTGCCGCTCCTCGTCGCGCTGACGCTGGGCCGCCCCGAGCCGCGGCCCGGGGAGCTGGGCTTCGCGTGGACGAGCGCGCCCGTGCTGGGCCTCTTCGCGGTGGCGGCCGTGGGGCTCGCCGCCTTCGGCTGGTGGGAGCGCCGCGCCGCGAGCCCGCTGGTGGACTTTCGCCTCTTCCGCGTGCCCACGGTGGCCTGGGGCAGCGCCACCATCTTCGTGATGGGCGGCGCCTTCTTGACGCCGATGGTCTTCCTGCCGCTCTTCATGGTGAACGTGGTGGGCGTGTCGGCCACGGCCTCGGGCCTCACCATCAGCCCGCTGGTGCTGGGCGTGGTGGCGGGCAACGTGCTCTCGGGGCAGCTCGTCTCACGCTTCGGGCGCATGAAGGAGCTCATGCTGGGCAGCCTCGTGCTCCTGGTGGTGGGCTTCTCGGTGATGGCCTTCACCTTGACCCCCGCCAGCACCCAGGGCGAGGTGACGGCGAAGATGGTGCTCCTGGGCCTGGGCCTGGGGCCCGCGCTGCCGCTCTACACGCTGGCCCTGCAGAACGCGGTGCCGCTCTCGCAGCTGGGCGCCATCACCTCGACGGTGACCTTCATCCGGCAGCTGGGCTCGACGGTGGGCCTCGCGCTCGTGGGGAGCCTCTTCGCCACCACCCTGGGCCACGCCGGGCCCGCGCGCGTCGAGCAGGCTACGGCCGGGCTGCCGCCGGCGCTGCTGGCCCAGGTGCTGCCCCGAGGCGACGCGCAGGGCGCGCGCTTCGACGCCGCGGCGGTGAAGGCCCGCGTGGCCGACCTCCTCGAGGGCGCGGTGAGCGTGGCCGGCCGGGCCCTCGACGGCGACGCGGGCGCCATGGCGCTGGTGCGCGAGAGCCCCCTGGCCGACGAGGCGCTGCGGGAGGCCGTGGAGCGCGGCGGGGTGCGCGCGCAGGCCCGGGCGCAGGCC
>CAYUZK010000321.1:0-4239 GCA_964449625.1 uncultured Archangium sp.
CCTGGGTGCCGCCGCGCCGGCCGTGCTCCTGGTGACCGGGCGTGAGCCCCTGCACCTCGACGCCGCGGCGGGTGAAGAGGGCGCCGACGCCCGCGGGGCCGCCCAGCTTGTGCGCCGAGAGGCTGAGGAGATCGGCGGGCACCTCGCGCAGCGACGCAGGCACCCGGCCGAAGGCCTGCACCGCGTCGGTGTGGAAGACGATGCCCCGGGCCACGCAGGCGCGCGACACCTCGGCGACCGGCTGGAGCACGCCCGTCTCGTTGTTGACCCACTGGAGGCTGCACAGCGCCGTGTCCGGGGTCAGGGCCGCTTCTACGGCTGCGGGGTCGACGCGGCCGTCGGCGCCGGGGGCGACGCGCAGCACCTGGGCGCCCTCGGCCTCGAGCCGCGCCACGGCGCCCAGCACGCACGGGTGCTCGAGGGCGCTGGTGACGACGCGGCGCTTCGCCGGGTCGCGCCGCGCCCGGAAGGCGCCGAGCACCGCGAGGGCGGCCGCCTCGCTGCCCGAGCCGGTGAAGACGAGCTCCCGCGGCGTGCAGCCCAGCACGGCGGCGACCTGCTGCCGCGCGTCGTCGAGGTGCCGCCGCGCGCGCCGCCCGGCCTGGTGCACGCTGGAGGGGTTGCCGGGGAGCTCTCCAAAGGCCCGCGAGAGGGCCTCGGCCACCTCGGGCAGCAGCGGCGCACCCGCGTTGTGGTCCAGGTAGATCACGCCTCGTCGGACAGCAGCGAGACCCCGCGCTCGCCGAGCACGCCGAAGGCCTCCTTGAAGCGCCGCAGCACGTCGCGCTTGAAGGCCTCGCGCTGCACCTTCCGCCCCACGAGGGGCAGTCGGGCCCCGGCCATGCTGCCGTGGCCGCCCGCCGAGCCGCCCAGCGGGGCGCACGTCTCGCGGATCAAGCGGCCCGCGTTCATGCGGCGATCGGTGACGCGCAGCGAGAGGTAGAGCTGCGAGCGGTAGCTGCCGAAGGCCAGCGACCAGCGCGGCCCGTCGATGAAGGACAGGCGCTCGGCCACCTCGGCCACGATGTCGGGCGAGTAGACGTCGCCCAGATCGGTGATCACCGCGGCCGAGTACAGGCGCGCCTTCTCGATGGCCGCGTGGAAGAGGCGGAAGTAGCGCACCGGCAGCTGCGGGTGCTCGATGGCCGAGAGCAGCTCGCGGTCGATGCGCGGGAAGAGCCACAGGTAGCACTCGACGTCAGGGTCGCGCGTCTGTCGGCCGAGGTCGCGCGTGTCGGCCTTGATGCCGTAGTAGAGCGCCGTCGCCAGCTCGGCCGAGGGCTCGAGGCGCGCGGCGCGCAGGTACTCGGTCAGCATGGTGGCGGTGGCGCCGTACGCGCCGCCCAGGTCGGCGAAGGGGTTGCGCACCGCCCCCTCGCGGAGCGGGTGGTGGTCGACGACGATGTCGGCCACCACGCCGGAGGGCAGCGCGTGGTTGCCCACGTCCTGCTGGGTGTCCACCACGGCGAAGGTGTCGTAGAGGCCGAACTCGACGTCGGCGACCTGCTTGAGCGGCAGGCGCAGCACCTTGACGAAGGCCGCGTTCTCGGCCCGCCCGATGATGCCGCCGTAGGCCACGTCGGCGGGCACGCCGGCCCGCTCGCTCAGCAGGTGCGCCAGCGCCCAGGCCGAGGCCATGGAGTCGGGGTCGGGGTTGTCATGCGTGAGCACCAGCGCGCGGCGCCGCCCGCGAAACTGGCGGACCAGGCGCTCGACCTTCGCCTTCGCCGGGAGGTTCGCGATGCTCAGCGGTGGCGCGACGGCGGCCACGGCGTCACCGGTAGAAGCGCTGGAGGTCGCGGAAGTACTTGAGCCCGTTGTCGAGCGAGTTCTCCATCGAGTCCATCATCAGGTTGGAGAAGGTGGTGAAGCTGGAGCGGAAGGTCTCGTAGTACTTCGACCGATCGACCGACACGATGACGACCGGCATGAAGCCGTTCCGCAGGAGGATGAAGTTCGTCAGCATCCTCCCCAGCTTTCCGCTCGTGTCGGTGAAGGGGAAGATCTTGATGAACTCGTGCTGCACGCGCGCCGCCTGGAGCAGCGGGTGGAACTCGCGGAACTCGGAGGAGGCCGTCCAGTCGAGGAGCTTCTCGAGCTGCGGCTGCACCTTCGCCGGCTGCGCGATCTCGTGCAGGTAGGTCTTGTGGAGCGGGATGTCCTTGCGGAAGCCGGCCTTGTCGCGGTCCTTGGCCATCTCCTTCTCGGTGCGCTCACGGCGATCAGCCTGCGCCCGCGCCGCCTGCGCCTCGGGTGTGCCGCCGGAGAGCAGCTCGTGCAGCCGGCGCACGAAGCTCAGGGTGATGGCCCCGTGCTTCTTCGACGACTTCGCCTCCTCGCGGATGAAGTCGACGGCCGCCTTGTGGTTGCGGATCTCCCACACGATGGGCAGCAGCGAGGCCTCGGCTACCACCGCGCCGGGGTGCAGCGCCGCCGTCAGCTCCTGGGGCGAGAAGATGGAGCCCTCCAGCGCGCAGTCATGGTGGACCCACGCCATCTCCATCTTGTCCAGGAAGTCTTGAACTTCCGGTCGCTTCAGCGAGAGGACGTCCTTCAGCTTCCGGGTCTTGTCTTCGATCGACTGGAACCGCTCTTTCACGGCTGCGGACCATAGTCGGTCGCCGCAGAATTTGCTACGGAGAAGGCGTTAACTTCATGAAGTTACAGCCGAATTCGGCGAGGCATGGGAATCGAACCCACCGACCGACGCTCGCGCGCCAGCCCAACGGTTTTGAAGACCGCGCCGGTCACCAGAGCCGGCCGCCTCGCCGCGGGCGGGCGTAGCGCAGCGGTGCGAGTCAGTCGAGCCCCCGTTCGGCGAGCTCGTCTTCGTCGAGGCCGAGCAGGTGCCCGACCTCGTGCAGCACGGTGATGCGGATCTCCTCGAGCAGCTCCTCGCGGGAGCGGGCGAAGCGCTCGAGGTTCTTCTGGAAGAGCACGATGCGCGCCGTCTCGTGGTGGCCGGCGTGCGTGGCGAGGCGCTCGTCGATGGGTGTGCCCTGGAACACCCCGAGGATGGAGGGCGAGAGGCCTTCGGCGACGTCCTCGTCGGAAGGGAGCGGCTGCGCGGTGACGATGACGTTGTCCAGGTGCGGCTTCGCGTGCGCCGGGAGCGCGGCGAGGGCCTCCTCCACCGCGCGGTCGAAGGCCTCGGGCGTCAGCTGCGAGGGCGCGGGGAACTCGTCGGGGTCGAGGGCGCGCGCGCGGCGGAAGAAGGGCTCGGCGTCGTGCCCCCGGCGCTCGGCGATGAGGCCCAGGTAGTGCTGCGACCACGCGTCGTCGGGGAAGGCGCGGGTCAAGGCGGTGAAGGCCGCGGCCGCGGGGTCGAGGCGGCCCAGCTCGAAGAGCGTGATGGCGCGCTCGAGCTGCGCCTCGGCGTGCTCGGGGTCGTCGCGCACCACGCGCTCGAAGGCCGCCAGCGCGGGCTCGAGCTCGCCCAGCTGCGTGAGGGCCACGCCGCGCAACAGCTCGAGCTCGCGCAGGAGCGCTTCATCGCGCCGGGCGAGCGGCACAGCGCGCTCGAGCAGCGCGAGGCCGCCTTCTGCCCGCTCGAGATCATCGCCCGGCTGGCGGATCATCGCGTCGGCGGCCAGCAGGAGCGCGCCGGCGTTGCGCGGCTCGAGGGCGATGAGCTGGGCGAACGTCGCGTCGGCCGCCTCGAAGTCGCCGAGCGCGCCCTGCGCGTGACCCTTGAGCTCGAGCGCGTCAGGGTGGCCGGGCGAGAGCGAGAGCGCCTCCTGCGCGGAGGCCAGCGCCTCCTCGAAGGCGCCGTCTTCGAGGGCCTCGTCGGCGCGCTGCAGCGCCTGCTCCAGGGTCGGTTTCATGCAGGCTGTATAGCGCGCACGGGCTCCTGCGCACCGGCCGGCGTCGTGCTACGCGGCGCCGCCTATGGAGCCTCAGGCGCGCCCGGAGATCAGCATCCTCGTGGTGGACGACGACGAGGCGACGCTGGGGTTGATCGGCACCTACCTGCGCCGCAACGGCTATCGCGTGCTGATGGCGGCGAACCCGGTGAAGGGCCTCGAGCTGCTCCAGGCCAACCCGGTGCAGCTCGTCATCACCGATCTCATGATGCCGCACGTCGATGGCATCGACTTCACGCAGCAGATCCACGCGCTCCCCGCGTACCGCGACCTGCCGGTGATCATGATCACCGCCTACGGGAACGAGGAGATCGGCGACCGCAGCATGCGCAAGGGCGTGGCGATGACCCTGGCCAAGCCCATCGAGCTGGGCAAG
>CAYUZK010000322.1:0-4238 GCA_964449625.1 uncultured Archangium sp.
GGCGCCATCGCCATGTCGAACGCCTTCCTGCCCGCGCGCGCGGTGCTGCAGGGCTTCGCGGTGCTCGACCCCTTCTCGAGCTGGCTGACGGTGGTGGTGTGCCTGGGCACGGGGCTGGCGGTGCTGCTCTCCGCGGGGTTCCTCAAGCACCGCAACGCCGAGCGCGGCGAGTTCTACGCCCTGCTGCTCTTCGCGGCGGCGGGCATGAGCCTGCTGGGCCTCTCGGGCGAGTTCATCACCCTGTTCATCAACCTCGAGGTGCTGTCCATCGCCACCTACGCGCTTACGGCGTACCTGCGGCGTGGGCCGCGGCCGTCGGAGGCGGGCTTCAAGTACTTCATCCTCGGGGCCTTCGCGGGCGCGCTGCTGCTGTACGGCGCGGCGCTGCTCTACGGGGCCACCGGCGCGACCAAGCTGACGGAGATCGGCGCGGCCCTGCCGGCGGCGCTCGCGACGTCGCCGGGCCTGGTCTACGCGGGCCTGGGGCTGGTGCTGGCGGGCTTCGCCTTCAAGGTGGCCGCCGTGCCCTTCCACATGTGGACGCCCGACGTCTACGAGGGCGCGCCCACGCCGGTGACGGCGCTGATGAGCGCGGGCGTGAAGGCCGCGGCCTTCGTGGCCATGGTGCGCACCTTCGTGCTGCTGCTCAAGGGCGTCGACCCGACCATCACCTACCAGGTGTTCTCGGTGCTGGCGCTCCTGACGATGGTGGGCGGCAACCTGCTCGCCCTGCCGCAGCGCAACGTCAAGCGCATGCTGGCGTACTCGTCGATCGCCCACGCGGGCTACCTGCTGCTCGGTGTGGCCGCCCTCTTCGCGCCCACGGCGGGCGTGGGGGCCGGCGTGCTGGCGAGCACCCCGCTGCTGGGCGGCGGCGGCGCCGGCGTGGCGACGGCCGTGTACAAGGGGCTGCTCTTCTACCTCCTGGGCTACACCGTCACCTCGCTGGGCTCCTTCGGCACGCTCTCGGCCATCGAGCGCCGTGAAGACGAGACGCGCGGCAACACCTGGGACCTCGAGCGCCTCTCGGGCCTCGCGCAGCGCAAGCCGGGCTGGGCCCTGGCCATGGCGGCCTTCATGCTGTCCCTGGGTGGCGTGCCCCCGACGGTCGGCTTCCTGGGCAAGCTCTTCCTCATTCAGGCGGCGGTCGACGCGGGGCTCCTGGGCCTCGCCGTCGTCGCGGTCCTCTCGAGCGTGCTGGGCGTCTACGTGTACCTGCGCGTCATCGTGTACATGTACATGCGCCCCGCGCCGGTCGACGCGGTCGCCCCCTTCCAGCACTGGACGACGGAGCTCGCGCTCGCCAGCTCCGCCATCGCCGTGGTGCTGCTGGGCGTGCTGCCCGGCCCCGTGACCGAGTGGTTCGGCCGCGTGGGCATGCTCTTCGGCAACTGACGGCCCAGGGCGCCCTGGGCGCTCCACCCACCCGTGCAAAAGAAGGCGGCCCGGCGTCCTTTCGGATACCGGGCCGCGGGTCTTCTGTACTGCTGACGGCACAGAAAGGCTGAAGCGGTGGGGGGGGACCTCTTCAACCTTCGACTGCACCACCGACGGGCTGTCTAGCGAGCATCGTGCCAATGCTTTTGTTTAGTTGGATCAAGGATTTGAAGAGCCCAGAGCGCCCGCCGATTGCAGTGGTGCAAGAGCGCTCGGTGCACAGCTGCAATGGGCCTGCAGATCTGCAGCGTGCAGCGGACAAAAGAAGGCGGCCCGACGCAGGTTCGCGTCGGGCCGCGGGTCTTCTTCACAGCTGAGGGCGAGGCCGCCGAAGTGGTGGGGGGGAACCCCTTCGGCTGGTCATCAGCCCGCGCGGGGCCCCTGCGATCACCGTGCCACCAGTGATCCACCGTCTTTTCTGCGCTTTAGACAGCTTGGGTCACACCACTTCTGCACGGTTGAAACCTCCGCATTTCAAATGTGAAATCTCAAGCCTGCGGCTCGTCGCCCGAGGTCTTGAGCCCGAGGCGCTTCATCTTGCGCCAGAGGGTGGTGGCCGAGACATCGAGCAGCTCGGCCACCCGGCCCAGGTCGTGCGGCGACTCCTCGAGGGCGGCGTGGATCGCGCGGCGCTCGGCCTCGGTGACGGCGTTGGCCAACGACTGCGCCGGCCCCGCCGCGGGCGTGGGCATCGGGGTGAGTTCACCGCCGCGCCGCTTGATGGGGAAGTCGTCGGGACCCAGCTCGTCGCCTTCGGCCAGGGCCGCGGCCTGCTCCACGAGGTTCTCGAGCTCCCGCACGTTGCCGGGGAAGCCGTAGCTGCCCAGGTGCTCGAGCGCCGCCGGGCTGAACTGCCGCGGGCGCCGGCTGCGGGCGTTGGCCCGCTCGAGGAAGTGCTGGGCCAGCACGGGCACGTCCTCGAGGCGCTCGCGGAGCGGCGGCACCGTCAAGGTGACGACGGCGAGGCGGTAGTAGAGGTCCTGGCGGAAGCGCTTCTCGGCCACCTCGTGCTCGATCTCCCGGTTGCTCGCGGCCACCGTGCGCACGTCCACCGTGATGGCGGCGTTCTCGCCCACGCGGCGCACCTCGCCCTCCTGCAGCACGCGCAGCAGCTTCGACTGGAAGGCCGGCGCCGTCTCGGTCACCTCGTCGATGAAGATGGTGCCGCCGTGGGCCTCCTCGAAGAGGCCGCGCCGCGCCTTGACCGCGCCGGTGAAGGCGCCGCGGGCGTGCCCGAAGAGCTCCGACTCGAGCAGCGTCTCGGTGATGGCCGCGCAGTTGACGGGCACGAAGGGCGCGCGGCTGCGGTTCGAGAGCGCGTGAATGGCGCGGGCCACCAGCTCCTTGCCGGTGCCCGACTCGCCCTGCACCAGCACCGTGGCGTCGCTGGTGGCCACGCGCGAAATTCGAGCCGTCAGGTCGCGCATCGCCTGGCTGCGGCCCACGAGCGCCGACAGGCCGTGGCGCACCTTGAACTCGCCGGCGATGAGGTCGACGGTGTTGACGAGGCCCGCGTGCTCGAGGCCCTTGTCCACCCGGTGGATCAGCTCGCCGTCCTTGAAGGGCTTGGTGATGTAGTCGTAGGCGCCGCGGCGCATGGCCTCCACGGCCGTCTCGATGCTGCCGTAGGCCGTCATCACGATGACCGACAGGCGCGGGGCGATCTCCAGGGCGCGCTTGAGGAGCTGCAGCCCGTCCATCGGCTCCATCTTGAGGTCCGTCAGGAGCAGGTCGGCGGGGTGGTCGGCCAGCCAGGCCAGGGCCTCCTCGCCGCCCCCCGCCTCGTCCACCGTGTAGCCCTCGGAGCGCAGCAGGAGCGCGGTGGTGGCGCGCATGTTGCGCTGGTCATCGACGACGAGGATACGGCCCTTGCGCGGTACCGCGGGAGTCGGCGTCATATCCCCTCGATGGCTAGCACAGCCGGGGGCCGGGCCGGCGAACGCTCGCACGGTTTCTCGAGGGTCAGCCCCGGCGCCGCAGCACCCGCTCCTCCCCCACCCGCAGCGTCACCTTCTCGCGGTCGAAGTACTCCGCGAGGGGAATGAGGAACTTCCGCGACAGGCCGGTCAGCGCCTTGAACTGCTGCGTGGTGAGCCGCTCGTGCGCCTCGAAGTGCGCGCGCAGGGCGGCCTCCAGCGCGTCCACCGGGGCCCTGGCGAAGAACAGCTCGCCGGCGCGCACCGCCAGGCCCTCGGCCACCAGCCCCGAGGCCAGCTCGCTCACGCGCGCCGCCGGGAGCTTCTGCGACGACGCCAGCTCGGCCAGCGTGGGCGGCGTCAGCCCCCACTGCGTCAGCGCGGCCAACAGCGCGCGCTTCTGGGCCGTCACCGCCTCGGTGAAGGCGCGCCCGCGGCCGGGGCGCCGGTAGCGCTCCTCCACCCGCTCCACCTGCCCGCGCGCCTCGAGCTCGGCCAGCGCGCGGGCGAAGGTGCGCTCGGCCGGCTCGCCCAGGCGCTGCCGCAGCTCCTCGCGCGGCATGCCCGTCAGCTCCGGGCTGCGGTGATGGAGCTCATCGAGGCGCGCCAGGGCGCGGGCCTCGAGCGCCCGCAGCACCTCCGCGGCCACGAAGCGCCGCCCCTCCCGGTCCACCAGCACCACGCGGCCCCGCGCGGCCGCCACCTCCAGCGCGCGCGCGAGCTCCCTCGGCGAGGCCATGGCCCGCGCGAAGAGC
Source organism: uncultured Archangium sp. (assembly GCA_964449625.1). Lineage (GTDB taxonomy): Bacteria > Myxococcota > Myxococcia > Myxococcales > Myxococcaceae > Archangium_A. Next base: position 4,109 of record CAYUZK010000322.1, read on the forward strand.
GCCCCCTCGTCGAGCCCGGCGTAGCCCGCCTCGCCCAGCAGCAGCTCCACGCGCTCCTCCAGCGGCGCGGCGGCGAAGGTGGCCAGGCGACCGGCGGCCCCGCCCCGGCGCCGCGGCGGGTCGAGCGTCA
>CAYUZK010000323.1:0-4195 GCA_964449625.1 uncultured Archangium sp.
ATGTAGGTCAGCGGCTCGATCTCGATGATGCCCAGGTCCATCAGCTCGTGGTACCCGCGGCCCGACTTCTTGTCGTTGCGCGAGAGGTTGAGCAGGTACTCGACGTTGTCGAAGATGGGCTGCATCCACGGGTTGAGCTTCTGCTCCACGTCGCCCGGCAGGTAGCCGATGTCGCGGCCGAGCGGGAAGATGGGCCGGCTCACGAGGAGCTTCTGGTACGCGGCCTCCTCCGTCACCTTCTGCAGGCCCGCGGCGATGGCCAACAGCGTCTTGCCGGTGCCGGCCTTGCCGACGATGGTGACGATCTTCAGGTCGTCGTTGAGGAGCAGGTCGATGAGGAAGCTCTGCTCCATGTTGCGCGGGCGCACGCCCCACACGCCGTCCTTCACCTGGCGGTTGAGCGCCACCACCGCCTGCCGCGTGCCGTCGTAGCGGCCCATGGCCGTGTGCGACGGGTTCGCCTCGTCCTTGAAGAGGAGGAACTCGTTGGGCACCAGCTTGTCGAGGTCGGGCACCTCGACCTCGGCGCCGGGCTTGTAGAGCCGGTTGATCAGGTCGGCCGACACCAGCCGCTCGCTGATGCCGGAGTAGAGGTCGCTGATCTCCACCCGCTCGGGCTCGAAGTCCTCGGCCATGAGGCCGAGCGCGTCGGCGCGAATGCGGAGGTTCGTGTCCTTGGTGATGAAGACGGTCTGGCTCGCCGGGTCGCGCAGCCGCGTCTCGATGGCCACCGCGAGAATGCGGTTGTCCATGAGCTGGCCGTCGGCCATCGACTTGGGCAGGTCGTGCTCGACGAACGAGACCTTGAGCACCCCGCCGCTGGGCAGCGGCACCCCCTCGGCCAGCCCGCCCTCGGCGCGGTGCGCGTCCAGGTACCGCGCCACCTGGCGCGCGTTGCGCCCGAGCTCCGACATGTCCTTCTTGAACATGTCGAGCTCTTCGATGACGTAGATGGGGATGATGACGGTGTTGTCTTCGAACCCGTAGATGGACCGCGGGTCGTGCAGCAGCACGTTGGTGTCGAGGACGAAGTTCTTCCGCGCCAAAAAGTGACCCCCAGGAACTCGGGTGAACGTCGGTGCCCCTCTTGGAGCGGTGGCGACTTAAGCACGCGACCGCGCAAAGAGATCACACGTATTTGATGGCGGCGATCTCGAAGTCGGCCTCGCCCCGGGGCCGGTTCACGGTCACCACCTCACCCTGCTGCTTGCCGAGCAGCGCCCGGCCCACCGGCGAGTCCACCGAGATCTTCCCGCTCTTGAGCTCCGTCTCGTCGGGGCCGACGAGCTGGTAGGTGACCCGGCCGCCGTCCTCCTCGTTGACCAGGGTCACCGTGGCCCCGAAGTACACCCGGCTGGTGTCCTTCTGCTCACCCGGCTCGACCACCGTCAGCTTCTCGACCCGCTTCTGCAGGAAGCGCAGCCGGCGGTCGATCTCCCGCAGCCGCTTCTTGCCGTAGATGTACTCGGCGTTCTCCGAGCGATCGCCGAGCGAGGCCGCGAAGCTCACCTCGGCCGTCACCTTCGGGCGCTCGACCTGGAGCAGGTGCCGCAGCTCCGCCCACAGCTTCTCGGAGCCTGCCCGCGTGATGTAGAGCGTGCCGCGCGGCGCGACCTCCTCCTCGGCCTCCTCGTCATCAGGCAGGGCGAGGGCTTCGGCGTCGTCGAGGGGCTTGCGGGTCATGCGGAGGGGCTCAATAGCCGAAACCGGGCCGTTTCGTGCTATGCGCGCGCCGCCATGCGCCACGTCTTCGCCCTCCTGAGCCTCGCCGTGCTCTGCGCCTGCGAGAAGATCGACTACATCGAGCTGGTGCCCTCGGAGGTCGTCTTCAAGCAGCCGACCAACTCCGCGTGGGTCGAGGCCCGCTGCATGGCCCGCAGCGGCGCCCGCGCCACCAAGGCCCGCATCGAGTGGTCCGTGGCCGACCCCTCCATCGCCACCGTCGAGGGCAAGGGGCTCGTCAAGCCCGTCGCCGACGGCGAGACCGAGCTCATCGCGCGCGTCGGCGACGTCGAGGCCCGCGTGCCCGTGCACGTCATCTTCGTGGACCGCATCGAGGTCGAGCCCAAGCAGGTCACCCTGAAGGACACCGACGACGCGGCCACCCTCACGGTGAAGGCCTTCCGCAAGAACGGCAAGCCCATCACCGACCGCGCCGTCGCCCTCAAGTCGAACGATCACAAGATCGTCCAGATCGCCGGCGGCAATGGCCTGATGCCCCTCGATCCGGGCACCACGACGATCGACGTTCAGGTCGAGGGCGCGAAGGCGTCGGTGCAGGTCACCGTCGTCGCCGACACCAAGAAGAAATGACGAGAGCAGTGGTTGAGAGTCGCTAGCTCAGTTGGTAGAGCACCGGCCTTTTAAGCCGAGGGTCGGGGGTTCAAATCCCCCGCGACTCACTGCAGCACCAGCACGCGGCCCCATCGTCTAGTGGTCAGGACGTTGGCCTTTCAAGCCGATAACGCGGGTTCGAATCCCGCTGGGGTCATGGAGCCCCGGAGTCCAACCCACCGGACTTCGGGGCTTCTTCGTGGCCAGCTTGATTACCAGCAGTCATCAACCAGCAATCAACTGCTTCGCTGACGGAATCGACGGCGCGTGGTCTCGTGCAGCCATCAACCCGTTGGACATGAAGGAGCACCCGCCATGAGCAAGCTTCCCGAGACGACCCCCGCCCACTCCTCCGCCTGGGTCGTCCAGGTGTGGATCTCGTTCGCCATCGCCGTCGGCGTCACCGCGCTGGGCATCTGGCACCTGCCCGTGGAGCCGTGGGTGAAGGCCTTCATGGGCATGGGGCTGCTCTTCACCGTGGGCAGCACCTTCAGCCTCGCCAAGACGGTGCGCGACCAGCACGAGAGCGACTCGCTGCGCAAGCGCATCGACGAGGCGCGGGTGAACCGCATCTTCGCCGAGCACGACCCGCTCAAGCCGGCGGTGTGAGCGGCGGCAGCTCCATGAGGGCGAAGAAGAGCGCGCCCTCGGCGCCGGGCGGCTGAGCGCGGAAGAGCCCGCGCGCGCCGATGCTGACGACGACGTTGCCGGCCAGGGCCCACGCGAAGCCCTCGTCGCAGTGGAAGTGGGGCCGCCAGAAGGCCGCCTGGCCATCAGCCTTGAGCTGCGGCTGGCAGACGCGGCGCACCCGGTCGGTCGAAGCTGGCTGCGCGGCCTCGTCGCTCCAGCTCCACACCCAGGTGAAGACGTCGGGCAGGTAGCTGCCCACCACCTGCGCCGGCAGCTCGACCTCGCCACCCAGCCGGGTGAGCCGGAGCATGCCGTTCGCCGGGTCGAAGGCGAAGTCGGTGACGCGGCCCAGGCGCTGCTGGAGCTGGCCCTGGAGATCGTGGAAGGCGCGCTCGGAGCCGGCCAGCGCGTCGAAGAGCGCGTCGGTGATGAGGAGCGAGTCGAGCTCCGTGCGCTCGAGGCGGTTGAACCAGGCGACCGAGCCGTCGGGCTTGAGGAGCTTCCAGTCGGCGAAGTCCGGCGAGGGGCGCTCGACGCGCACGGCCCCGGGCACCCACGGCTTGCCGGTGGCGGCCAGGCCCGAGGCGAGCTCCCCGAGCGCCTCGGCCAGGCGCTGCGCCTCCTCGGCGGCGTCGACGTGGAGCTGGGGCCGGGCCCGCGGCGCCTTCGCCTTGTCTCCCTGGGCCTTGAGCTCGCCCACGCGCAGGCCGGCCGGGGTGGGCACGAGCGAGAGCTCCACCTGCGTCCAGCCGGGCGGGGCCAGCAGCATCAGGCTGTCGTGGAGCGCGAAGAGCAGCGGCTTGGCGTCAAACGCAACGGGCACGCGCGAGCCATAGCCGCGCGTGCCCGAGCTGTCACCACCGACCACGGTGGCTCAGTTGATCTGCACCGTGCAGGTGCAGGAGCCGGTCGACCCGCAGGGGGCCAGCTGCGAGTCAAGGCAGCTGAGGCCCGAGCAGCACGCGCCGCCGCCGGCGGTGCAGCTCTGCCCAGCGCCGATGCACTCCGACGGCTGGCAGGTGCCGAACTCCGCGCCCGACTGGACGGTGCACGAGGTGCCCGTGCAGCAGTCCGAGGTCGAGGTGCAGACCTCGCCCAACGGCTGGCAGAGAATGGGCGCCTGGCAGACGCCGTTGGTGCAGATGCTCGAGCAGCACTGCACCGAGGAGATGCAAGAGGCGCCGTTCGCCTTGCAGAGCGGCGTCGGCGTGCCGGCGTCGGTGAGCGTGCC
>CAYUZK010000324.1:0-4121 GCA_964449625.1 uncultured Archangium sp.
CCGCCGCCCGAGCCGCCGCCGATGCCGCCGCCCGAGCCGCCGCCCGAGCCGCCGCCCGAGCCGCCGCCGATGCCGCCACCGATGCCGCCACCGTCGAGGTCCTCAAGCGCGGTCCGACCGCAGCTCGCCATGACGAGGACCACTCCGACTCGCAGACACCATGCCTTCAGCCCCGCGCCCATGAGCGCAGCATGCCGCACTGCCCGTCGAAATGGGACGACTCGCCGGAGTCGTCAGCTCAGCACGCCCGTCACGGTGCCCTTCGCGAGCGACGCGTCGCCGAAGTCGTCCACCAGCGCGCCCGAGGCCTGGCGCACGCCCATGGCGTTGATGACCGTGTTGAGCACCTGGTTGACGCCCTTCTTCGCGTGGTCGACGTACTGGCCCGGCAGCACGCCTCCGCCGGCGCCGCCCGCGAAGATCCACGGCGTGTTGTCGGCCGAGTGCGGCGGCCCCAGGCCCAGGTCGTTCATCCACACCGCGAGCGAGTCGTCGAGCAGCGTGCCGCCGTAGGGCGACTGGTAGCCGTCGAGGCGCTCGAGGAGGTAGCGGAACAGCTGCAGCTGGAAGCGGTCCACCTGGTGGTGCAGCTCCACCGCGTCGGGGATGGACTCGCCCTCGGAGCCGTCGGCGTAGATGCGGTGGCTGATCCAGTGGAAGCGGGGCAGCCGCGAGCCGTTGATGAGATACTGCGTCTGGTCGTTGCCCTCGCCGACCTGCAGCGTCGCCACGTGGTTGAGCCGGCAGTTGAAGGCCCAGGCCGCGAGGTCCATGAAGCGGCGCACCACCTCCGGCCGCACGTCGTTGCCCTCCGGCGCGGTGATGGCGCGCACCGCGGCCTCGCGGTCGGCCTCCAGCGCGCAGGTCATCTGCAGCTCCATGTCGCGCACCGAGGCCAGGTGCTGCTCGAGGCGCTGGCGGTCGCGGGTCGAGAGCTCCGAGCGGCCGCGGAGCTCCTGGAGCTGCGCGCGCACCAGGTCGTTGACGCTCTTGCGCCGGGTGGCGACCAGCTGCTGCACCTCTGGCGGCGCCGTGGCCAGGCCCGTGAGCCGCATGAAGGCGTTGAGCGGCGAGCGCTCGGCCGGGGTGCGCATCTGCGCGGCGCGCCAGCTCAGGCCCTCGCCGATGTACGTGCTGCGCGGGCCCGCCATGAAGGTCAGCGGCGCGGCGCTCGCGCCGTCGAGGCGCTCCGAGAGGTACCAGTCCACCGAGCGGCCCTGCGCCAGGGGCGAGTTGCTGGAGCCCCCGGTGTGGTTCTGCGCGGTGAGCACCTGGGGTAGCGCCTCGGCGTGCCCGCACGAGTTGCGCGCGAAGGGCAGGCGCACGTTCTTGATGAGCGTCAGCCGCGGCGCGAAGTCGCCCAGCTCGCTCGTGGCCCGGTCGGCGTTGACCGTCTTGAGCTCGTTGACCGTCAGCGCGCCCAGCGTGCGCGGCCAGAAGCGCTCGGGCGACTCGGTGCCCTGCTGCACCACGCCGTTGCCGGCGCGCACGAACATCACGAAGCGGTGTCGCGTGGCCTGGGCGAAGGCCTTCGAGCCCATGAGCGACTCGAACACGGGCAGGGCGAGGGTGACGCCGCCGAGCCCCTGCAGGAACTTCCGCCGACTCCAGGGGGTGCTCATGGCGCCTCCACCGCGCGCGTCTTGAAGGACTCGCTCTCGACCAGCAGCCGCAGCACCTCGAGCACCGGCTCGTCGGCCCGCGACGCCTTCGCCACGCGACCCACCACCGCCTCGTCGGCCTCCGCCAGCCCGCGGCCGTGGAGGAACTGCAGCCAGTGCTGCGCGTAGCAGCGGTGCGCCATCTCCTCCTGCGCCATGGCCTGCTGGAACTCGACGGCGCCGTCGTAGGTGCGCCAGGTCGCGTCGAAGGGGTAGCTGTCGCGGGCGTCGATGGGCAGGCCCTGGTCGGTGTCGCGCCAGCGCCCGAGCGCGTCGTAGTGCTCGAAGGCGAAGCCGGCGGGGTTGATGAGCACGTCGTGGCAGCCGGCGCCGCAGGTGCCCGTGCCCGTGAACTCGGTGATGCGCTGCCGCAGCGTCTTGGGCGGCCCGTCGTTGCGCGGCAGCGGCGGCACGTTGTTCGGCGGCGGCGAGAGCGGGGCGCACAAGAGCTTGAAGTTGACGCTCGTGCCCCGGTGAATGGGGTCGCTCTCGGTGGAGGTCGCGTTGAGCGCCAGGAAGCCCACCTGCGTCAAGAGCCCGCCGCGGCGGCCGTCGGTGAAGGTCACCTTGTCGAAGCTCGCCCCGAAGGTGCCGGGCAGGCCGTAGACGCGAGCGAGGTTGGCGTCGACGTAGCTCGTGGGCGTGGTGAGGAGCGCCGCGAGGCCCTTCTTTTCCTGGAACACGACGCCCTCGATCAGCCGGCGCGGCTCCTCCTGCATCGAGGCGCGCAGCGGGGTGCTGAACTCGGGGAAGAGCGTGGTGGAGCGCGTGAGGTCCGCGTAGAGGTCGAAGCGCAGGAGCTGGGCGTGGAAGCGCTGCACCGTGCCGATGGCGCGGGGGTCGGCCAGGAGGCGGCGGACCTGCGCGGTGTACCCCTCAGGCGTGGAGAGGCTGCCGTCGTCGACCGCGGCGAAGAGGGCCTCGTCGGGCATGGACTGCCACAGCGCGTAGGACAGCCGCGTCGCCAGCTCGCCGCGCGAGAGCGGCACCACGTCGTTGGCCTTGGCGGTGGACAGCTCGAGCCGGTAGAGGAAGTGGGGCGCCTGGAGCATCGCCTCGAGCACCACCCGCATGCCGGCGAGCACCGCGTCGCCGCCGGGGTACAGCGTCGGGCCCGCGTCGTAGAGCGGCTGGTAGCTGGCCACCTCGTCAGCGCTGAGGGCGCGGCGGTACACGCGGCGACCGACCGCGGCCAGGAGGCTCGGCGCGTCACCGGGCAGCGAGCCCCCGGCCACCTTCGCCAGCGCCTCCGTCGTCAGCGTCGCGCGGCGGGCCAGCTCCTCGGCGGCGCGCTGGTAGTCGTTCCACTGGTCCGCGGCGACCGAGAGCTCGCCGCCGTTGTTGTCGAAGGTGGTGGAGGTGGCGTCGCCCACGAAGGTGGCGGTGATGCCCAGCGTGGCGCTCGCCCCGAGGAGATCGCGCGCCGTGTTCTCGTACTCCACGTGGGACAGCCGCGCGGCGCGGGTCGACGGCGCCGGCAGCTCGCGCTTCGCCCCGGGCGGCAGGGTGGGGTCGACGAGCTGCTCCGGGCGCGGTCCCAAGACCGAGCCCTCACAGCCCACCAGGACCAGGAGGAGCGCGAAGAGTCGCTGTCGCATGAAGGCGGAATTGTTCTGCATCAAGGCACGCCTACGCCACCCGACACGGGCGTACACAGTAGGTGACCGGCGCACGCCGCTCGCGTCACCCGCGGCGCGTCACGGCGCGGTGATGAGGCACCGGGTGAAGGGCAGCATCACGTCGGCGCTGACGTAGAGGTAGTACGCCTTGCCGCGGGTCAACGCCGCAGGAGCGCCCGCGACGGGGAACCGCTGCGTGAGGCCCTGCGGCACGACGCCGTACCTCACGGAGCGGTTGTCGAGCGGCGCCGCCGCGGCGGGCACGTCGAGGCGCCAGAGCGTGTCGGCGGGCAGGTCGAGGTTCGGCCACACCGTCGGCGACTTCGCGGTCGCCTCGAGCACGTACACGTAGCGCGCCTTGCCCTTGCCCCAGGTGATGGTGCCGTCGGCGGCGATGCCCTCGCCGTTGGCGCACGCCTGCGGCTGGAAGAAGAGCTGCTCCGAGAGGGGGCCGAAGCCGTCGGGCACGCCCACGAAGTTCGCCGCCGTGAGGCCGCGGTAGGCCTCCTCGGCCATCCAGAAGCGCTTCATGCGCGCCGGGTCGGTGCTCAGGAAGATGGAGTAGTCGGGGTGCGCCCAGTCGCTCTTGGCGAAGCCGTTGTTCGTCGAGGCGGGGAAGGCCCCGAGGGGGATGGAGGGCACCGTGCTCGAGCCGTGCGCGACGCCGCGATCGGTGAGCTGGTTGGCGAGCGAGCCCTCGGCATCGATGTTGAAGATCGACGCCGCCGCGTTCGGCGAGGCGTTCGAGTGGCAGCACACGCAGGAGGTCGCGTTGATCTGCGACTTCACCCAGGCCTCCTCGGCGAGGTAGGCCGCGTCGGTGCGGCGCGGGTCGGGCTGG
>CAYUZK010000325.1:0-4055 GCA_964449625.1 uncultured Archangium sp.
CCAGGCGCTGCTGCTCGACGCGGCGAAGCTGGCCGAGCCGCTCCTGCGTGCCGCCTCGCGGGCCGACCAGCTCCCGGTCATGCCCGCCGCGCCCGCCGCCTTCGCGCGCTTCGTGCAGACCTTCGGCGCCGCCTACGCCCGCGCCGACGACGCGGCGCTCTCGACCGCGCTCGACGCGCTGGCGGGCGAGCTGGAGGAGGGCGCCGCTCCGCGCCGGGGCCCGAAGCGCTGAGCTCGGGGCGCGCGCTCACCCGGGGCGGAACGACGGGTCAGAGCCGGGTCGCGAGCTGCGCTTCGAGGTCGGTGATGGCCTTCGCGAAAGCGTCGATGCCTTCCGCGAGCTTCTCGGAGGCCATCGTGTCTTCGGCGTGCATGGCGACGAAGGCCGCCTGGTCGAGGTGAAGCTTGTCTTCCCCGCGGTCCGTGGCGGGTGCGAGCTTTCGGGGCAGGGTGCCCTCCAGGCCCTCGAGCTCGGCGAGGAGCTTGGGGGCGATGGTGAGCAGGTCGCACCCGGCCAGTTCGGTGATCTGCCCCACGTTGCGGAAGGACGCGCCCATCACCTCCGTCTGGTACCCGTGGCGCTTGTAGTACTCGTAGATGCGCGTCACCGAGCGCACGCCGGGGTCCTCGGCCGGGGCGTACGAGGCGCGGCCGGTGCTCTTGAGGTACCAGTCGAGGATGCGCCCCACGAAGGGCGAGATGAGCGTCACCTTCGCCTCGGCGCAGGCCACCGCCTGGTGGAAGCCGAAGAGGAGCGTCAGGTTGCAGTGGATGCCCTCGCGCTCGAGCAGCTCCGCGGCCTTGATGCCCTCCCAGGTCGAGGCGAGCTTGATGAGGATGCGCTCGCGGCCGATGCCGGCCTCCTCGTACATGGCGATGAGGTCGCGGGCCTTCTCCACGCTGGCCGCGGTGTCGAAGCTCAGGCGGGCGTCGACCTCGGTGGAGACGCGGCCGGGGACGACCTTGAGGATCTCCATGCCGAACTCGACGGCGAGGCGGTCCACCGCGCGGCTGGCGACGGCGGCCTTCGTGCCGGAGGCGGCGTGGGCCTGCGCCCACTCGAGGGCGGCCGTCACCACGGGCTGGTACTGCGGCATCGCCGCCGCCGAGGCGATGAGCGAGGGGTTGGTGGTCGCGTCGCGGGGGCGGAACTTCTGGATGGAGGCGAAGTCGCCGGTGTCGGCCACGACGACGGTGACGGCCTTGAGCTGCTCGAGGAAGTTTGGCATCGGCGCGCACCCTACACGGAGCCGCGCGCGCCGACAGCAGCGGCCGGGCTCACGCGCGAGGGCGTGAACGCCTGCCGACGAAGGCCGCCGCCAGCAGCAGCGCCCCGAGGTCGAAGGCCACCGCCGTGCAGCCGCAGCCTCCGGCCTCACCACTTCCATCGGGCATGTCACCTCCGTCACCCGTCGCGCCACCTCCGTCACCCGTCGCGCCACCTCCGTCACCCGTCGCGCCACCTCCGCCGCCGGCGCCGCCGTCGCTCACCGGCGGCTTGTTGGTGCCGCAGCTCCCCAGGGCGTGCTCGAGCGCGCCGACGGAGACGTTCCCTCCGGGCCGGAGCCGCGCGCAGAAGTCATCGCTCACGCCTGCAGTGGCGGCCACGGTGCCCGTCCACGCGCTGACGTCGCCCTTGAGGCGCAGGTCACCAGCGAGCGGCCCCTCGTAGGCCGCGGCGAAGGTCGCCACCGTGACGCCGACGGTGTTCTGCGTGTTGGTGAAGGTCGCCGCGTCGCGCGCGCGGAGGCTCCCGGTGAGCAGGTTCCCCACCGCCGCGCCCGTCGTCGTGTCGAAGCGGAAGTCGATGCCCGCGGTGCCCACCAGCGTGTTGTGCCCAAGCCAGGTGTTCTTCCCCCGGTTCACGTAGACGCCGACGTCGCTGCAGTTGGCGACGACGTTGTTCTTCATCACGCCGTCTTCGTGCTCGACGCTGCAGGGCACGCTCGCGCTGAACGCCGGCGCGCAGAACTGCGCCCCGGTGCCGCCGCCGCCGAAGGACAGCCCGATGCGCACGTCGCTCATCGCCTGTCCGCCCGAGCGGCACAGCACGAGGTTCCGCTCGTAGGTGCCGCGCTTGCCGCCGGACTTCATGAAGCTGCCGTAGCTGGTGAAGTTGCCTCCGTTCTTCGCGAAGTCGCGAATGAGGTTGTCGCGCACCACCCAGTCGTCGCCGGTGTCGAGGTTGAGCTTCGTCACCGGGTTCGAGGTGTTCCGCGGGCGCGTGTCGAACAGCTCGCAGGCCTCGACGAGGCCCCGGTGCGGCATGAGGTAGCCGCCGTCGCCGGCCGCCGAGGCGTTCACCTTGAGCTGGGCGTTGAAGTCCACCAGGCGCAGGCGCCGCAGCACGACGTCCGTCGCGGCGCCGGTGACCTGGAAGGCGTGCTCGCAGTCCGAGTCCACCGCGCAGACGCCGCGCATGGCGAAGTCCTCGAAGCGCCAGAAGGGCGCGCTCACGCCGAGGCCGATGAGGGTGTTCACCTCGAGCGTGGCGCCCAGCCGCGTCTCACCCCGCACCACGATGGGCGCGTCGGCGCGGCCCGCCACCGTGCACGAGACGCGGCTCGTCAGCGCGTAGGTGCCGTCGGCGAGCGTGATGACGTCGCCGGGCTGGGCGGCGGTGATGGCCGCGCGCAGCTCCGACACCGTCGTCACCCGCACGTCGCGCGCGAGCGCTGCGACGCTGACGAGGCCAACCAGACATGCGAGTCGTGTCATGCGGCCAGCCTGCCACGGGCGTGGGTCGAGCGGCGTGCGTGCCGTCAGGGCCGCCGCCCGCCGCTACGCGCGAGGCAGCCGCAGCTCGAACACCGTGCCCTCGGGCGAGGAGACCGCGACCCGCAGCGTGCCGCCGTGCAGGCCGGCGATGCGGCGGGCGAGCGCCAGGCCCAGCCCCGAGCCACCGGCGGCGCGGCCCTCGTCGGGCGCGAGGCGGTGGAAGGCGTCGAACACGCGCTCCCACGCGGCCGAGGGAATGCCCGGCCCGTTGTCGCCAAAGCGCAGCACCGCCACGGCCCCGTCGTCATGGCCCTCGACCCAGAAGCGCACCGGCTGCCGCTGGCCGTACTTCCACGCGTTGCGCGCGAGGTTGCGCACGAGGATCTCCAGCAGCCGCGGGTCCACCTCGTGGGGTCTCATGGCCTCGAGCCCGGAGGTCGTCACCTCGACCTGCGCGTCGGGCGCGAGCGCGGCCTCGGCGCGCACGAGCGGCGCGAGCGCAGTGAAGACGAAGGGCTCCTTCGCCGGCGTCCAGCGGCCCGCCTCGAGGCGGTTGAAGGAGAGGATGTTGTCCACGAGGAAGGTGAGGCCGTCGGCCGCCAGCACGAGGCGCCGCGGGTAGTCGCGGGCGGGGGCGTGGCCCTCCAGCCGCCGCTCGAGCGTCTCGGCGAGGAGCCGCAGCGACGCCAGCGGCGTGCGCAGCTCGTGGCTCACGGTGGCGATGAACTCGCGCTGCGCCGCCAGCGTCTCTTCGCGGCGCCGCTGCGCCAGGCCAGCCAGGGCCATCACCGCCGCGCCCAGCAGCGCCGTGACGAGCACGAGGCCCAGCTTCCAGCGGAGCGTCGCGGCGTGACTGGCCGCGGCGGCGTCGAGGCGCGGCGAGGTGAGGCGCAGCGCCAGCGCGTCGAGGGGCCCCGCGTACGCCGGGAGCACCAGCACGTCGTCGTCCGCCAGCACCCCGGCGCGGCGCCGCGAGCGCGTGACCGTCTCGAGCCGCTCCGCGAGGTCGAGCTCCACGCCGCGCAGCTCGAGCTCGTCGGCTTCACCCGGCAGCGCCGCCACCCGGTGCGCCGGCATCGGCGTGTGCTCCTCCGCGACCGCCAGCCGCTCGTCCGCAGTCGCAATGCGCTCGAGCTGCGCGGCCGACGGCTCGTTCTGCGCTGTCCGCTGAATCAGTGGCACGGACGGCGGCTCCTTCTGCGCTGTCAGCGGATTCACCGGAACGGACGGCGAATTCAGCGGCGCTGTCGGTGGATTCAGTGGAGCACTCAACGGATTCAGCGGAGCACTCAACGGATTCAGCGGAGCACTCAACGGATTCAGCGGAGCACTCAACG
>CAYUZK010000326.1:0-3932 GCA_964449625.1 uncultured Archangium sp.
TCTGAAGCATCGACCAGGCTCCTTTGCAGGGTGAAGCCATAGTCATCGAACGAGGAGGTGTCGTTGACCACGGCGACGGTCCCCCGGATCGCCGGGGAGAAGCCGGCGTCGAGGCTGGCTCCTGCCTCGACCCGATTGAGGTTCTGGTCCGGCAGGTAGATCGACAGGGTCACATTCGCGTCGACCGCGAGGACGCCGTAGCTCGCCCCATCAACCCTCGTGGGCGCGGCGGTGATCAGCGAGAGGCCAGGCATGATCGCTCCGGTGTAGAGGACGCGCGTCTCGGTCCAGATCGTCGTCCTCGAGTCCCAGACTCCGTTCGGTCCATCCCAGACGCCGTTCGCAAACCCCGAGTCAGGGTCCGGCACGTCGACGAAGAGCTCGCCTGGATCCCAATGGCCGTTGTCGTTGTCGTCGACGAAAGGCTCGCCCTGGTCGATGAACTGCTCACCCGGATCGTGAACCTCGTTGGCGTTGTCGTCCCTCAAATGTTCCTCGCCCAGGGTCAACGCCAGGAGGGTGACCAGCCCGTCGCGCGGGTTCCGGGTCAGCGCGCCGTCGATGGTCGTCGGCTCGGGCGAGCGCACGAAGGGCACCTGTGCGGAGTTGGCCGCCAGGGGAGCGACATCGGCGGGGGGGAAGTTGCCGAGCGTGGAGAAGGTAAAGGGGGCGACTCCCTCATCGGTTCCCGGCGGAAACACGAACGGTCCGGTGGTGACGCTATGCGGAGCTGTCCCCGCCTCTGCAAGCAGCCGCACGGGCGCGGGGATGCCCACTGGGTTGTTGTAGCGGTCGATCAGGCGCACCCTGCAAGCGACCACGAGAGCCAGGGGCGGGATCGAGGTAACGAACGCGGCGAGGTTGACCCGAGCGCAACTGAGCTCCGAGAACCTGTTCGAGGCCTTCGCGCCGCGAATGCCAATGAGAGGGCTGGTCGCGACCTCGCCCGTGGGCCCCGAGGCAGTCACCGAGGTGAACCCGATGACGTTCCCCGAGTTCAGGGTCGCGTCGACCTCGCCCTGGTTGTCGCTGACTCCACCACCCGCGGTGAGGAGGGTGCCCCATGGTCCATTGATCAGGCCGAAGTTGACGCGCGCTCCCCGAACCGGTTGCGGATTCGCCTGGGTGTCTCGCAGGACGAAGCGGACGGTGGCCTCCGTGTCGATCCCCGTGTAGCGCAGCCCCATCAGCGAGCACGGTCGGCCGCCACAGGTGGTCGAGACATGCGCGATGCTGCCAATCCGCAGAAACGAGACGCTCGTGCTGGCAGACGCGCCACCCTGGGGATCAGTGGCGGTGAGCGTGGCGACGCCCTCGAGCCCGCCTTCACGCAACCGGAGGCGCACCTGCCCTGTCGCGTCGGTGGTTCCCGGCGAGGTAAAGGTGCCCCCATCAGCGTTGGTGAGGTCGCCGAGCGTCGTGCTGATGAAAATCGGCTGATTGGTGGCAGGGGCGCCGTCGAGGGCGAGCGCCACCATCACCTCGACGCTGTCGCCTGTGCCCAGATAGAGAGCAGGTTGCGCGGTTGCGATGCTCAAGCTCACGCAGGTGAGCCCGTCACCCACGGAGCCCGGGTTGCAGCTGCAGTCCCTCGCGCCCGGGGTGTTGGTGCAGCTCGCAATCGGGGAGCACCCTCCGTTGTCCGTCGCGCACTCGTCGACGTCGGTGCAGTTGAGCCCGTCTCCCACGAACCCTGATGAGCACCTGCACCACCGCCCTGCGTTCGTATCGACGCAGCTCGCGCTCGGGTGGCAGCCGCCGTGGTTTGAGGCACACGTCAACCGCTCGCCTGCGTCGAACCCAGCATCTTCAACCACGCTGGCGTCAAGATCGTTGCCAGCGTCGGTGAGCCCGCCGTCGCTCGAGCCCGAGCTGCAGCCGCAGACCGACACGCCCAACAAGACGCCCACCATCGTCCAGCGTCGATTCATCGTCTCCCTCGCCCTCTCGCATGGCGACCGTAGCCTGGAAGCGATCTCAGGGAACCGCGGGATTCCGGCCGCGTCGTGCGCCACCGAGCTCCGAGCCGTTCTGCAGGAGTTCCGCCCTGTTCCGCAGGATCTCGATCGTGCTGGTGGTGATCGCCGCGCCGCGGTCTTCGCTGATCGCTTCCACGCACCGCCGAAGCCGAGCGTCAGGAACCCCGCCCAGGCCAGCCGCGCCGCACCACCCGGCGGGGGCTCGACTACGACGACCTCGACGAAAAGTCGCCGGCCGGTGACAGGTCTGCCAGCCGCTTCTTCATCAACTCGGTGAGCAGGCGTGTCGTGCGCGCGTCGAACCCGAGCTCGGAGAGCCGCGCGAGGAAGGGCCTGGCCCGCTCGAGCAGGCGGTCCAGCCGCCGCTCCACCGCGAGCCGGGGGGCCCGGTGCCGCGCGCCGAAGTCGACGAGGTGGGCGCGCCTCACGTTGTCTCGGCGCCCCTCGAACTCCAGGGCCAGGGTCTTGTCGCCGTAGGGGCGCGTGCACAAGAGGTCGTACGCGGGGCTGAGCTGCAGGGCTCCCGAGCGCGCGCTGAGGCTGAGGTTCTTGGCGTGGAGGTCGCCGTTGCCCACGAGGTAGCTGAACGCCAGCACGTCGATGAGCCGCAGCAGCTCGGCCTGCGGTGCGTCGCAGACCTCGAGCGCCTGGAGCAGGTCCCGGCTCTTCAGCCGGTACTTGTCCGCCGGGTAGCGGTCCAGCACCTGGCAGAAGTCCTCCTGATGAAGGCCCCGCCAGCGGCCCCGCTCGCGCGTGCGGTCGAAGCGCTCCACCAGCAGGCCCGCGGCGCCCGTGCGGTCATGCACCAGCCTGGTCCTGGCCACGCCCAGGCCACAGGCGGCGGCCATGGTCATGAAGAAGTGCTCGTTCTCCACAACCCGCTCGAGGTCCGGCGGGTTGAGCTTCAGGAGCCAGCGTCGGCCCACGGTCGCGAAAGGAAAGGTGATGACCTGTGGCGAGAGCTTGGCCTGCACGCCAGCGACGGCCGGCTCGGCGGCGCTCTCGAGGCTGTCGCGAAAGAGCGCGTCGAACTCGACCTGGTCGAGGGGGCGCTTCTCCTCCGGCTCGACGTTCAGGGGGTCCCGTTCGCCTCCTGGGAGGACCGGGAACAGGTCGCCGACGCAGTCGCTCCCCGCGGCGACCAGCAGCGAGAAGAGATCGTCCTCCGACGTGCGGGTGCGGCGCACCAGAGCCGCGAGCCGGAGCCCTTCGGGCAGCAGGCCCGCGAAGTACGGTGGGAGGTTCACGCCGTGGGTCTCGATGGTGCGGCTCGCG
This sequence comes from uncultured Archangium sp., assembly GCA_964449625.1. GTDB lineage: Bacteria > Myxococcota > Myxococcia > Myxococcales > Myxococcaceae > Archangium_A. Next base: position 3,255 of record CAYUZK010000326.1, read on the forward strand.
TAGGGCAGGTGCACCGCCAGCCCCCCGCGCAGGCCACGATGCGCCTCGAAGAACGCGCGGTCGTACTCGAACACCGAGCCCTTCACCGTGCGCCGGAGCTCGCCGACCCGCGTCGTGTTTCGGAGTATCTCGACCCGCTCCACGCTGCGCGCGTCCACCCTGCGGGTCATCGAGGCTCCTTCTCCGCGCTCCATTCACCGACGGCGGTCCCCACGCCGCTCGACCTCGGCACGTAACGCACGTCGATCCCCAGCGCGTCGAGCACCTGCATCACCGTCCCCAATCGCACCGTCGGCTTTCCGCGCTCCAGGTCGTAGAGGAAGTCGGGGCCCACGCTCGCGAGCTCTGCCAGCTCCCGCTGCGAGAAGCGCAGCTGTCGTCGCCGCGCCCGCACCACCTGCGCGAGCTCCCGGGCCCACGCCGGTGCATCATGCGATCGCCTTGAATTCTCGCCCATGGGCCATTCCTAACTCACTCTTCCAGCCAATTTCCATGCGAACACATGGAATGAGCTCCAACGCCCGGCAGCCGGGCGGGCAGGAGAGGCGCTTGTCAGGCGATCGCCTTGTCTGGTCACGCCCATCACTGCTGCGCTCAGCTGGAAGCGATCAGCGAAGACCGCAGCGCGGCGATCACCACCAGCACGATCGAGATCCTGCGGAACAGGGCGGAACTCCT
>CAYUZK010000327.1:0-3911 GCA_964449625.1 uncultured Archangium sp.
GGGCGTCGTCACCGGGGCGATGGCGGGGAAGCTTCCGGAGGGCGTGGGGCTCCCGACGGCGCGTGGCCCGCTGCCGGGCGTCGTCACCGGGGCGATGGCGGGGAAGCTCCCGCTCGCCGAGGGGCGCGCGGTGTCGACCGGGGTGCCCTGGGCCCGCGTGGCCGACCGGGGGCCCGAGCCGGCGCCGGTGCCCGGCTGGGTGGCAGGCGCGCCGACGGCCCGCAGGCCCGTCGCCGAGACCGCGTTGACGGGGTTGCCCATCACGCTGTTGACGAACTGCCCCAGCTGCAGGGCCCCCACGCGCTCGCCGGTAGAGTCGATGAAGTCTTCGAGGGCGTGCTGGAGCTCGCGGCAGTCCTGGAAGCGGGCGTTGACGTCGCGCGCCATGGCCTTCTCCACCACCATCGCGAGGCCGATGGGCACGTCGGGCACGCGCTGGAGCAGCGGCGTCGGGTCGCGCTTCATGATGGCCGTCAGCAACTGCACGTCGGGCATCTGCTCGTAGGGGCGGGTGCCCGCGGCCATCTCGTAGAGGATGACGCCGAGCGCGTAGACGTCGGCCCGCAGGTCTGCCTCGCCGAGGATCTGCTCCGGCGGCATGTAGGCGATCTTGCCCTTCACCGTGCCGGCCTCGGTCTTGGACACCTGGCCGGCGACCTTGGCCACGCCGAAGTCGACGACCTTCACGGTGCCGTTGCGCGCGACGAGGAGGTTGTCGGCGCTGACGTCGCGGTGGATGAGCCCCAGCGGCTCGCCGGTGGCGGGGTCGGCGAACTCGTGCGCGTAGGCCAGGCCCTCGCAGGCCTGGGCGATGAGGCGCGCGGCGAGCGTGACGGGCACCTGCTTGCCGGGGGCGCGGCGCAGCACGCTGCGCAGGTTGGGCCCGTCGACGAACTCCATCGCGAGGTAGAAGGTGCCGTCCACCTCGCCGAAGTCGAAGATCTGCACGACGTTCGGGTGGTTGAGCTGCGCGGCGAGCCGCGCCTCGTGGAGGAACATGTCCACGAACTCCGGGTCTTCGGCGAGCGACGGGAGGATGCGCTTGAGCACCAGCGTCTTCTCGAAGCCGCCGGGCCCCACGGCCTTCGCCAGGAACACCTCGGCCATGCCGCCCGTGGCGATCTTGCGGACCAGCTGGTACCGACCGAGCTGTATGGCCTCTGTCGCGTTCATCGTTTCAGTGGGTCTGTAGCATGGGCCAACCGGCGCCGGGGTGCACCAACTCTCCGGACGGCTGGATCAGGGCTCGACGCAGGTGCCGCCCTCGCAGGTGAGCGGTGCGGGGCAGGTGCCCGCCGCGCAGGCGGGGCGCTCGCAGCGACCGCTCGAGCCGCACACGTAGGGGCCAGGGCAGCTCATCGTGCTGCTGCAGGTGCGAATGGCGCAGGCGCCCGTGCCAGCGCACCGCAGCGCCCCGCCGCAGTCGACGTCGCTCGAGCAGCTCCGCTGGCAGGCGCCGAACTGGCCGCAGTCGGTGCCGCTGGGGCAGTCGGCGCTCGTGCCGCAGCCGTTGCAGATGCCGCCGGGCGCAGAGACCGTGCAGGTCGCCAGGCCGGGGCAGTCGGTGCTCGTTCGGCATTGCACCTCGGAGAGGCTGGTCGTGCCGCCACCGCCACCGCCACCGCCACCGCCACCGCCCGTCGCGGCGCCACCGCCCGTCGCGGAGCCACCGCCCGTCGCGGAGCCACCGCCCGTCGCGGAGCCACCGCCCGTCGCGGAGCCGCCACCCGTCGCGGAGCCGCCACCCGTCGAGGAGCCACCGCCCGTCGAGGAGCCACCGCCCGTCGCGGCGCCACCGCCCGCATCCACCGGGCCACTCCCAGCGCCCGAGCACGCCACCACCGCGGCGGCGAGGAAGAGCCCGAGCATCCCGCTGGCCTGGAGAGCGCTGCGCATGCGGTTCGCCTACCACGCCCCCTCCCTGACAGGCCCCCTCTTGAAATAGAGTGACCGTTCGGTCATGTTGCTCGGGCTCCCACCTCGCGGAGCGGATGCGAGCGCACCATGCTGGGCATTCCCCTCGGGCTGGCGGCGAGCAACGCCGGCGAGTGGTTCATTCACAAGCACTGGCTGCACGGCCTGGGGAAGAACAAGAAGAGCTTCTGGGCCTTCCACTGGCACGAGCACCACCGGGAGGCGCGCAAGCGCGACATGATCGACCCGCAGTACACGCGGTCGGTCTTCTCCTGGTCGCCGCAGGGCAAGGAGGCGCTGGCCCTGGCCCTGGGCGCGGTGGCCATGACGCCCTTGTTCCCTCTCGCGCCGTTCTTCACCGGCACCGTCTGGTACTGCATGGCCCGCTACTACGCGCTCCACAAGCGCAGCCACCTCGACCCGGCCTGGGCGCGCGAGCACCTGCCGTGGCACGTGGACCATCACCTGGGCAAGGACCAGAACGCCAACTGGTGCGTCACGCACCCCTGGTTCGACTACGTGATGCAGACGCGCAAGCCCTACGCGCGTGATCCGTCTGGCGCGCTGCCCGAGGGCGCGAAGGGTTCGCTCCTGTCACGCGTATGGGCCGGCCTGCGCGAAAAAAGAGCCGCCCCCCACGACGATGGAGAGCGGCCCGTGCGCTCGGCCGCCTGACGCGGCGGGGTCGTTAGAACGCGGCTTCGACGCCGGCCGTCAGCGCGACGTCGGTGGTGAGGCGCTGCGGCGCCATCGGGTCGGACGGCTGCGGCGGCATCGAGTCGTGGTTGATGAGCAGCGAGGTCGACAGCGACAGGGCCTCGGTCAGCCGCGCGTTGAGCTTGGTGGTGTTGTTGATGAGGAGGCGGCCCGCGTTCGGCGCCAGGAGGAAGGGGATGAACTCGATCTCCTCCGACAGCCGCACGTCCTTCGAGAAGGCCCAGCGGAAGGTGAGCGCGGCCCGCGGCGCGAGGATGATGAGGCCGTAGGGGTCGATGGGGCCCGGCGTGCCGAAGTACTGGTGGCGCGTCTCGTAGCCGGCGCGCGCGGCGAGGTCGAGGCGCAGGTAGAGCTTGTCGACGTCGCCCTGCTTCGTGTCGAAGAAGGTCAGGCCCGTGCCGAGCTCGCCGACCGAGCGCGACTCGATGTTCTTTACGTGGTCGAACTCGAAGCCGCCGAGCGCGAAGAGGCTCGCGAAGCCCGTGCCGAAGCTCCGGTCACCGCGGATGGTGCCCATCGCGCGCCGCGCCGTGGTCTGCGAGGTGGAGCCCTCGATGTTGGCCGTGGGGTTGGCCAGGCCGTAGGCGCCGTTGAAGCGCAGGCCCAGGGCCCAGACGTCCCACTTGCGGTCCGCGCTCACGCTGCCCGTGAGCGTCAGGGTCTGCGTGTTGCCGGTGATGAAGGAGAGCCCGAGCCCCAGGTTGCCGTTCCACCCGGAGTCCTTCCTCGGCTCCGCGACGTCAGTGGGGGCCGTGGCCGGGGCCATGGCGTCGGCGATGCGCTGCACGGCGACGGCGGCCTTCTCCGCGGACTCGGCGGCCTTCTGCGCCGCGGCGGCGGCCCTGTCGGCGGCGCTCTGCTCGACGACGGCCGGCGCGGCCTCGGCGGGAGCGGCGGCATCGGCCTGTGACAGCACGGCGGTCAACGCGAGACTCAGCAACATGGCGACGTCCTCCTACACGGGTGGGCCCGCCGCATAGGGCGGGGTGATCGACGCTGCAGCAAAAAAGCGCTGGCGGCGGCGGCGCGAATGGGCGCAAATCGCGCGCACTATGGGCGCACTCAAGTGGGCAGTCGTAGGGCTGTGCGCGCTCGCGGGCACCGGAGCGCTCGGCTTCGCCCTGGCCGAAGGTGGTGGTTCGCGGGCCAGCACGCCGCGCACCGCGCCGCCGCTCTCGCTGCGCGCCTTCCCGGTCATGCCCACGGCCGCCGCCTCGGCACCCGGCGCGGCCCAGCCTGCCGCCGCCCCTCCCGCGCCGGTCGAGCCCGCCGCCGCCGCG
>CAYUZK010000328.1:0-3885 GCA_964449625.1 uncultured Archangium sp.
CCCAGGGCCCCTGCCCCGAGCGGCGCGGCGCCCGCCCACGGCGGCTGGGTCGCGCAGGCGACCGCGAAGACCACCACCCCGAGCACCCCGGCCCCGCGGGAGGCCGAGGACCTCGACGAGGAGCCCCCGGCGCCGATCACGGGCCGCGGCCCTGCGAGCGAGGCCGAGCAGTGGCGCCGCGCCGTCGACGCGCTGCGCGAGGCGTCGCCGCGCCACGGCAAGTCGCTCTCGCACGGGCGCTTCCTGGGCTTCGTGCCCGAGGGCGTGCGCGTCGCGTTCCCGCCCGACGCCGCGTTCCACCGCGCCCAGGTGATGGGCATGAGCCGCGCGCTGGTGGAGGCCGAGCTGACGAAGGCGCTCCGGCGCCCGGTGAAGCTGGTGGAGGATACCACCACCCAGGCGCTCCAGGCCGCGCCGAAGAGCATCGCCGAGGTGGAGGCCACCGACCGCGCCGGCCGCGAGCGCGCCATCGACGCGCGGGTGCGCGCCCACCCCGCGGTGCGCAGCGTCATCAAGCACCTGGGCGGGGCCGTCGAGCACGTCGCGTACCTCGAGCCCGTGGCGCGGCCGGCCGTTGCCGACGGGCCTGACGAGGGTGACGCCGGGCCGGCCGTCGATTAGAGACTCGGGCCTTCAACGCAGCGCCCCTGGAGTGACCCATGCCCGGTGTCGACCTCAACTACTTCATCCGTCAGGCGAACAAGCTCACCGAGAAGATCGAGAAGCGGAAGCAGGAGCTGGCGGAGGAGACGGTCGAGAAGAAGTCGCAGAACGACCTCATCACCGTGACGGTCACCTGCTCGCAGGAGATCAAGAGCATCAAGCTGACCCCCAGCGTGGTGGACCCCGCCGACGTGGGCATGCTCGAGGACCTGCTGATCGCCACGGTGAACGCGGCCCTGCAGGACAGCAAGACGCACATGCAGGCCGAGCTGGCGAAGGTGTCGGGCGGCATCAAGATCCCCGGCATCACCTGATCGCCCCTCGATGACGCCCGACGCCATCAACCGCCTCGTCGCGCAGCTCGCGCGGCTGCCGGGCATCGGCGAGAAGACGGCTCAGCGGCTCGCCTTCCACGTGCTGCGCTCGCCGCCGGAGTACGCCCGCGGGCTGGCCGCCGCCCTCACCGAGGTGGTGGACCGGGTGAAGCTGTGCTCGCGCTGCTTCAGCCTCCACGACGGGCCCGAGGGCAGCGTCTGCGGCTTCTGCAGCGACCCGCGCCGCGACGAGCGGCTACTGTGCGTCGTCGAGGGCATCGCCGACGAGCTCGCCATCGAGCGCACGCGCGAGTTCAAGGGCCGCTACCACGTGCTGCACGGCGTGCTCTCGCCGCTCGAGGGCGTCGGCCCGGAGCAGCTGCGCATTCGCGAGCTGGTGCTGCGCCTGCAAGACGCGCCCATCGAGGAGGTCATCGTCGCCACCAACCCCGACGTCGAGGGCGAGGCCACCGCGCTCTACCTGACGCGGCTGCTCAAGCCGGTGGGCGTCAAGGTGTCGCGCCTGGCCCAGGGGCTCCCCATGGGCGGCGACCTCGAGTACGCCGACCAGGCGACGCTCGCCCGCGCGCTCGCCGCCCGCCGCGACCTCTAAGAAGCCCTCAGCGCACGTCCCAGTTGAGGGCGATGGGCACGCGGACCTCGAGGTCGACGTGCCGCGGGTAGCTCAGCGACTTCATCGCCACCTCGATGCACCGCGACACCTGCGTGCCCGGCCGGTCGGTGGTCACCGCCGTCACCTTGCCGGAGCTGGCGATGACGAAGTTCACCATGAGCGTGCCCTGGGCCGCGGGCAGCTCGGCCTTGTGCGCCTTGAAGCACTGCTGAATGCGCGCGCGCCCCTGCGCCACGCCCTTCTGCACCATGGCCGTGGTGAGCGTCACGGGGCCCTTCACCCGGGGCGTCACCGGCTCCGCCAGGCCGGCGTCAGCCGGCGCCGCATCGACGCGCCCCGCGTCCACCTCGGGCGGGCCGGCGTCGAGCTCGGCTGCGGGCCCCGCGTCCACGAGAGGCTGCACGGGCGGCGCCACCACCGGGGGTGGCTCGCTCGGCGTGGGTTGGGCGAGCAGGCGCGTGGCGATCACCGTGCCGGCGATACCTACCGCGAGCGCGCCGAGGGCCGCGAGGGCGAGGCGGCTCGACCGGCGCTGCCGCTCGGCCTGCACCGTGAGCGGCGCGCCGATGGCGTTGGTGAGCTCGCCCAGGTCGGCCCGCGTCGCCGCGGCCGTCGGCTGCTCGCCGGAGCGGGTGCGGGTGGCGCCGGGGTCCGTCTTCGGCGCGAGCGGGTTCACCCGCCCGGGCACGTCCACGCCGCGGGCCGCCAGCTCCTCGAGCGACTCGATGCGCGTCTTCGACTTGACGCGCTCGGGGCCGAAGAAGGCCCCCATGAAGTGCTGCAGCGACTGGCCGCCGGAGGCCGAGGTGGTGGCGCCCGTGAAGCGCTCGATGTCCTGCGCGAGGGCCAGGGCCGAGGGGTAGCGGTGCTCGACCTCCGGGGCCATGGCCTTGTTGACGATCTGCTCGACCTCCAGCGGGAGATCGGGCCGCAGCAGCCGCACCGGCTGGTGCTCGCTCCCCAGCACCGCCTTGAGCACCGCGAGGTCGGTGTCGCGGGCGAAGGGTCGCACCCCGGTGAGCGCCTCGTAGAGCGTCACCCCCAGCGAGAAGACGTCGCTGCGCCGGTCGATGGTGTCGCCGCGCGCCTGCTCGGGCGACATGTACTGGTACTTGCCCTTCACCACGCCGGCGCCGGTGCTGGTGATGCGCGACTCGGCCTTGGCGATGCCGAAGTCGAGCACCTTCACCTGCCCGCCGTAGGTGACGAAGATGTTGGAGGGCGAGATGTCGCGGTGCACCAGCTGCATCGGCTCGCCCTTGGGGTCCACCGCGTCGTGGGCGAAGTGCAGCCCCACCGCCGCCTCGGCCAGCACCCGCAGCACGATGTTGAGCGGCGCGTGCTCGCCGCGGCGCTTGGCCGTGCGCAGCACCGTGGCGAAGTCCTCCCCCGCCAGGTACTCCATGCAGATGAAGTAGCAGCCGTCGGCGAGCCCCAGGTCGCTGATCTGCACGATGTTGGGGTGCGTGAGCGACGCCGCGAGCCGCGCCTCGTCGAGGAACATGCTGACGAAGTCCGACACCCCCGAGAGGTGCGGCAGCATGCGCTTGATCACCACGTTCTTCTCGAAGCCCTCCACGCCGACCTGCTTGGCGAGGAAGATCTCGGCCATGCCGCCCTCGGCCAGCTTCTTGACGAGGTAGTACGGGCCGTAGGCCTTCACGGCCACGTCGCCGAGGGCCTGCCGCGGCTCCTGCGTGCTGGGGGGAGACCCCTGGCTCACCGACTCCTCACCGTCCGCACGGTATAGGTCTCGCCGCCGCCCTGCAGCAGCCGAAACACGACGCGGCCGCCGGGCAGCGGGGCCACCGTGGCGTCGAAGCGGGCCTTCTCGTCGAGCTCCATGGGCTTGCCGTTGACGAACAGGCGGCTGCCGAAGGGCGCCACGCCCGCCACGCGCACCGCCTTGCCGCCGGGGTCGCCGTTGCGCGGGGCCTTGATGACCAGCGAGGGCACCGCGTTGTCGTAGACCATGAGCAGCTTGTTCATGCGGCCGCCGCGCGTCTCGGCGCCCTTCGCGTCGAGAGGCGTCACCGACCACAGGTACTTGCCCTCGACGAGGGTGTTCTCCGGCAGCGCCACCTGCAGCTCGCTCACGGTGCGCTCGGCCGCCGCGGTCGCGAGCTGGCCCTCGCGGTACACCTTGACCGCGTAGCTCGCCGCGCCCTCCTCCGCCCCCCAGGTGAAGGTGACGACCGGCGGCTTGTCCTGGAAGAAGATGGTGGTGGTCTCGGCGCCGTCGCGCACCACGTTCTTGACCCGCGAGAGGTCCTG
>CAYUZK010000329.1:0-3860 GCA_964449625.1 uncultured Archangium sp.
CGGGCGGTGGCGGAGCGGGCGGTGGCGGAGCGGGCGGTGGCGGAGCGGGCGGTGGCGGAGCGGGCGGTGGAGCCGGCGACGACGCCGGCGTGGGCGATGGCGGCGTGGTGTGCTTCCCGTCGAGCTGCCCCACGAGCTTCTGCGGCTGGCACGACGCCGGCTGCGGGGCGCCTCTCCACTGCGGCTGCGCGGCGGGCCTCGAGTGCGGCGTGGCGCAGGCGGGGCGCTGCGCCGTGCCGAGGCTCTGCGACAGCGAGGGGTGGTGCTTCGAGAACCCGCTCCCGCAGGGCCACACCATCCGCGGAGGCTGGGCCGCCACGCCGACGAACGTCCTCTGGGTCGGCGACAACGCCACGGTGCTGCGGTGGAACGGACAGCGCCACGAGTGGGGCGCGCCGCCAGGCGTGCGCGCCGACGTCGACTTTCACGGCGTGCACGGGCGCGGGCCCGACGACCTCCTCGTGGTCGGCACCCAGGGCAGCATCTACGCCTTCGACGGCACCACGTGGACGCGAGAGCCCATCGTGGGCGACTACCGCTCCCCGCTGCACGCGGTGTGGGCGCTCCCGGACGGGGGCGCCGTCGCGGTGGGGCCGGGCAACAACGTCTACCGGCGCGACAGCGCTGGCCAGTGGCGCTTCGAGTCGCTCACCGTCGGCCCCATCGATCTTGCCGACGTCACCCTGGGCCCGGACGGCCTCCTCTACGCGGTGGGCACGGTGGGGACGACGCCGCCCCACGGCGCCATCGTGCGCGAGCCCGCGGACGGCGGCAGCGTCTGGACCCGAGTCGCTCGCCTGCCCATGCTGCGCGGCAACTCGCTCTGGCTCGCGCCCGATGGGGGCTTCTTCGCGGCGGGCCGCTCGGACGGCGGCGCGGGCCTCGGCGCCGGGGTCGTCGCGCAGCGCCAGGAGGACGGTGGGTGGGTGAACCTCCTCTCGACGCCCGCCGAGCTGCGCGTGCTGCGCGGCCGGACCGCAGACGACTACTTCGCCGCGGGCGAGGACGGCGTGGTCCTGCACGTCCGGCAGGGCGTGCCGTCCTTCGCCGCGCGGGGCACGGCGTGGTCCGCGCTCGCCTTCGACGAGGTGGGCCCCATGGTGGAGGGCGCCTTCGGCGAGGTCGCCCGGTACCACGAGCTCGACGGCGGCCTCGAGCTGCGCTCCGCCGGGGCCCGCACGCCCATCGTGGCCCTGTGCGGCGAGTCGCCGGGCGACCTTCTCGCCGGCTCGACCGGCGCGCCGGGCTGCACCGGCCCGACCTGCAGCGTCACCGCGCTCCGTCGGCGCACCGTGGGGGGCCCGCGGTGGGCGACGGAGAGCGTCGTCCTGCCGGACTCCTCCACGGCGACGAGCTGCGCCGCGCGCCAGGGCTTCACCTTCCTCACGGGCGATGGCGCCGCGCTGGAGATCGCCACCTCCATGACCTCGTCGCTCATCGACCCGCGCAGGGACGGCCTCCCGCCCTCGAGCAGCGCCGGGGTCTGGGTGCCGTCGCTCAACCGCTGGTGGGTCACCAACACCACGCGGCCCACCACGGGGCCGCCCTTCGTCACGCGCTTCACCGGCGCCCTCTCGAGCCCGACCCCGGTCGCGGTGGAGTACGACGGCGGCGGCGACCTCATCACCGCCATGGGCGGCACCGACGAGACGGGGTGGGCGCTGGGCGAGAACGGCCTCGCCTTCTCGGTCGCGGCGAACGGCGCGCTCGTGCCGGCGCCTCGCCTGGGCACCGACGACTTCGTCTTCGTCTCCGGCGCGGAGCTGCTCGACGGCGGCTCCCTCGTCCTCGCCGGCGCGCGCCGCGGCACGCTCTTCTTCCTCGAGGGCGCCGGGGGCTTCCAGGGCGGGGGGCCGCTCGACGGAGCGCTGCGCGCCGGCTGGGTGACGCCCACGGGCGCCGCCGTGGTGGTGGGCACCGAGGTGCCCGACGGCGGGCGAACGAGCGGGCGCGTCTTCGCGCGGCAGGTCGGCGGCTGGGCGTTGGTGCCCTTCCGCGGCGACGGGGCCCTGCAGGGCGTGTGGGCCGAGGCCGGCGACGCCGGCGTCACCGTGTGGGTGGGCGGCACCGGCGGGCGCATCTGGCGGCGCGACCCGTAGCCGCAGGGCGCCACGGCCCGCACGCGCCGGGCCCCGGCGCCGCCACGACGGCATAGGCTCCACCCGTCGATGACGCGCCCCACGCCCCAGCCGTCGCCCGAGGAGTCGACCGACCGGGCAGCCAGCCCCGACGCCGACGACTCCCTCGTCAGCGGCGAGACGCTGCAGTCGCCCCCGGGGCGCAGCAGCTCCAACCCGGCCCTCGCGCCGCTGCCCGCCGGCCGCTACCTCGTCAGCGGTGACGACGCGCTGGCGCTGCTGGGCCGCGGTGGCCAGGGCGAGGTGTGGAGGGCGACGGACACGTTGCTGCGCCGCGAGGTGGCCCTCAAGCGCCTGCACCCCCGCGTCGCGGAGGACCCGCAGGCCGTGGCCGACTTTCTCCGGGAGGCGCGCCTCACCGCGCTCCTCGAGCACCCGGGCATCGTGCCGCTGCACGACCTGGGCACGGCGCCCGACGGCGCCCCGTACCTGGTGCTGCGGTTGGTGCGTGGCCGCAGCCTCGCCGACACGCTGGCCGAGGCGGCCGACCTCGACGCGCGGCTGCGCCTGGTGCCGGCGCTGCTCCGCGCCTGCCAGGCCGTCGCCTTCGCCCACCAGCGCGGCGTCGTGCACCGCGACCTCAAGCCGCAGAACATCATGCTGGGGTCGCTCGGCGAGACCTACGTCGTCGACTGGGGCCTCGCGCTCGTCAGCGAGCCCCGGGCCGACGCCTCCAACGACATCACCGCGCCGCGGCACCGCACGGGCGTCGTGGGCAGCCCGGCGTACATGAGCCCGGAGCAGGCCCTGGGCGTCGGTGCCGACGCCCGCAGCGACGTGTGGGGGCTCGGCGCGTGCCTCTACCACCTGCTGACGGGTCGGCCGCCCATCGGCGGGCGCACCATCGACTCGGCCGTGCGCCACGCCGCGGCGGCGGAGGTGGCGCCCGTCGCCGCGCTCGAGCCCGGGGTGCCGGGCGACCTCGCCGCCATCTGCACCAAGGCGCTGAGCTACCGCCCCTCGGCTCGCTACGAGGACGCCGGCGCGCTGGCAGGCGACCTCGAGGCCTGGCTCGCCGGCCGGACCGTCTCGGCGCGCAGCTACTCCCTGGGCGAGCACCTCTGGCGGGCGGTGCGCGCGAACCGGGCGCTGGCGCTCGTGTCGACGCTGGCGGTGCTGGCCCTCGCGGGGCTGGTGGTGGCCGACGAGCTCCGCGTGCGCCGCGAGCGCAACGAGGCGCGGGCCTTCGTGCGCTCGCTGCTCCTCGACCTGCCCAGCGAGCTCGACGCCACCTTGGCCAACAGCGGCGTGATGGACTCCTTCGCGCGCAAGACGGAGCAGTGGCTCGAGCTGGGCGACGCGATGACGCCGGAGGACCTGGAGCGGGGGTGCCAGGCCATCCTCCGCGTGGCGGACTTCAACCTCGAGGTCGGCAAGCACGACGAGGCGCTGGCCTTCTACCTGCGCGCCGAGCGCCTCGCCGACCGGGGGCTGGCCCTGGCGCCCGACGACCCCAACGCGCTGGCGTGCAAGCTCGAGACGCAGGTGGGCCTCGCCATCCGCGACGTGGAGCTGGGCGAGCCCGCGGCGGCCCTCGCGCGCCACGAGGCGATGGCGGCCCGGGTTGCGCGCCACCGAGGCCCCGACAACCGGCGGCTGCGCGCCGGGCGCGCCAGCCTCATGTACCAGTGGGCGCAGGCGGCCTGGCCCACCGACGCGGAGCGCGCCCAGGCGCTGCTGCTCGACGCGGCGAAGCTGGCCGAGCCGCTCCTGCGTGCCGCC
>CAYUZK010000330.1:0-3742 GCA_964449625.1 uncultured Archangium sp.
ACTGGCCCGGCGAAAGGCTTCAACGGAGCCCGGCTCGGTGAGCCGGGAGAACGAGCCGCTTCGCGAGTACCTCCGCAAATCCAACAACCCGCTTCAACGGAGCCCGGCTCGGTGAGCCGGGAGAACTGCCCCTCAACTTCTACCAACAATCTCGCGCGCCCGGAACGCCGCTTTCGAGCACCCTGGCGTTTCCGAGCCGCGGCGACGGGGCGGCCGCGCGAGCTTCACGCGCAACCGCCCGTCATTCCGGACCAATCATGCATGCGAGCGCCCTGACGATCCCGGTCGTCACGCACCCGCTCGCCGCTATTCGGTTGTCACAGATCAGATGATCGTCGGCCCCTTGTCGGGGGGCCTGGTCGCCTTCCCGATGCACTCGAACGAGGTGCTGCCCCGGCCGTCCGACGGCCCGATGTCCACCATCAAGACGGCATCCTTCGAGTGATCGATCGCCTCGCTCAACGCTGCGCGCATCATCACCAGCGTCATCTCCGTCAGGTCGCACGAAAACACCGAGAGCTGCAAGTGCGTACCGTACCCCTTCATCACCTTGAAGACCTTCCGCAGCCGCCGCGGGTCGGCGACATCGTACGTCACCAGGAAGCGCTGGCGCATGGTCACCTCGTCCTGAAGCCGGGGTAGGCCGCCAGCTCGCCGGTGAGGTGCCGCGCGAGGAGCCGGCTCTGCATCTCGAAGATGCGCCGGTAGCTGACCCGGTAGCCGAAGAGTGGGTGGGTGACCTGCTCGGCGAGGCGGCGCTCCCACGCTCGGAGGAACTTCTTGCGCCCCTCCGGGCTGAGCGTCACCCCGACCCCGCGGCGAATGAAGTCGCCGCCGGTGATCGCGCCGGTGTTCACCAGGTTGATCACCACCGAGTCGGCGACGATGGGTCGGAACTCCTCCATCAGGTCGAGCGCGAGCGCCAGCCGCCCGTGCCGCGGCCGGTGGAAGTAGCCCAGATACGGGTCGAAGCCGACCAACCGCGCGGCGACCGCCACGTCCTTGGTGAGCATCGAGTACGCGAACGAGAGGAGCGCGTTGACGGGGTCCTTGGGCGGTCGGCGGTTTCGCGTCGTGAAGTCGAAGGCCGTCACGTCTGCCGGGCCGCCCAGGAGTCCGCTGAACTGCTCGAAGTAGATGCGCGCCGCGTTGCCCTCCAGCCCAAGGAGCAGCTCCGCTGACTCCGCCTGCTCCGCGCGCTCGCCGAGCTGCGCGAGTTCGAGGAGCAGGCCCGCGGGAGCCACCTCCAGGTTCCGGCGCAGGAACGTTCGCGTGTTGGCGATCTTCGCAGCGATGAAGGCGCGCGCGAGAGCGAGGCTGCGCGCCGGGTCAGCCGCGGCGGCGTACTGCGCGGTCCGAAGGGTCACCCGGCCGTGACCGAGCCCATCGAGCAGGCCCGACAACCAGCCGCCGGTGCTGAGCCAGGCGACGGGCACCCCGCGCGCGGACAGCTCACGAATGGCCTGAGAGCTGATCTGCACGTTGCCCATCAACGCCACGTGCGAGACATCGACCAGCGGGGCCTCGGCCAGCTTCTCACGCTCCCGGCCGCGCACCTCGAGGCACTCGCCGCTCACCCCGACCCGCGCGCCGGCCTCCTGCACGTACAGCGGCTGGGCGTCGTCGCGCGCAGGGAACATCGGGCGCAGCGTCCCCTCTGGCGCGCTACCGGTGAGGAGGTTCACCTCGTCGGGCAGGCACAGCGACGCCAGCGAGCAGCCGACGCACTTCGAGCTCGCCACCAGCGGAGGCGGCGGCGCCGGCCGCTGCGCGAGCGCCCGGGCCGCCGCCACGAGCTCGAGCGTTCTGGCGACCAGCGCCTCGTCGAACGCGATCTCGACGCGAGTGCGAGAGCCCGCGAAGTAGAGCTCGCCCTTGTCCACCCGGTAGCCCTGCTCGCGCAGGAGCAGACCGTACAGGCAGAGCTGGACGCGCTCGGGCTCCCAGGCGCCTTCGGGCACGTCGGGCGCCTTGCCGCGCTTGACGTCCACCGGCCAGACCGCGCCGCCCTCCCCTTCGACGACGTCGATCTTCCCCGTGACCCCGAGCGTGTCGGAGCTGAGCTCGACGCTCCGCGCCCGCCAGGGCTGCTCGCTCTCCTTGAGCGGCGCCGTGGGCGAGCCCCCGTCGACCCGCCGGTGCACCACCCGCCCTTCGACCGTGAGGTGGTTGTCTTCGAACTCGCGGTCGACCCACTCGAGGAAGAAGAGCCTCGGGCAGTAGGTGTACTCGTTGACCATCCGCGCGGGCAGCAGGGGCAGCTCCGGGTCCTCGTTCATGACGCCTCCCATCGACGATGTGATGGCGGCGCCGGGGTGGCGCCGTCGCGTCACGTTACGAGGCGGCTGGAGGCGTCTTCAGGCGACCACGAATGAGTGTGTCCTGAGACGTCACAGTGCCGATGCAGGCTGCAGTCCATGCGCGACGGGCGGCAGCTGACGGGGCCTTGCGAGAACTCAAGCATTTCGACCTGCAACAACTGGCATTCCAGCTATGGTCCGCCGCGCGACGAGCGTGGCAGCGGAGGCGGGTTGCGGGGGCGGCCTGGAAGAGACACTCCGAGGAACATCCAGCCCTCCGGAGTGCCCCCCGCAGGCGGACCTGGTTCCCGACCATGAGCTTCCCAACGTTCTTCCACCGCGTGACGGGCAACGAGCCGTGGACCTGGCAGGCAGACCTCGCCAGCGACGCCGTCTGCGGAGACCGCGTCCTCCGGATTCCAACCGGGTTTGGGAAGACGGCCGGCACCGTGCTCACGTGGCTCCACCACCGCGTGGTGCGTGGCGACAAGAGTTGGCCGGCGAGGCTCGTGTTCTGCCTGCCCATGCGCGTCCTCGTCGAGCAGACCACGGCGACGGTGGCTGAGTGGCTTGGGAAGGCCGGGCTGACGGAGGCGGTCGACGTTCACGTGTTGATGGGCGGCGTCGAGGCGAGCGCGTGGCTGTCCGCGCCTGAGAAGCCCGCGATCGTGATCGGCACGCAGGACATGTTGCTGTCGCGAGCGCTCATGCGCGGCTACGGCTCCAGCCGCGGCAAGTGGCCCATGGAGTTCGGCCTGCTCAACAACGACGCACTGTGGGTGCTCGACGAAGTCCAGTTGATGGGCGTCGGCCTAGCGACGAGTACGCAGCTCGCAGCGTTCCGGGCGTCGCGCGGGGTGCTGCGGCCAGTCCACCACTGGTGGATGAGCGCAACCCTGCAGCCCCAGTGGATGGCCAGCGTCGACTTCGCAGCCAGGGCGGCTGGGCTGTCGGAGAAGCTGGTCGAGATCCCGTCGGCCCAGCGTAGTGGTGGGCTCTTTGAGGTTGAGCGCAAGCTCGAGCGCGCGCCGGCGGGAGACGAGGCGGAGCTGGCCAAGCTCGTGAGGGGCCGGCATCAGCCGGGCCAGTTGAGCCTGGTCATCGTCAACACGGTCGATCGAGCGATCGCCGTCGCCGCCGAGCTCAAGAAGAAGCCGGGCGCGAAGGGAAAGTCCAAAGCTGCGCCACCGGCGGCCGGCGAGCCCGAGGTTCGCCTCGTGCACAGTCGCTTTCGCGCGCATGAGCGCGAGGCGTGGGCCAGCGAGTTCCTGGGCCGTGCGCACGGCCAGAGTCTCCCGCCGGCTGGGCGGATCATCGTCGCAACGCAGGTGGTCGAGGCGGGCGTCGACATCTCTGCGTCGCTCCTGGTCACCGAGCTCGCGCCGTGGTCGAGCCTCGTTCAGCGATTCGGCCGATGCGCCCGGTACGCAGGCGAGACCGGC
>CAYUZK010000331.1:0-3729 GCA_964449625.1 uncultured Archangium sp.
TGGAGGGAAGCCGGTGCCCAGCAGAGGGAGGAGCCGCTCGACTGCGTGCTTGGGGGAACCAGAACGCAGCCACGCCTGGCCGACCGTCAAGCGCAGCGCCGGCCAGCGGGGGGCGCGAGAGAGGACCTCCTCCAGGACCGCCGGTTCCACGCTGCCACCGCAGGTGAGCGTCCGCATGGCAAGGAGCGCGGCGGTGAAGTCCGGCCCCGCCGGCGCCAGCCGAGCGAGTTCGGTATCGAAGCCGGGCTCGCATGCGGTCCGCGAGAGGTAGAGCGGCGCGCAAGCGTCGATGGCGGCGAGCGCCGGGAGCCCGTGCTTCGCGCGCGCGAAGGTGGCGTAGCGCGCGTTGACGGCCACGGGCACGAAGTCGCCGTGGTTCGCCAGCATGGCGCACTCGTCGCCGCGCTCGACGATCGCGGCCTGGACGGAGAGGGCCTCCGCGGCGCGCTTGAAGCAAGGCAGCTTCGCGCGGCAGTCACGGGAGAGGGCGAACTCCGCGTCACCGAAGTGCAGCGGCGTGCGCGAGTCGATGGTGACGCGGAGGCGGCCATCGGCCAGGTACCCGACGGCCGCGCCCACGCCGTAGCTCGTCCACACCACGGAGCCTGCCGGCAGCGGCGCCAGAGCGGCGAGCGCCTCCAGGGGGAGTTCGGTGGCGCGGTAGTCGAAGGCGAAGAAGGGCCCCACACGCGACTCGAAGCGGGCGGTGACCGCGCCGAGGACGACGAGGGCCAGCACCGCCGCCGCCGGGACGAAGGCCCGCGGGAGCGAGCGAGCGCCCCAACGGAGCACCAGCCCGAGCTGCGGGACGAGGCACAGGACCCACAGTGACACGGCGCGCACTGAGGTCAGCGCCAGCAGCACGCCGAGCAGCGCCAGGGCGAGGGGTCGGCGCCGCGTGACGCCAAAGGCCGCGGGCAGGAGAGCGACGAGGCAGAGCGCGACGGCGATGAAGTGGAAGGGCTGTCGAGCGGGGTTGAGGTCCTCCCAGCCAGGCGCGCTCATGTCGACGATGTGCCGCACGGCATCGCCGGCGAGGTGGTCGCCGATGAAGGCTGCGAGGAAGAGGCCGTGGGGGCCGGTTACGAGAGAGAGCACGAGGAGGGCGCCGGCGAGCAGCACCTGCTGGCGGGTGGCGGGTCGGGTTTCCAGCGCGCTCGCGAGGAAGAGCGGGAGCGCCAGGACGAAGGTGCCGTGCACCTGAGCCCAGAGCACTGCGAGTCCAACAAGCCCGGCGACGGCCAGCGGAGCGGGACGTCGGGCGATGGTGCGCCCCAGGAGCAAGGAGCCTGCGGCGAAGGCGAGGGCGAGGGTCTCGGGGCGCTCCCGGTAGCGCACCGAGGCGGCGGCGAGCACGAGGGCGCCGACGGCCGTCGCGAGGAGCACCGGCGCCCGGCGGCTCTCGGCGAAGACGAGGCGCAGCGTGACCCCGGCGGCCAGGGCGCCGCAGGCCATCACGAAGAGCGAGAGTGCCGCAGCGCTCACTTCGGCACTCTTCCAGGCCACCACGTCCCACAGCCATTCGGGCACCGTCGCCAGCGGGGGCACCGTCGGGAGCGCGCTCGGCTCGGGGACCGTGCGCGAGCCGGCGCGGACCACGGCGCGCCCCAGCATGAGATGCCAGAAGAGGTCGTTCTCGGCGAGGGGGCGGGAGAGCAGCAGCGCGCCCCAGAGCGCCGCGCCCGCCGAAACGAGGCCGCGAGCGGTCATTGCGCCTTCAGCCCCTCGATGACCGCCAGCGGGCCGCCGCAGGTCACCTCGTGGCAGGCCGCGCAGCCGGCGATGGCGCCGTTGTACGTCTCCTTCGAGGGCGCGGCGTCGAAGGCCTTCACTGCGGCGAGGTAGTGCACCGCGAGGCCGTCGTAGGTCGCGTCTCGGTCGCTCGGCTCCGTGGGCCAGGCGCAGCGCAGCTTCCGGTGCACCGCGAGGTGCTTGGCTGCGCCGGCGCCGCCGTCGGCTTCGAGCGTCGCCTTCACGGCCTCCCAGTCGGCCACCATGGTGCGCATGAGGGCGGCCAGCTCACTCGCGCCGTTGGGGTTGCGCGTCGAGGCGATGAGGTGCCCCGGGCTGCCGGGCACACCGGGCTGCAGCGCCGTGGCCAGGGTGCAGTCGTCCTCCGCCGGCGCGGCCGGCTTCGGGGCAGGCGCGGGCGGCGCGGCGGCGGGCGCGGGCGGTGACTTCGACGGGCACCCCAGGAGCAGGAGCGAGCAGGCGGCGAGGAGGCGTGGGCTCATAGGTCCTTCCGGTGGTGGATGGGGGTGCCGCGGGGCGCGTCGGGGCGGTCCTTCGTGGAGATGCTCCACACGTCGACGTCGTCGTCGGCGTCGAGGTTGCCGACGCAGGCGACGGTGATGTCGCAGGCCGGGCAGGTGCCCTCGAGCCCCAGCAGCGCGCGCACCTCGGCGGGCAGCTTCGGGAGCAGCTCTTCGACCGACACGTCGCGCTTCTTCGTGTCGGGGCCGTAGCCGACGGACTCTTCGAGCGGCGGCGAGGGCAGGCCGTCTCGGCGCGTGACGTCACCTTCTTTGTCGAGGAGGTAGAGGTAGCGGTTGCCCTGCGAGGGGGCCCAGCCGATGACGACGGGGTGCGGGGAGTAGGCCTGGTGGCGGCTGTAGTACGCCGTCTGGAGGCCGAAGATGGTGCGCATGGTGGCGCGGCACTCGTGGTCCTTCGGCGGCCCGCGGACCAGGTTGCAGCCCGTCGCGAGGGCGAGGGCGGCGAGGGCGACGGCGGGCCGCGAGGACATGGCGTGCTTGTAGCGGAAGTGACTCTGGCAGACTGCAGCGCAATGACGACCCTCGCCCTGCTGTCGCTCCTCGCCGCCGGCCCGGAGTCCCTCGAGTCCCTCTTCGCGAGGGTGGACCCCTCGGTGGTGACGGTGCGCGTGGGCACCCGGTCGATGTCGGAGACGGAGACGAGCGCGGTGGTGGCGGTGAACATCGCCTTCGGCTCCGGGGTGCTGGTGCACCGCGACGGCTTCGTGGTGACGGCGGCGCACGTGGTGGACGACGCCGAGGCCATCGAGGTGCACTGGGCCAGCGGCTTCAAGGCCGACGCGACGGTGGTGACGCTCTCGCGCACGGAGGACCTGGCGCTGCTCAAGCTGGCCGCGCTGCCGCCGAAGCCGGTGGTGGCGGTGCTGGGCGACTCCGACGCGCTCAAGCCCGGGCAGCGGCTCTTCGCCATCGGCGCGCCCTACGGCCTCGAGCACTCGCTCACCGCGGGCGTGGTGAGCGCGCTGCGCACCAACCCGCGCCGGGGCCTGGTGCCGCGGCACCTCGTGCAGACCGACGTGCCCATCAACCAGGGCAACAGCGGCGGGCCGCTCTTCAACGAGAAGGGCGAGGTGGTGGGCATCGCCAGCTTCATCTTGAGCCGCAGCGGCGGCAGCGTGGGCCTCAACTTCGCGGTGCCCTCGAGCACCGTGCGCCTGCGGCTCTTCGACGAGGCGCTGCCATACATCGGCGTGGCGCTGCGCTTCATCCCCAAGGACGTGGCGGAGATCTTCAACTGGCCCGTGGAGGCCGGCTTCCTCGTCGAAGACGTGCGGCCCGGCAGCCCGGCGGCGGAGGCGGGCCTGCTCGGAGGGAAGGTCGCGGCGGAGGTCGGCGGAAACGACGTGCGGCTCGGCGGCGACCTCATCGTCACGGTGAACGGCGTGCCGGCGGCGGAGCCGGCGAAGGTGGCCCAGGCGCTGCGCGCGCTCAAGCCGGGGGAGCTCATTCGCTA
>CAYUZK010000332.1:0-3673 GCA_964449625.1 uncultured Archangium sp.
CTGACTGGGCAGCGGTCACCCAAGTGGCCTCATGGCCCCGTCCAGACCAGAATGGACCGCTCACGGCCGTCCGAACTTCCCGGGGCAGACACCATGCGACTCTCGCTCACCCTCGCGCTGACGCTGGCCCTCGCGCCCGCGGCCGCCCTCGCCCAGACCTGCGACGCGGAGACCTTCAGCAACGGCCGGTGCGACTGCGGCTGCGGCACGAATGACCCGGAGTGCCCGTCGGGTGCCACCTTCACCGCCTGCCAGTCGAACAACTGCGGCCCCGGCCTGGTGCCCCAGGCGGCGGCCCCCAGGCTGTGCCGTGCATCGGCGTGCGGCGACGGCTGGAAGGACGCGCGCATCGACGAGGCCTGCGACGACGGCGACACCCTCGCGACCGGCGGCTGTAGCGCCACCTGCGACGCCGTCACCTCCGGCTACCTGTGCGGCGAGCTCGCCAGCGGCTGCGCGATCGACCCGGACGCGGAGTTCCCCGTTGACGCGGGCGCGCCGTCCGATGCGGGCACCCCGTCCGATGCAGGCACGCCGTCCGATGCGGGCACCCCGTCCGACGCAGGCAGCACGTCCGATGCGGGCAGCGGCGGCGGCACCGGTGGCGGTGGCGGCGCAGCCGGTGGCGGTGGCGGCGCAGCCGGTGGCGGTGGCGGCAGCGCGGCCGGCGCGGGCCCCGGCAACACGAAGCCCCCGCCCAGCTCCGAGCCCGACTCTCCCGGCTGCGCGACGACCGGCGGCGCGCTCCTGGGCCTCGCCGCGCTCGCCTGGCTCACTCGCCGGCGCCGCTGACCGTCAGCGACCCACGCCGAGCTGCGCCATGATGAAGGCGACCTGGTCGGCCGAGCTCTCGATGGCCTTGGCCACCTGGTCAGCGCCGCCGTGGCCGGCGTTGGCCTCGATGCGCAGCCACGCCACGCCGTCCGACGCCGCCTGCACCCGCGCGGTGAACTTGCGCGCGTGGAAGGGGTCCACCCGGTCGTCGTGGTCGGCGGACATCATCAACATCGCCGGGTAGGCCGTGCCGGCCTGCACGTGGTGGTACGGCGAGTAGGCCTTCAGCACCGCGAGCTCGTCGGGCTTCTCGGGGTCGCCGTACTCAGGGATCCACGTCTTGCCGCTGCCGTAGAGGTGGTAGCGCTCCATGTCCAACAGCGGCACCGCGCAGATGACGGCGCCGAAGAGCTCCGGCCGCTGCGCCATGGCCACGCCCACCAGCAGGCCCCCGTTGCTGCCGCCGCGAATGGCCAGGCGCTTCGGCGTCGTCCACTTCTGGGCGACGAGGTACTCAGCGGCCGCGTGGAAGTCGTCGAAGACGTTCTGCTTCTTCGCGCCCTTCCCCGCGTCGTGCCAGGCCTTGCCGTACTCCCCGCCGCCGCGGAGGTTGGGCACCGCGTACACCCCGCCCGCCTCGAGCCACGGGTAGATGAAGCTGGTGAACGAGCTGCGCAGGCTGACATCGAAGCCGCCGTAGCCGTAGAGGAGCACCGGGTTCTTGCCGTCGAGCGCCACGGTCTTCGGCGCGACGATGAACATCGAGATCTCCGTGCCATCCTTCGACGGGTAGAAGACCTGGCGCACCTCGTAGCGCGACGGGTCCACCGGCACCTCGACCTTCGAGTACAGCTCCGACTTGCCCGTCTTCACGCTGGTGCGGAACACCTGGCCGGGCATCACGAAGGAGCTGAAGGTGAAGAAGGCCTCGTCGTCGTCCTCGTCGCCGATGAGGTTCGACGCGGTGCCCAGGCCCGGGAGCTCGACCTCGCGCACCTTCTTGCCGGCGAGCGAGAAGAGCTCCACCACCGACACGGCCTTCTTGAGCGACGAGATGGCCAGGTGGCCGCCGACGATGGCGAGCGACTCGCGGGCCGCCGCCGGATCCTCGGGCACGAGCTCCTTCCAGCTCGCGCGCTCGGGCTTGTTGGGGTCGACCTTGAAGACGCGCTTGTTGGGCGCGCCCTCGTCGGTGAAGACGTAGAACTGGTCCTTCCAGACGCTGACGGAGTACTTGGCGTCCTTCCCGGCCACGAGCAGGCGCCAGGCCTTGTCCTTGCCGGCGCGCTTGAAGAAGACGTCGTTCTCGTTCCAGCCGCGCATGACGACGGTGAAGAGGTACTTGCCGTCGCGCGAGTTGCCGCCCCCGATGAAGGTCTTCGGGTCACCGGTGCGCGGGTGGAGCTGCTCGTCCTTCTCCGGCGCGTCGCCCAGCTTGTGCAGGCGCACCTCGCAGTAGCCCGGCCGCTCGCTCACGGGGATCGAGGGGTCCACCGGGAGCCACTCGTAGATGAAGGACTTCGAGTCGGGCAGCCAGGAGGGGCTGGCGTACTTGGCCCCGGGGATGACGTCGACGGCGCTGCGCTTGCCGGTGTCCACGTCGAGCACGTACAGCGTCGCCTCGTCGGCGGCGTTCGGCTTCTGCGCGAAGACGACCTTCTTGCCGTCCCACGAGGGGGCCCAGACGCCGAGCGACACGGTGTTGTCGGTGCTCCAGGTGTTGGGGTCGAGCAGCACCTGCTCCTTCCCGTCGGCGCCCTGCTTCCAGTAGACGACCGCCTTCTCCTTGTCCTTGTGCGTGCGGACGTAGAAGTAGCGGCCGCCGCGCTTGATGGGGGCCCCCATGGAGTCGAGGTAGTAGAGCTCGCGGTAGCGGGCGAGCAGCGCGTCGCGCGCCGGCAGCTTCGCGATGCGCTCGCGGGCGTAGTCGTCCTGCACCTTCATCCAGGCTTGCACCTCGGGGGCCTTCTCGTCTTCGAGCCAGCGGTAGGGGTCACCGGGGATCGCGTCGGTGCGGGTCGCAGGGAGCATGGGCAGGTCCGGGGCTGGGGCGGTGGAAAGGCCGGCGTCCACCGCGGCCGTCACGGCCAGGTCGGGCTTCGCGGCGCCGTCAGGCGTGGTGCAGGCGAGCAGGAGCAACGGGGACAGGAGCAGTCGGCGCATGGGCCCTGACTTAGCCCGGCCGAACCGGCTCGGTGACGAAACCGGCGCTACGCCGCCGAGTCGGTGGCCTTCGCGCCCTTCTCGTCGCCCGCGTAGAGCACCACGGGCTCCTTCTTCTTGAGCACCGCGTCCTCCGAGATGACGACCTCGCGGGCGCTCTTCTTGGAGGGGATCTCGTACATGAGCTCGAGCATCACCGTCTCGAGGATGGCGCGGAGCCCGCGGGCGCCCGTCTTGCGGCGGATCGCCTCCTGCGAGATGGCCTTGAGCGAGGCGTCGGTGAACTTGAGCTGCACGCCGTCGAGCTCGAAGAGCTTCTTGTACTGCTTGGTGAGCGCGTTGCGCGGCTTGACGAGGATGTCCATCAGCGCCGGCTCGTCGAGTTCTTCGAGCGCCGTCACCACCGGCAGGCGGCCGATGAACTCGGGGATCATGCCGAACTTGAGCAGGTCCTCCGGCTCGACCTTCTGGAGCAGCTCCGAGAGCGACTTGTCGGCCTTCTTCTTCACCGCCGCGCCGAAGCCCATCGACTTGCCGCCCAGGCGCCGCTCGATCACCTTGTCGAGGCCGCCGAAGGCCCCGCCGCAGATGAAGAGGATGTTGGTGGTGTCGATCTGCAGGAACTCCTGCTGGGGGTGCTTGCGGCCCCCCTTGGGCGGCACGTTGGCCACCGTGCCCTCGATGATCTTGAGCAGCGCCTGCTGCACGCCCTCGCCGCTCACGTCGCGGGTGATCG
>CAYUZK010000333.1:0-3623 GCA_964449625.1 uncultured Archangium sp.
ATTCCGTGACTTCGAAGTCATCGTTGTCGACGACGGATCGCGCGACCGCACCGCTGATATCGCGCGCGATTTCGTCGCCCGCGACTCGCGCATCACCGTGCACACGCAGCCCAACCGCGGCGTTGTCCACGCCCGCAACCGCGGCGTGTCGCTCGCCCACGGCGAATTCATCAGCGTCGTCGATTCCGACGATCTACTACCGCCCGACCGCACACAACTCCAGGTCGACGCCCTCGACGCGAACCCGTCGGCCACGATGGTCTATGGCAACGCAACCGCCATCGATGCCGAGGGCAACCGTCTCGGTACGCACTTCGACAACTACCCGCCCGTCGCCGGCGATTTCAGCGTCGAGCTATGGGCCAACTATTGCTTTGTGCCCGCGATCAGCGTGCTCTTTCGTCGCAGCGCCTTTGACCAGTCGGGGCCCTTCTGGGGGCCCGGCCCGAACACGGATTACCTCAAGTGGATCGAGCTGGGCCTGCTGGGCCCGGTCGTTTGCCTGCGCGACCGTGAACTCGGCTGCTGGCGACGCCACGGCGCCAACACCTCCGTCGCCTGGTGCGCGGGGCAGGGTGGCCCCGGTGGGCGCGGCGGCAACGGCGGCGCCGGGAGCGGCGGCGGCGCCGGGTGTGGCGGCAGCGTCTTCGGCATCGGTGGCCAGGGGCTGGCGGGCAGCGGGCTCGCGGCGCGCAACACCATCGCCCCCGCGCCCCTGAACGCGCCAGGCCAGGGCGGCGTCGGTGGGGCCTCGCCCGCGGGCACGTCTTTCAAGGGGGGCGACGGCGCCCCCGGCCTCGTCAGCGCCGTGGAGGGCTTCTGACCATGCGACGCCTCTCGATGCCCCGGGCCTGGCTGGCGGCGCTCGTCCTCGTCAGCGCGTGCGGCCGCACGCTCTTCTACCCCGCCACGCAGCCGTGCGTCTTCGACCGCGACTGCCCCGACGGGCTGCGCTGCGTGAACCAGGTCTGCACCACCCTGGAGCTCCCCGACGCGGGCCCCCGCCGCGGCAAGCGCTTCGGTCAGCCGTGCGACGCGGGCGCGGAGTGTGACTCGAGCTTCTGCGTGGGCGGGCCCGCCGGGGCCTTCTGCACCGTGACGTGCGACGCCGCCGACGCGGGCTGCCCCACGGCCTACGCGTGCAAGCGCCTCGAGGATCCGTCTGCACCCGACGCCGGCGCGCCGCTGGTGGACCTCTGCACGGTGCCCCAGCCGCTCCTGTGCCAGGGCTGCGCGGGCGACCTCGACTGCGGGGCCTCGGGGGCCGACCGCTGCCTCGCCCTCGACGGCGGCAGCTTCTGCGGCCGCGACTGCACCTTCGACGGCTGCCCCGAGCTGTACGCGTGCCAGCGCTTCCCCGATGGGCGGAGCCAGTGCGTGCCCGAGGGCCGCACCTGCGACTGCGTGCCCGAGACGCTGGGTTTGCAGAAGGCCTGCCGCGGCGAGCCCAACGCCTTCGGGCGCTGCCCCGGCAACCAGCTGTGCCAGGTCGACGGCGGCTTCACCGCCTGCAACGCGCCGGCGGCTCTCGAGGAGACCTGCAACGGCGCCGACGACGACTGCGACGGCGCCATCGACGAGCTCCCGCCGACGGAGTGCACGCGCACCGTGGGCAGCGTCACCTGCCGCGGCCCCAACGTGTGCTTCGCGTCGGCGGGCCTGGTGTGCACCGCGCGCACCCCGTCGACGGAGGTCTGCAACTACGAAGACGACGACTGCGACGGCGAGGTCGACGAGGGCTTCGTGGCCCGCGGCCTGTACTTCACCCGCGAGCACTGCGGCGCCTGCGGCAACGACTGCGCGAAGTCCATCCCCAACGCGCTGGTGACGGAGTGCGACGTGAGCGCCGACGCGCCCGTGTGCCGCGTCACCCAGTGCGCCCCCGGCTACTTCCCCTTCGCCGACCGCACGCTGTGCCTCCAGCTGCCCGACACGCTCTGCGCGCCCTGCCAGCAGGACGCCGACTGCGTCGGCCCGGGGAGCCGCTGCCTCACCCTCGACGGCGCGAAGGTGTGCGGCCGCGACTGCGGCGCCGGCAGCGCCTACCCGCCTGGCTGCCCGGCCGGCTTCACGTGCCAGGCCCAGCCCGGCGCCGGGAGCCAGTGCCTGCCCGTCACCGGCACCTGCAGCTGCCGCGCGAGCACCCTGGGCTCCACGCGGGCCTGCACCGTGAAGACCTGCCGCGGCTTCGAGGCCTGCAGCGCGGGGGGCGCCGGGCCGACGTGGGGCGCGTGCGACGTGGCTACCTACAACCCGGAGATCTGCGACGGCCGCGACAACAACTGCGACGACCGCATCGACGAGGGCTTCCGCAACATGACGACGGGGCGCTACGAGACGGCCCAGCACTGCGGCTTCTGCAACAACGACTGCACCAAGTACTTCTCGCCCACGCTGCAGCACACCACGGGCGTCTGTGACACCGCGCCCGCCATGCCCCGCTGCACCATGGGCCCGTGCCTCACCGAGACGGTGGGCGGCACCACCTTCGAGTGGGTGAACGTCAATGGCGAGCCGGCCGACGGCTGCGAGTGCCGGCGCGTGCAGGGCAACCTCTCGGTGGACCTGCCCGATCGCGCCCCCGCCAGCGGCGCCGGCGCCTCGTGGGTCGACGAGAACTGCGACGGTATCGACGGCGTGCTGCAAGACGCCATCTTCGTCTCGGCGAGCGCGCTGCTCGGCGGCAACGGCACGCGCACGGCGCCCTTCCAGAGCCTCACCCAGGGGCTCGCGGCGATGCAGGCGCAGAGCAAGCGCTACGTGCTGGTGGCGCAGGGGCTCTACCGCGAGAACGTGCGCCTCTTCGACGGCGCGCAGCTCTTCGGCGGCTACTCGCAGGACTTCTTGAAGCGCGACCCGCGCCTGTACACCACGACCTGGCAGGGCGCGCAGCCCACCGGCGGCCTCGTCGCGGCCGTGCAGGCCGAGAGCCTCGGGGCCGCCTCCGCGGCGCGCGAGACGGTGGTGTCGGGCTTCACCCTCACCGGGTGGGACGCGACCCTCTCCGCCGCGCCAGGCGCCGCGGGTGAGGCCTCCATCGCCGTCTTCTTGCGCGACGTGGGGCCGCGCTTCGTGCTGCAGACCAACGACGTGCTCGCGGGGCGCGGCGGCGCCGGCGGCCGCGGTGCGACGGGCACGCAGGGCTTCGGGCGGCAGGCCAGCGCGACGCTGACGGGCCAGCGCGGCGTGGCGTCGGCCTTCTTCCCCACGGGCACCTGCGCCGCCACCAACCACCGCGCCGGGGGCGTGGCGGGCGCCAACGCGCAGTGCCCCGCGGCCAACGGCACGCCGGGTGGCTCGGTGGTGTGCCCCGTCTACACCTTCGCCACCTTCCAGGGCGCGCAGCAGCAGTACGTCGCGCCGCCGGCGACGAGCCGCGACGGCCGCGGCGGGTGGGACTGGAGCTTCGACACGCTCTCCGGGCCAGGCTGCGGGCACGTGACGGAGTCGGGCTTCCCCACGGCCATCCAGCAGCACGACGGCGACGACGGGCGCCCCGGGGCTGACGGCACCAGCGGCTCGGGCGGTGCGGGCGCGCCTTCCACCTCGCGCCACGGCAGCTTCTCGGGGGGCCGCTGGGTGGCCTCTCCGCTGGCCGCGTCGGCGGGCGTGATGTTTTTCCG
>CAYUZK010000334.1:0-3616 GCA_964449625.1 uncultured Archangium sp.
CGAGGCCCCCCGAAGGAAGCTGTAGTTCGACCGGCTGACGAGCTCTGCGTACATGAAGGCACCACCCACACGCGGCACACCTTGCGACTGCGACAAGGTTCAGCCCGGGGCGGGCGTCACGGAGGGGTCAGATACAAGAGCACTTCGCCATTCGCGTCGACGCGCAGCGTCTGCGAGCCGTATTGGTAGTCACGACTGGACACAAAGCCGACTGCCGGCCTCGCGGTCAGAACGACGCCTTCTGCGAAGCGGGTGAAGTTCCCCGCAGCTGCGAACCGATTGGTGGCGCTCGCATCAGTCAGGCAGTGCGCCCAGGTCGCACGCCCGGACAAACGTCGGTCGTGTCGCACGATGAGGACCGCGTTCGTCTGCTCTCCGTCACAGCGCACCCGCAGTCCCTCGATGTCGACGACCACCCCACCAGGGCGAATCCACCACGAGAGGTAGCTCCACACTTCGTGCTCGGTCTTCATTGCCAACGCCGTGCTCGGACCGCCGTACGAGAGAATCGGGGTCCCGCGAAGCGATGTTCGCCAACGAGGCGCCAGCGAGTCGTCGACCTCGAAGATCTCCACCCAGTTCGTGCTGTCGCTCCGCGTGAACTCAGCGATGGCAACGAGACCGTCAGTCACCCGCACCAGGCCTGCAGGTGCCGGCCGATCCCCGTTCAAGAAGGGCACGACGGACGAACTGGCCAGGCAGCTTCCATCAGGGGCGAGCCGACTCAGCACGAGACCGTCCGCCGCGCCCGCCGCGCGGCCGCACGGAGCAGCGTGCCCGCCCAGGTTCCAAACCGTTGAAAGCGCCCAGTGCCGCTCTCCGTCGGAGGCGACCGCCGGCCACAATCCCACCCCGAGCGGTACGTACGCCGGGGAAGTCAAGTCACCGGCGGCGACGACGATTCCCTGCGAGAGCACACCGGAATCGGGCGACAGGCCGCTGAGAGCCGCTCCGAGAGCCAGGCTCGAACGCCCCATTGCACCGGAGGCAAACGTTGATTGGTGGCTCAAGAGGAGCGAGCGCCCAGCGGGTGCGACGTCGAGCTGCCGCACCACGGGAAGAGGCTGCAGCTGAGCGTTCAATCGACCGGCGAAGTAGCCCTCCAGAACCGGGCCACTGCAACCCGCGTCCACCCCCGCCCAGGAGACCCCCTCGCCGGTCCGCGAACCAACGAGTGCCCACCAGTCCTGCTGCCCGTCCTGCATGAGAAGGGTGAGCGAGGGCCGAGGAAGGAGCCCCAGAGCCGAAAAACTCATGCCCCCGTCCGTGTTGAGCCGAAGCGTCGCGAAGTTGACGCCCGTACCGCCATCCAGCAACTGGAGCGGGTCCCTCAAGGCATCATACGAGAGCCCGACCACCACACCGCCGTCAGTCGGCGTCATCGATTCATACTGGACCCCAGCGACGCCGCCGCTCGCCCACTGGAAGAACCTGTGAAAGCGAAGGACGCCCGCCAGGTCGCCTGCAAGGGGGAAGCGACACTCGTCGACGAAGCGAGGCATCTCACACGGCAGCCCTGAGAAGCGCTCGAAGACGTCGGCGGCCGATGGCCGAGCCTTCAGAGCGATGACGGCATTGGAGGGAAGCTCGACGACCGCGGGCAAGGAGACCGCGACACCATTCACGTCGACGGCACCGGCCTCGCCCTCCACGCCCAGACTGAGGCGTCTCAACGGAACAAAGTCGGCCGACAGGGTGACTGGTGCCGTGACCTGAAACGAGCAGGCCGTCGCAGAACCGCATTCGCCTCGACTCCAAGAGCCAAACACGTAGCCCTGTTGGGCCGACGCTTCGAGTCGGACCGTCTGGCCGCGCAAGATCCCAATGACACACGTCGAATCGCCACCACAGCGCCACTCGCCGGCGGCGACCTCGCCCCCTCCTTCGACCGTGAGGGTGACATTGAGGAGATCGGCCTCGTCGCGCACGGTGACGAGCCGGGCACGATCGCCCTCGAGAAAACAGATCTCGCCTTCTACGCGACAGTCCCCCTCGAAAGCGGGGCGCCTCCCAACGGGAGTACGAGCCTCCAGGCTGTACACAGCGCCAACAGGCACCGGCACGCGAGCATCTGCGGAGAGACGACTCCCGATGGGTTGCACCATCACCTCCGTGAACGGCGCTTCAATGCGCAGATCCAATGGCCAGGCCAGGCGCTCGAAGACTGCGACCGCGTCGGAGCCATCACGGGAGAGCGCGCACGCGCGGGTCGCCTGGCACTTCCCCTGCCAGCCCACAAAGCGGCAGTACTCAGTGTCGCCCCCCTCGACCGAAGTGCCCGACGGCGCGCGGCACCCAGAGTCGTCGCAGGTGGCCCCGAACAAGACGCCGTCACAGCCCAGTCGCGGAATGTCGACCGACTCGCGGCCGCACCCCGCTAAAGCCAAGACAACGAGAGCCAAGAGCAGCCTACCACAACATGCCGGTTTCATAAGACACTCGGACCTCCGCTGGAGAGGTGCCCCCTGTGGGATCCTGCGGCACGATGCAATCGGTGAATCCGGGGAATGACGGACAGGCAGAAACCGGCTCTTGGTCCGCTGCCTGAGAGACTGAATCAACAACGCGATACCCTTGATTCCAGACTTCAACCGGAACCCGATTCGCCGGAGAGTCACAATCCACAACAAGCACACCGAGATCATTAATCTTATAACTATACTGCAAAGCCTTCGCCGAAAACCGAAACGAGGCCAAGGCACAAGGCCCCCAAACCTGATTTCCACTCGACTGATGGTCGACTATCGCTGACGTCGCGCCGGGGTCATACGTGACTTCCAGTTGCCCACTGCCCGTGGAAGTACGTACAGTCGCCCGCTCCGCAAAGCCAGGATCTGCGTACACCTCTACAAACTGAGCAGCGCAGACCGTTGATATCGCAGCTTGCGGTTCCGACTCATGAACACACTCAAGTTCGGCATACATCACACCAGACGACTCCTCACTACGAAAGTCGAGACCAAAATCCGTAATACTACCACCCAAGCGCGAAAACGGGCTCGCCTGCCCGTGATCAACCGTTACCGAAAAACCCGTTAGAGCGGAAAAGAAGTAGGGAAGCGAGGAAGCAACGGGCTGATTCAGTGAGGCCTTTGCCGAACTCCCGGAGTCCGCGGCCTGCATCCCATCAGGTCGAATCACCACCGGGTACTGCGGATCAGCGGCCACGACCTCGATCCCAACCACCACATCGCTCCAGTCTGGGTAGTTCTGATCGTCGCTGTGCAACAAAGAATAGATGAGTTCCAACTCCAAGTCACCGCCGCTTACCTGCCACGACCCGAATCGGATCTCGAGGTGCTGTATTTGCGTGTAGGCGCCGGCGGATGCGGCTTCGGTATAAGGCGCCTTGATGCGCCATCCAGTAAGATAAGGCGCTACAGACTCCGGACCGTAGGTCACGTTTGAGTTGTTGCACGCCGTGGTCTTTGAAACCAGTGGCACGACCACGAGCTTTGAGCACCAAGTCGCCGAGCACCGCCCGCTCAGCGAATACGGCAGAAGCGTTACCTCGCCTGATCTGCTACACTTGGCGTTGCCGCTCGGCTGCACATCAACGTAATCCCAGTCAAACGAACTCGTCGCACTCCATCCCAAGGAGGACAGCAGGACCAGC
>CAYUZK010000335.1:0-3601 GCA_964449625.1 uncultured Archangium sp.
GCCAGCGTCGATGTCCTGATTGTCGGTGGCGGCGGCGGTGGCGGTGGCGGCCAGCAGGGCCGCCCCAGCCCCCCGCAGAACCAGCCGAGGCCCTCCGCGCCGGCGGCTACGACGGGCTCCAGCCAGGAGTGACGATGAGCGGAACGGTCGACCGACGCATCGACGTGCGCCGCACCATCAACCACGAGTTCGGGTCGGTGGACCAGTTCATCAACGAGTACGTGATGAACCTGAGCCGCAGCGGGGTCTTCATCAAGTCTGACGACCCGCTGCCCATCGGCACCCGCGTCAACCTGCGCTTCACCGTCATCTTCGACGAGCTCGAGACCATCGAGGGCATCGGCGAGGTGGTGCGGCTGGTCGAGCCGGGCAGCCCCGGACAGGTGTCGGGCATGGGGGTGGTCTTCGTCGAGCTCACGCAGGTGTCGCGGGAGCTGGTCGAGCGCATCCTCGTGCGGCGGTAGGCGATGGTCGAGCCGACCCTCCCCGAGTCGGCGGCCGCTGCCCCGCGCGACTGGGGCCGTCGCGCCATCGAGGTCTGGCGGCTCGTCGTGGCGGTGGTCACCGGCTACCGGGGCGAGGCCCTCGCGCTGCGCGCCGGCAACCTCACCTTCATCACCATCACCTCGCTGGTGCCGCTGGTGGCGGTCATCTTCTCGCTGCTGCACGCCTTCAACGCGTCGCGCATCGACCCGCTCGTCCTCAAGTTCTTCGAGGACATCCTCTCGCCTGGCGGCCGCGCGCAGTCGGAGCAGGTCATCGTCACGTTCCTGGCGGCGGCGAACTCGCGCACGGCCGGGAGCCTGTCCTTCGTGGTGGTGCTGCTGTCGGCTGGCCTCATGCTGCACCACCTCGACGCCTCGCTGAACGAGATCTGGAAGGTGCGCAACAAGCGCCGCCTGCACGTCAGCGTCGCGCTCTACGCGGGGGTGCTGTTCGTCGGGCCGCTCCTCATCAGCCTCTCGCTGCTGGGCACCGAGGGCGCCAAGCGGCTCCTGGGCTGGCTCGAGTTCCCCTTCTCGGCGCAGGCCCTCCTGGTGGGCGGCGTGCTGTCGGCGGTGAGCGTCTTCTCGCTCCTCTACAAGCTGGCGCCCCACGCGCCGGTGCCCTGGCGGTCGGCCCTCATCGGCGGCGCCGTGGCTGGCGTCACCTGGGAGCTGGCGCGGCACCTCTACGGCGGCATCGCCGGCTTCATCTTCAGCGCGAACAAGCTGTACGGCTCGCTGGGCATCGCCCCGCTGTTCCTGATGTGGATCTACGTGGGCTGGTACATCGTGCTCTCGGGCGCGCGGCTCGCGTACGCCGTGGAGCACGTCGACTTCCACCACCAGTTCGCCGATCTCCTCACGCACCCGCGCAGCGACGAGCTCATCGCCTCGCGCATCGCTGAGGAGGTCGCGCGCGCCGCGATGGACGGCGCCACCCCGCCCACCACCCGGCAGCTCGCCGCCCGGCTGCGGCTGCCCGAGCAGCGGGTCATCGAGATCGTCCTGCTCCTGCTCTCGGCGGAGCTGCTGCGCGCGGGCGACAAGGGGCAGCTCGCCCCGGCGCGTGACGTGACCTCGCTCACCCTCGCCGACGTCTCGGCCGCCGTCGGCGGCACCGCGCGCCTGGCCCAGCGCGAACGTCAGGCCCGCGCCGGCCCCTTCGACGTGGTAGGCCGCCTCTTTTCCCTCGCCGATGAGACAACCGTCGAGAAACTCAAGGCTATTTCGTGGGCCGACCTCGCCCGGCGGGGGCCCGACGAGGTCGAAAAAACGTAGCTTTCTTGCAGGGTTGAGCTGTTCGTGGGTAGCATGGCGCTCAATTCCGTAGTGATTCTGGACCGTTGGTCCATTTCAGGGGGAAGCCGGTGCTCAAATCGGATCTCGTCAACATCCTGGTCGCGAAGAAGGGCGTCACCCAGAAGCAGGCTGAGGCGACGGTGGAGATCATCTTCGGGGCGATGAAGGACGCGCTCGTGGCAGGTGAGAACATCGAGATCCGCGGCCTCGGTGCCTTCCACGTGAAGCACTACGGCGCCTACCAGGGCCGCAACCCGAAGACGGGCGACCCCATCCCCGTGCGCGCGAAGCGGGGGCTCCTCTTCCGCGCCGGCAAGGAGCTCAAGGATCGCGTCAACCGCCCGGGCCCCGACGGCAAGGTGCCGCCGCTCAACCCGGGCCAGTAGCCCGCTCCCTGCCGCCGTGGTGGTGCCGCGCCCCTCGCGCCCGTGACCGGGACGAGGGGCGTCGTGCGTCTCAGGCCTGGCTCGCCGCGACGAGGCGGCCCAGGGGGCGCACCTGCAGCTCCGGGTCGAGCTCGCTGAAGGTGAGCACCGCCACGTCGGGGTGCACGCCCTCGATGAGGCGTCGCAGGAGCCGCCGCACGTCGGGCGAGGCCAGCAGCACCGCGCGCCCCTGCCGCGCCACGCGCTTGACTCCCTCGAGGATGGCGCTGGCCTCCGCGGGCGCCAGGCCGCTGCTGCCCTGCCGCAGCGTCTCTTCGACGGCCGGGTCCACCAGCCACGCCAGCAGCGCGCCGCCCTGCGCGAAGTGGTGGCTCAGCTGCCGGGCCAGCGCCGTGCGGCAGCGCTCGGCGAGCTGCGCCGCGTCGCCTTCCGTCGTCGGTGACACCAGCGCCTCGAGGATGACGCGGAGGTTTCTGATGCTGACCTGCTCCTGCACCAGCCGGCGCAGCACGTCGGTGAGGAGCGGCAGCGGCACCTTGTGCAGCGCCTCCTTCACCAGCGCCGGCGTCGAGCGCTCGAGGGCGCCGAGCGCGGCCTGCACCTCCTGCACGCCGAGGAAGCTCGCGGCCCGCTTCCGCGCGAGGGCCGCGAGGTGGTCCACCAGCAGCCCGCGCGCGGTGCGGAGCGTCGCGCCGCGCGCCGCGAGCGCCGGCTCTTCCGTCGTCGAGGCCGGCGTCACCGGGCGACCGAGGGCGTCGAGGGTGGGCACGGCGTTGCTGCCGGGCACGCCGCCGGCGCCCAGCACGAAGAGCGCGCCCTCGGGGAGCTGGCCGCGCCCGGCCGGCACCTCGTCAACCGAGAGCGCGTAGCTGCGCGGAGGCAGCGGGCAGCCGGTGCGAACCCGGAACGGCGGCAGGCGCACGCCCAGCTCCGCGAAGACGCGCTCGCGCACGGCGTCGAGGTCCTCGCGCACGAAGGCCCGGCCGGCCTCCTCCACCAGCGGCGTGAGATCCTCCGCGAGGTCCAGCAGCAGCGGCGTGACGGCGGGGCCCGGCTCGTCGTCGGAAGCACTTGCCGGGCTGGCGGGGGCGGCCGACGGTGCGGGGGCGCTGGCGTCGGGCTGCGCGCGCAGGTGACGGAGCCCCAGGGCCACGGCGGTGAGCGCGGCGGCGATGAGGAGGAAGGTGAAGGTCGGCATGCCCGGCAGCGCCGCGAGCGCCAGGCAGAGCGTCGCCACGACGAAGAGCGGGCGGTGCTGGCCGAAGAACTGCGCGCCGATGTCCGCGCCCAACGAGGTGTCGTCGTGCTCCGCCGCGACGCGGGTGACGACGAGGCCCGCCGCGACGGCGATGGCGAGTGACGGGAGTTGGGAGACGAGCCCGTCGCCGATGGCGATGAGGGCGTAGGTGCTCGCGGCCTCGGCGGCGGTCA
>CAYUZK010000336.1:0-3567 GCA_964449625.1 uncultured Archangium sp.
CGACGGTCCACGCCTCCGCTCAGCGCCCCCGGCCTCGAGGAGTTCCTCCGGGGTGAGACGCTCGCCGGGATGTCGATGCGCGCGCCGAGCTGGGACAATGCGTCGCTCTTTCAGGGGCGCGCCCTCTACGAGCGCAACGACGGGTCCGAGTACTCGCCGATCCTCCGCGGCCTGCAGCAGGGCGATCTCGCGGAGCTGCACCTGGCGGGCGGAGAGAAGGACGCCGCGATCGTCGTCATCCCGCGCTGGACCGCCGAAGAGACGACCGACGCCGCGCGGCTGACGCGGTTGGGCCTGAAGCGAGGCGAGGCGCTCGGGCTCTCATCACGCTATGGCCTGATCTCGGCGACGGATCGCCCGGGCTACTTCGTCGGGCAGCCGCTCGACGATGCCGGGGTGCCACAGCCCGTCGAGAGCGCGCTGTACCTGACGAAGAGCAACCTCGCGAGGCCGTCTCACCGCGCGTTCACCTTCGTCGACCTGGTGAAGCAGGCGGAGGATGCGCTCGCCGCGACCGACGTCCGGGGTGCGCGCACGGTCATCACCCTGCTCGAGCGCTACCGCCCCGAGCTCGCCTCGCCGCTCACGATGCGGCTGGGCGACGCGGTCGGGCGTGACGTCGCGGCGCGGACCCGGGCCCTCGAGGCGCGGTGGGCCCAGGCGCAGCTTGGCGAGCGGGTCCTCCTGCTCACGCAGGCGGTGCAGCTTGCGCGCGACACGACGCAGGTCGCGGCGAACCAGGTGCAGACCGACCTGCCTCAGCGGCTCCTCGACGGCGCACGGGAGGACCTCGCGACGGCAGCCAGGGCGACGACGGACGAGCGGCACGCGCGCAACCTGAAGCTGCTGCAGGCGTCCCTGGACGCGCCTGACTTCGTCGCCTCGTCCGTCGCGATGGACGAGCCCGCGTGGCGCGCCCGTCGCGAGACGCTCGCGGGCCAGGTCGACGACCTCGCGCGCGGGGTCGAGCGTGGCCTCCTGGCTGCCGACTGGCGCACGGCGCCCTTCGAGCAGCAGCTCGAGATCTACGGCGCGCTGCTCGCGGAGAGCCGGATCTCCCACGGTCGCGAGAAGGCCGCGATCGTCGAGGACCTGCGGGCGCTGCACGGACCGCTGGTGGCGGTCGTCGGCACGCGCATCAAGGACGCGACCACGGCAGGCAAGCCCGCGACGGCATTGGGCTACCGCCTCGCGCTCGCGGCGCTGACCGGCGCGCCCGAGGCCGAGCGCGCGGTGCTCCGGGCCGAGGCGGCGGCGCTCGTGCAAGCAGCCTGGCCCGACGCGTCGAGCGCGCCCGAGGCGGTGAAGGCCACGGTGGGCGGCCCGGCCTTCAAGGCGATCTACGCGAGCTGGGGGCTCTCGGACCTCGCCGGCCTGGAGCTCGCCGCGCTGACCGCGAGCAAGGCCGCGGCGACCATCTCGGTGACGCCGATCGCCACGAGCGACGTGTCGTCCTCGGTGCGCGAGGAGCTGAGGAAGCACGAGTACTCGGAGTACGTGGAGTACGACAACCGCGCGGCGGTGAGGCGCAGCGAGCTCCAGCGAGCCGAGCTCGAGCGGCTCCTGCAGGACGGCCCCGGACGCATCGCCTACATGCGCAGCAAGGCGGGCTCCGGTGGCTGCACGACCGAGTACCACTACGGGGGCCTCTCGCAGTCGCGGCAGCTCCGAACGGGTCCGAAGCGCGCCGGCCAGTCGGACTACGTCACCGTCACGTCCGTCACCGTCACGCCGCCGCCGACACGGACGTGCTCGTACTCGTCCGACGAGATCCGCAGCGCCGAGGTCGCGCTCGGCTCGGCGCGCAAGACGCTCGACCGTTGGGACACGCCGAGCGCGAAGATCGGCGGCTGGGAGACGCGGCAGTGGGCCTACCACGTGAGCTGGCAGGAGTGGAAAGGCGCGGCCCGCCGCACCCTCACCATCACGACGCGAGCGGGTGCCCGCTCGATCGAGCAGTCCCTCGACCTCTCGAAGCTCCGCTTCCCCAGGTGGTCAGCAGCGGCCAAGGCCGACCTCGAGGGCAAGGATGAATGGGTTCCGTCGACTGAAGCGCTGGTCGCGCACGCCACGAAGCTCCTCGACGACGAGCTCGCCGTGGTCGTCGCGGGGCTGATCCTCGAGGCGCGCGAGGCAGGGCTCACCGCCGGCCGGGCCGACCAGGAAGAGGCGGCGTGGACGCGCGCGCTGCTGGGGCCTCCGGCACACGCCGAGCTCGCGAGAGGGCTCACGCTCGCGGCGAAGCTCGCACCACCGCCAGCGGCGGACCAGGCGCTCGGCGGACCGACGTCGCTGCGTGATGACGGCAGCCGGCGCTTCGTGCGGCTCGCGCCCTCCAGCGAGGTGCTCCTGACGCCGGACGGGACTCGACTCGTGTCGCGCGCGAAGCGCGGCGAGATCCAGGTGGCCGACACGCGCAGCGGCGAGCTCCTCAAGGTGTTCCGTCCTGCCGGCGCCCCCAGCTCGCTCCAGCTCACGCCCGATGGCTCGCAGCTCATCGTCGTCTCCTCGAATGGCGTCTCCACGTGGGACCTCGCGCGCGGGCTGCTCGTGCGCGAGTACGCGCCGAAGGGGTTCGAGGCCGCCTCGGTGAGCGCCGCCGGCGATCGCGCGTTCGTCGTCGAGGGCTCCGGCGCGCGTCTGTGGAACCCGCTCACCGGTGAAGTCGGCAAGCTGCTTCCCTGGACGTTCTCCGACTTCGCGATCGGCGCCGGCGCCGTGAGGCTCCTCAGCGCGGACGGAAACCGCCTCGCGACCTCGTACCTGCGCAACGACGAGAACATCATTCGCGTCTACGACGTCGCCAGTGGCAAGCGTCTCTTCGAGAAGCGCGACGGGCAGAAGTGGAGCTTCCCGTTGATCACCTTGAGCCCCGATGGAAGCCGCCTCGCGGTCGTCGCGCCGCACCGCCTGAGCAAGGACCACAAGGTCGGGCTGCTCCTCTACCGCGTGGACGATGGCTCCGCGCTCGAGGACCTCAGCGAGAAGGAGGCGGTGCGCAGGGCCATGGTGTTCAGCCAGGACGGGCGGCGCG
This sequence comes from uncultured Archangium sp., assembly GCA_964449625.1. Taxonomy (GTDB): domain Bacteria; phylum Myxococcota; class Myxococcia; order Myxococcales; family Myxococcaceae; genus Archangium_A. The sequence continues at coordinate 3,035 of CAYUZK010000336.1, forward strand.
TCGCGTGGACGAACCGCCACGACGTGGTGCAGCGCACCCCGCACCAGGTCACGCTCGGCGTGAACAACCGGCTGAGCAACGGGCGATACTCGCCTGACGGGCGCCTCTTCGCGGCCAGCAACGGCGAGCGAACCGAGATCGCCTCGGCGGACCGCTCCAGGGGTCTGCTGCGTCACTTCACGCTGGGGCCGGCGTTCGATCTGCGCCCCGAGCTCGGCCTGGTCGCGCTCGGCGGCGACGGCGGGGTCGCGCTCGCGGAGCTGCCCGATGGCTTCGGTCGCCCCGACGCGCGGTTGTTCGCGCTGCGGTGGACGCGCCAGAGAACCAACGACACCACGTCCCACCTCGAGATTCCGCTCGGCCGCGTGCACGGCCTCCAGCCCGGAGACCGCCTCATGCACCAGGAGGATCACCCCATCGGGACGGTCGTCGCCGTCGACGCCGAGTCGAGCACGGTCAAGCCGGGCCCATTCGGCTTCCGGGCGAACGTCGGCGAGCTCGTGTTCATCTACGGCGCGTCGCGATAGCGAGCG
>CAYUZK010000337.1:0-3550 GCA_964449625.1 uncultured Archangium sp.
GTCAGAAGGTGGGGGGCAGCGCGCAGAGCCGGCCGTCGAAGGTGCCCACGTAGAGGCGCCGCAGGCCCGCGGTGCCGTCGAGCGAGGGCATGCTCACGCCCCCCGTGGTGGAGACGCGCACCGAACTCTCGAGCGCGCCGGTCGCCAGGGTGAGGCGGCGGAGGTAGCCGTCGCCGGTGCCCAGGTAGAGGCGCCCGTTCGCGCCGTCGATGCGCGCGGCGGTGGGGGCGGTGAGCGGAGCCGAGGCCCACACCTGGGTGACGGCGTTCGTCGCCGCGTCCACGTGGTAGCGCTTCACGCCGGTGCTGGTGCTGACGAAGAAGTCCGTCTGGTAGGGCACCGCCGGCGTCGTCACCGCGCCGCCGACGTCCAGCTCCCACAGCAGCGCGCGCGTGCCGAGGTGGTAGCCGCGCGCCTTGCCAGTGGTGTCGATGACGAGGGCCTGGTTGACGAAGCCGTGGCGCACGACGCCCCCGCGCACGTCGCCGAGGTCCGTCACGGTGAGGAAGGGCGTGGCGGGGTTCACCACGTCGAGCACCCGGAGCGAGGGCCCGGCGCTCCGGTTGCTGGCCACCCACAGCGCCTGGGTGAAGCCGTCGTAGAGCGGCGCGCCCACCACCTGGCCCAGGTCGCCCGGCTGGTAGGTCCACGCGAGGGCGCCGGAGTCGACCCGCAGGGCCCGCACGCTGTTGCTCGCGGGGCTGGTGGTGTTGCGCGTGGCGAAGAAGACGAGGTCGCCGGAGAAGGCCGCCTGGAAGGCCGGCGTGGCGAACTCGCGGAGCGCGACGGCGGCCTGCGCCACGATGACCTCGCCCAGCGGCGCGCCGCCCAGCCCCGTCCACGCGATGGCGCCGGTCACCGTCGAGAGCCGGTAGGCGTAGCCCTGCTTGTCGCCCACGAAGATGGAGGGCTCGGTGTCGCTCCCCACGCGCAGCACCGTCGGCCGCGCCTCCACCACGCCCGCGGTGAGGCTGGGGCGCCACTTCTCGCTGCCGTCCGGCGGGGTGCTGGCGCTGATGACGTTGCTGGTGAAGTAGCGCCCGTTGCTCGACTGGTACACCGCGCGGCCCAGGTCGGTGAAGGGCTGCTGCAGGGCGGGGAGCCCGACGGAGGCGCACCACGCCGGCTCGCTCGGCCCGGTGCCCGGCACCACCACCAGCAGGTGGTTGCCCGGCGCCGCCGCTGGCGCGTGGCCCGGCGAGTAGACGCTGTACTCGTCGCGGTTGTAGAGCCGGTAGAAATAGGTGTCGCCGGAGGTCACCGCGGTGTCCCGGAAGCTCCCCGCGAAGCTGAAGGCGTCGGTGTAGATGACGGTGGCGTTGCCCAGCAGGTCGCCTTGCGCGTAGCGCCGGCCCTGCGTGGGCCCGGTGTCGGGCGGTGCCCCGGCTGCCCGGAGGATGAGGACGCCATCGTGCACGGCGGGGTTGCTCCAGGAGAGGAAGACGGAGCCTGGCCTCGCGACGGCCACCGGCGCGGTGACGTCGGGCACCGGCCGCGTGGTGGCCACCGTCACGCGGGTGTCGGCGCGCGCCGTCGTCACGCCGTCGGCGTAGGTGACCTGCGCGCGGTGGGCCGTGGCGGTGGGCTGCGCGACGGTGCCGATGCTGGCGTAGGCCATGGTGAAGGTGATGGCCGCGCCGGGCGCGAGGGGGCCGCCGCTGAAGCGCACGCCGCGCGGGGTGTTGGTGGTGGCCGCCGTCCACCCCGCGGGCACCTGGGTGGCGGTGGGCGTGCGGAAGAGGGCCGTGTCGGGCGTCAGGAGCACCACGCTGGTGATGGCCTGGCTCGCTCCGTTGCGCACCGTGTAGCCGATGGTGGTGGCGCCCGCGCCCGAGAGCACCGACTCGGGCGACGCGGTGAGCGTCAGCTCGCTCACGCTCACCGTCGCGCTGCGCACCGGGTCGCTCAGCAGGGCGGCGCCGCCCACGTCCGTGCCGCGGACCCGCGCGGTGAAGGTGAGGGTGTCGCCGGGGTCGCCGTGCACCTGGTAGCGGTAGGTGAAGCCGGTGGTGGTGCCCGCGCCCAGAGAGCCGACGCTGGCCGGCGTCGGGCCCTGCACCAGCGTGGCGGTGGCCGCGCCGGTGGGGGAGAGCGCGAGCGGCTCGGGCGTCACGGCGGTGAGGGTGGTGCTGGTGTTGTTGGTGACCTGCACCTGGAGCGCGACCTCGCCGCCGGTGACGACCACCTCGGGCTGCACCGTGGCCACCACCGGGAAGAGGCCGACGCTGACGTCGAGGGTGCCGCGGGTCGGCGAGGAGGTGGTGGCGTTGCGTGCGCTCACCTCGAAGGTCGACACGCCGCGGCCCGTCGCCCGGTAGACCCAGGAAAAACTCGCGGTGCCGTCCACGGCGAGGCTGTTCACCTGGGCCGGCGTCGGGCCGGACACGAGCGCGAAGGTGGCCGCCCCGCGCACCACCGGCGCGGCGGGCACGATGGTCGTCTGCACCGCCGAGGTGCGGTTGACGATGGCGAGCGTGAGCGTCACCTGCCCGCCGAGGTCGAGCGCCCGCGGGCTCACCACCAGCTCGGCCCCGAAGCCGTGGCGCACCCAGCCGGTGGCGCCTGTGGGGTTGCGGAACTTCTGCCTGGTGTTGCAGACGTCGTCGACGGTCTGCGTGCCGAGCTGGAGCGCGTCGGGCACGTCTTGCGCCGCCTGCACGCCCACCACGCGCACCTGGAAGGCGTTCGACTGGCCGGGGCCCAGGCCCGAGGTCGGCGTGCACGCGCTCGCCGCCCGGAAGGTGACGCTGCGGTTGACGCGGTCGACCGTCGCCACCCGCCAGCCCGTCGGCGCGCTCGCGCCCTCGACGTCGTAGGGCCCGTTGGGGATCTTGAGCGAGAACTGGTCGATCCTCGCCTGGCTCGTCGCCGCGTTGGCCACGGTGAAGGTGAGGCTGCTGGCCTCCTCCATCACCGCGCCGCCGGCGGTGTGGGTGATGCTCCAGTCGTTCTGCTGGGCGAGGGCGGGCACCCCGGCGAGCACCACCGCGCCGACGAGCGCTGCCCTCACGGCAGCACCTCGAAGCTCGCCGCCGCGGCCTCGGCGCCGTCGTCGAGGGTGGTGAGCGACCAGCGGCCGAAGAGGCGCTGCTCCTCGATGAGGGTGGCGGCCACGGGGAGGGTGAAGACCAGCTCGCCGCCAGGCGTGGCCGACGGGTCGAGCAGCCGCGCCTGGCGCTCCCAGGCGAGGCCGGGGGGCGAGACGAAGTTCACGGTGACCTCTCGCGCGCCGCGCGGCCCGCCGGTCACCGCCACGGCCACCTGCACCGCCTGCACCTCGCCCAGCCGCTGCGCGCCCGCCGGCACGAAGCTGACGCGCACGGCGTGGCGTACTGGGAGCGGCGCGGGCTCGGCGAACACCAGGTCGGGCGCGGGAGGGAGCGCGAAGCCCTGTGGGCCGGGGGCGTAGACGGGCGGCTGCGTCGCGACCACCGCCACGTCGCGCAGGCCGGGCTCGAGGGCGCGCTCCGTCTCGACGCAGCTCACCAGCAGGAGCAGCGCACCCCACGCCACCGTGACCCGTAGACCAGACATGTCGCTCCCTCGTGGC
>CAYUZK010000338.1:0-3489 GCA_964449625.1 uncultured Archangium sp.
CGGCGTGCAGGACGCCCTCGCCGCGGCGCGGGAGCGGGCGCGGCGGCGGACGGGGCGCTGAAGCGCCGTCGGCGCATCGCCCGGCCGCTTCAGGGCTCCCTCGACCCAGCGTCGACGGCGGCGAGGCTGCGGTCGACGGCCTCCACGCCGCGCTCGAGCCCGGCCGCGAGGGAGGCCGCGCGCAGCTCGCGCCAGCGCACCTCGGGGACGAGGCCCGTCGCGTGGATCAGCTTGGCGAGGCAATGGGGGCACGGCTCGAGGGGGCGGCTGTCGGCCTCGTCGAGGTGGTTGGTGCCGTTCATCGGGCACTCCCAGGCGACGCAGTGCGCGAGCTGGAACATGTGGCCCACCTCGTGCGCGGCCGTCGAGAAGGCGCGCTCGAGCACGAGGGCGCGCTCCAGCGCCGGGTCTCCGCTGCGCGAAAGGCTCATCACCGCCACGCGGTCCTCCCAGGTGGCCTCGCCGAAGACGAAGTTCCACGTCGGGTCGGGGTAGAGGTCGACCATCGTCACGGCCATCACCGCCGCCGCGTCGTCGGGTCGCGTCGCGCGCAGCGCCTCGAGGATGTCCCGGGTGAGCCACTGGGGCCCCAGCTCCCGCTCGCGCGCCGAGCGGCCGGCGACCGACGCAGGCAGCGGCGCCAGGGTCTTCACCGGGAGCTGGAAGTGCGCGGCCAGCAGCGGCCCGAGGGCGTCGAACACCTCGCGGGCCTCGGGCGCGAAGGCCCCGGTGGGCACGAGGTACACCGTGCGGCCCGCCGCGCCGAGGCAGGCCTCGCGGTGCTCCGCGAGCGACTGCCCCTCCTCGGGGTGCTCCGCGAGCCAGTCGCCCTCGGCGGGCGGCGTCTTCTCGGCCGCGAGCGCGCGCAGGGCCTCGAGCGCTGGCGGCAGGGGCTCGGCGCGTAGCTGCGCCGCCCGGCTCGCGACCTCCGCCACTGAGGGCGGAGCCAGAGCCCGAGCCGGGGCGACCGGCCGGGGTCGCTCGGTGAGCACGACGAGGAGGCCCATGGCGACGCCGAAGGTGCCGGCGGCGAGAGCGAGGGTGTACGACCTGCGCATTCCCTGCACGTTGGCATGGGCTGGAGCGCTTGGGGGCGTGGGGCTTGGCGGGTATGGTGAGCCCGCGCATGTCGCCCACGCTGCTCGTCGTCGATGACAACAAGGAACTGGTCGCCGTCCTCACCTCGCTCTTCGAGGAGGCCGGCTACGCCGTCGTCGGCGCCAACAAGGGCAAGCCGGCCGCCGAGCTGTCGAAGACGGAGCCCATCGCCGGCGCCCTCATCGACGTGCTGCTCCCGGACATGATGGGGTACCACGTGGCCGAGGCGCTGCGCACGGCCCGCGGGCCGGTGCCCCTCGTCTTCATGAGCGGCGTCTTCAAGGGCGCCAAGCACGCGACCGAGGCCATGACGCGCTTCCCCGGCGCGCACTACTTCGAGAAGCCCTTCGACGCGAAGCAGCTCCTCGCGCTGGTGAAGACGCTGGTGCCGCTCCACGCCCCGGGCAGCAGCCACGCGGCGACCGCGCCGACCGACGCGCCCTTCGAGCTCGAGCTCGACGCCAACCTCGAGGACGGTGAAGAGACCGAGGCCATGGAGCTGACCGGGAAGATCCGCGTCACCGGCGGCGGCAACATCACCGCGGAGCTCCAGGGCGCGGCGCTCACTGCGCAGCGCCACGTGCCCGTGCCGTCGTCGGCCTCACCCAGCGGGCGCCAGCCGGCCCCGGCCCTCGCGCCGCCGCTCCCCGCGCCGGGTGGTCGCACGGCGCGGCAGGGCGAGCTCCACGACAACCTCCCCGGGTTGATCAGCGCCTTCTACCTGTCCAGGGAGACGGGCGAGCTCTACTGCCAGAAGGGCAAGGTGAAGAAGGTCGTCTACTTCGAGGCCGGCCAGCCGGTCTTCGCGCTGTCGAACCTCGCGGCCGATCGCTTCGGGCAGTTCCTCGTGCGCGTGGGGAAGATCACCCCCGAGCAGCTCCAGGACGCGGCCGGCGTCGCGACCCAGTCGAAGCGGCGCACCGGCGACGTGCTGGTCGAGCGCGGGCTGCTCAAGGACACCGAGCGGCTCTATTACGTGGGCCAGCAGGTGCGGGCCATCATCTACAGCCTCTTCGGCTGGGAGGAGGGCCAGTTCGTCGTCACCTTCCGCGAGAAGGCCCGCGCCGAGAGCATCAAGCTCGACATCTTCCCGGGCAACCTCTCGATCCGCGGCATCAAGAAGCTCTACAAGCCCGAGCGGCTCTCCCGCATCGTGCGCCCGGAAGATCGCCTCATCCCCAGCCAGCAGCCGGCCTACCAGCTCCACGAGCTCGAGCTCGAGAAGTGGGAGGCGCAGCTGCTGCCTCGCATCGACGGCAATCGCACCAACGCCGAGCTGCTGGCCATGGCCAACAAGCCCGAGCACCAGGTGAAGGCCTTCCTCGCGGCCATGCTCGGCGTGCAGGTGCTCGAGCTGCGCGAGGGCTAAGCGGCCCGCGTCTTCGACAGGTAGCCGACGAGCGCGTGGCGGTCGCCCTCGTCGATCTCCACGCCCTCGAAGCTCACGCCCAGCCCGCGCGCGAAGCCCTTCGGGTCGCGATCGACCCGCGCCACGTTGCCCACCAGCGTGCAGTAGCGGGGGCCCTCGGCGAAGGGCAGCGCCAGGGCCACGCGCACCGGTGTTCCCGCCCGCGCCGGCTCGCGGGTCTTGAGGTACAGCCCGCCCTCCGAGAGGTCGGCCACCGCGTCGCGGATGAAGCGCGTCCCGATGCGGCAGTGGGCCGTCAGCGCCACCGGCGTCCGGGGAAAGACCCGCTTCTCTCGGCTCGTCGCACGACCCGTCATGAAACCTCCGGCCCAGGCATTCTCGGCGTGGCGGAGGGAAAGGTGCGTGATTTGCCTACCTGCTGTCAACCCCCTGCTTGGAGGTGAAACTTTCAGGTTTCGGTGGCGACGCCCTGCACCGCGTGCCGGTAGATGAAGATCCGGTCGGTGTTGGTGCGGTTGTCGGCGGGCACGACGAAGAAGCCGACTGGGCCCGAGTGGTCCTTCGAGTAGCCGGCGACCTGCCGGCCGTCCTTGAAGGTGACGCGGACCTTCGTGCCCTCCGGGCTGGGCGCGCGGGCGCCGGGCGCGAGCATGAAGAAGAGCGCCTTGACCCGCTCCCTGGGCAGCTGCTCGGTGCCGCCGGCCGCCAGCTCCAGCGAGAGCGTGTCGTCGCCGAGGTGCGCGTCGGTGATGGCGCCGCGCTTCACCTGGCCCTCGATGGAGTGGAGGATGACGCGGTGCTGACCGACGACGGTGAGCGCCCGGTCCTCCTCGTTGAGGGGGCCTCCCGAGAGGTCGAAGAGGCTCGAGGCCGCCGCGCCGCCGCCCGCCGCGGGCGACTCGAACTCGGCGTCAGGCTCGAAGAGGGGCGGCACCGCTGGCGCGGCCGGGCGCAGCGCGGGCGGCGGCGCCGGACTGGCGGGTCGGACCGGGGCCGGGGCGAGCGCGGGGCGCACCGGGCCC
>CAYUZK010000339.1:0-3487 GCA_964449625.1 uncultured Archangium sp.
GCGGGCACGCCGAAGGGCGGGCTGCTGGGCACGCTCGCGGCGCAGGCTGTGGGGGTGCCGGTGCGGCTGTACCAGATGCGCGGGCTCGCCTACGTCACGGCGACGGGCGTGCTGCGGGGCGTCTTGCAGGCGACGGAGCGGCTGAGCTGCGGCGCGGCGACGCGGGTGGTGTGTCAGAGCCCGTCGCTCCACCGGCAGGCGCTGGCCGAGGGGCTGGTGCCGGCGGCGCGCTCGGAGGTGGTGCTGGGCGGCAGCAACGGCGTCGACGTGGCCCGCTTCTCACCGAAGCGGCACGCGGCGGCGGGCGCGGCGCTGCGGGCGAAGCTGGGCATCGGCGACGACGAGGTGGTGTTCGGCTTCGTCGGGCGGCTGGTGCGCGACAAGGGGCTGCCGGAGCTGGTCGAGGCCTTCGAGGGGCTGGCCGCGCGCGGTGCGCCCTCGGTGCGGCTCCTCGTGGCGGGGCCCTTCGAGCCGCGAGACCCGGTGCCCCCGGCGGTGCGCGCGCGGCTCGAGCAGCACCCGGGCATTCACCTGCTGGGGCCGGTGGCGGACCCGGGGCCGGTGTACGCCGCGAGCGACGTGGTGGTGCTGCCGTCGCACCGCGAGGGCTTCCCCAACGTGCCGCTCGAGGCGGCGGCGATGGAGCGGCCCGTCATCACGACGGACGTGCCGGGCTGCGTGGACGCGGTGGCCGACGGGGAGACGGGGCTGCTGGTGCCGGTGGGCGCGCCGGGGCCGCTGGGCGAGGCGATGGCGCGCTACGCCTTCGACGCGGTGCTGCGGCGCGTGCACGGCGAGGCCGGGCGGGCTCGGGCGGCGCGGGACTTCTCCCGGGAGCGGCTCGCGGACGCCTTCGTCGACCTCTATCAGCGTGAGATCGCAGCGATTTGACGGCAGGTGGGGCTCTGGCCTACTCCCGCGCCTGAACTCAGACGGGTCTCGAGAGCACGAAGGGGGGCGATGATGCAGGAGTCGACGCAATGGCTGTTGCGGTACCGCCGCCTGGTGGCGGTGGCCGTGCACCTGCTGCTCTTCGTGGCGGCGCAGGCCGGGGCCTTCGGGCTGCGCTTCGAGTTCAGCATTCCGCCCGACTACTTCCCCGTGGCGTGGCTGTGGCTGGGGGTGAACGTCGGCATCCACCTCGCGGTGTTCGCCTCGGCGGGCATGTTCGCGGGGCTGTGGCGCTACACGGGCGCGAAGGACCTCGTGGCGCTGACGCGGTCGGCGGCCCTGGCGACGCTCATCTTCTCGGCCTTCATCGTCATCGGCGGCTACCGGAGCTATCCGCGCTCCATCCTCATCATCGACTTCCTGCTGACGATGATCCTCGTCGGGGGCCTGCGCTTCGGCGCGCGGTCGCTGTGGCAGATCGCCCAGAACGTGGGCCAGAAGAAGCCGGAGGGCGGGCGGCGGCGGGTGCTCATCGTCGGCGCGGGCAACGCGGGCGAGATGCTCCTGCGCGAGATGCAGAAGACGCACCTGGGGCGCTACGAGCCGGTGGGCTTCGTGGACGACGACCCCAACAAGCGGGGCGTGGCGATCCATGGCGTCAAGGTGCTGGGGCGGCTGGGCGACGCGGCCGAGGTGGTGAAGCGCGAGCACATCGACGAGGTGGTCGTCGCGGTGCCCTCGGCGTCGGGCAAGGAGATGCGCCGCATCGTGGACACGGTGACGCCCGCGGGCGTGCCCATTCGCACCATGCCGGGCATCGACCAGCTCATCAGCGGGCAGGTGACGCTCAACCAGCTGCGCAGCGTGAACATCGAAGACCTGCTGGGCCGAGACCCGGTGCTGCTCGACACCGACTCGCTCAAGGCGCTGCTGGGCGGGCACGTGGTGCTGGTGACCGGGGCAGGCGGCTCCATCGGCTCGGAGCTGTGCCGGCAGGTGGCGCGCTTCGGCCCGACGCAGCTGGTGCTGGTCGAGCGCTCGGAGCCGGCGCTCTTCGAGATCCACCGGGAGCTGCGGGCGCTCTACCCCGGGCTCGACGTGGTGCCCTGCATCGCCGACATCTGCGACGGGGAGCGGGTGCGCGCGGTGTTCGCGAAGCACCGGCCGATGGTGGTGGTGCACGCGGCGGCGCACAAGCACGTGCCGATGATGGAGTGGAACCCCGGCGAGGCCATCAAGAACAACGTCGGCGGCACGAAGACGGTGGCCGACGCGGCGAACGAGTTCGGCGTGCAGCGGTTCGTGATGGTGAGCACCGACAAGGCGGTGAACCCCACGTCGATGATGGGCGCGACGAAGCGGGTGGCCGAGCTCTACGTGCAGGCGCTCAACCAGAAGAGCAAGACGCGCTTCGTGGCCGTGCGCTTCGGCAACGTGCTCGGCTCGGCGGGGAGCGTCATCCCCATCTTCAAGGAGCAGATCGCCCGCGGCGGGCCGGTGACGGTGACGGACCCGGAGATGCGCCGGTACTTCATGACCATTCCCGAGGCGAGCCAGCTCGTGCTCCAGGCGGCCAGCCTCGGGCGCGGCGGGGAGATCTTCGTGCTCGACATGGGCGAGCCGGTGAAGATCGTCGACCTGGCGCGCGACCTCATCACCCTCTCGGGGCTGGTGCCCGACAAGGACATCGAGATCCGCTTCAGCGGCCTGCGCCCGGGCGAGAAGCTCTTCGAGGAGCTCTCGACGGCCGAGGAGAAGGCCGAGAAGACCCGGCACCCGAAGATCTTCATCGGGCGCCTGCCGTCACGGCAGTTGGACGAGGTCAGCAGGCAGGTCGCGGGGCTGCTCCTGGGCGTCAACGACGTGGACGTCGACGAGGCCGCGCGGCGGGTGCGCGAGGTCGTGCCGGAGCTCCAGCGTCAGCCGGCCGAGCCCAGGGCGCAGGTCATCGCGCTGCGACAGCGGGGGTGAGGCGCCCGAGGCGCTCCGCCTCGCGCCTGGCCTCGAACTCGTAGCGCAGCACCATCAGGAGCACGAAGAAGAAGGGCATCATCGGGGCGCGGTAGCGCGAGAGCGTGCCCATGTTCGTCGTGGCCAGGCCCGTGCCCAGCGCCAGGGCCAGGGTGAAGACGGCGCAGAACATGAGGGTCGGCGAGCTGCGCACGGCGCGCACGAGGCCCCAGAACCCGCGCCGGCGGAGGATCTGGATGAAGAGCACGAGGAGCACCGTCGCCTCGATGGCGTTGGCGAGTTGCACCGCGTTGCGCGCCTCGAAGAGGAGCGGGCGGAAGAGCGAGGTGAAGATGGCGATGGGCGCCAGCGCGAACTCGTAGATGATGGTTCGCTGTTTGATTTCCTCGCCAGGGCCGGGGCCCATCTCGATGGAGTAGTTGGAGCCGCCCGAGGCCCCGTACCCCGCCTGCCGCTGGCGCGAGAAGGAACTCGCGGCGTCATCATTCTCTGCCTTCGCGAAATACCGATTCCCGAGGACGACTCCTCCGACGGCGATCAGCGCCGCGGTGATCACCGCGAAGGGCTTCAATGCGGCAGAGTCGCGAGAGAGGAGCCTGGCCCAGAGGTAGAACGCCGAGGCTGC
>CAYUZK010000340.1:0-3467 GCA_964449625.1 uncultured Archangium sp.
GATGGCCATGCGCGCGTGCTCGATGACGTGGAACATCTGGCGGATGCCGTCGTGCACCTCGCCCACCAGCCAGCCCACGGCCGGCGCGCCGTCGCCGAAGGTCATCTCGCAGGTGGCCGAGGCCTTGATGCCCATCTTCTTCTCGAGGTTCGTGCAGTACACGCCGTTGCGCGCGCCGAGCGAGCCGTCGTCGTTCACCAGGAACTTGGGCACGATGAAGAGCGAGAGCCCCTTGGTGCCGGGCCCCGCGCCCTCGGGCCGCGCCAGCACCAGGTGGATGATGTTCTCGACGGCGTCGAAGTCACCGTTGGTGATGAAGCGCTTGACGCCCTCGAGGTGCCACAGGTCGTCCTTCACGTGCGTGGCCTTCGCGCGCGCGGCGCCCACGTCGCTGCCGGCGTCGGGCTCCGTCAGCACCATGGTGCCGCCCCAGCGCTTCTCGATCATCGGCCCCACGAAGCGCTTCTTCTGCGCGTCGGTGGCGAGCGCGTCGATGATGCGCGCGAGCACGTTGCCCAGGAAGTAGAAGGCCACCGCCGGGTTCGCGCCGACGACGAGCTCGAAGCTGCCCCAGGCGAGCGTGGGCGGCGCGCCGAGGCCCCCTAAGTGCGCCGGCAGGTCGAGGGCGTTGAGCCCCGAGTCGAAGTAGGCGTGAAAGGCCTTCTTCATCAGCGGCGAGAGCGTCACCACGCCCGTCTTGGGGTCGAAGCCCAGCGGCACCTTGTCGCCCTCGGCGAAGCCGGGGTCGAGCTCGTTGCTGCAGACCGTGAGCATGGTGTCGAGCGTCTGCCGCGCGGTGGCCTCGTCGAGGTCGCCGAAGGGCTTCTGGCCCAGCGACGTCTTGCCGATGTCGAGGAACTCGAAGAGGTTGAACTGGATGTCGCGGAGGTTGGCCTTGTAGTGGGGAGCGTGGCTCATGGCGGCGCGCAGTCTCGTGCGCGGGGCCCGCGATGCCAACGACGAAGCGCAGGGTGCCTCGTCAGAAGGCCACGGAGAGGCCGCCAGCCCCCTGCAGCTCGCGCCCCGGCTGCATGGCGACCACCGCCGGCTTGCGCGCCTCGATGAAGACCGGCGTGAGCACGAAGGCCGCCGACGCGGCGAGGGCGACGCCGAGCAGCGGACCGAAGACGCCCGCGAGCACCGCGCCGGCGAGCACCGCGCAGAGGACCACGATGCCGGCGATCGGCACGGCGCCCGCGAAGGCGTGCCCGAAGTGCTCGCCGAAGAGTGCCGCGCCGGCGGCGAGGCCGACCACCGCCAGCCCCACAGCGAACGGCACGGCGAGCGCGAGGCCCGCGATGATCCCCATCGTGTACCCGAGGCCCGAGAACGCGGCGACGCCCAGGTACGTGCCCAGCACGCCGACGCCGAACCCGGCCCCGAGCCCGAGCGCCCCGCCCAGCACGCTGGTGACGAGGCGACCGGCGAGGGCGCCACCCGACAGCTTCGGCTCGAGGTCCATCAGGCGCGCCGCGCGCGTCGGGGCCGTAGTGACGACCGGGTCCGGGTACGGGGTCCACTCGGGCGCGCCAGGCTGGGCCAGCAGCAGGAAGGTGGTGAGGGTGAGCATGTGGCCGGGTGTTTCAAGCGCCCGGCCAGCGCCAAGCGCGCAGAAGCCCTTGGCGCACCGTCGCGCGCTGTGCAGGGGGTTGCACAGGCCGTGCAGCGTCGAACTCCTTCGGTCAGCGGCCGGGCCGTGCCACATTCCGGCCCCATGGGGAGCCTCTGGGCAGGGCTGTCACTCCGAGTGCAGGCAGCGGTGGCCGTCATCGTGCCGACGGTGGCCGTGGCCCTCTTCGCCTCCATCTACTTCCCCAGCCGGTTGAACGAGCAGGCCGGCGAGGCCCTCGAGCGGCAGGCCGTGAGCGTGGGGCAGCTCGCCGTCAACAACGCGGCGCCCATCATGCGCCTCATCCGCGACGGGCTGGCGACGCCCAGCGAGCTCAACGGCATCTTCGAGGGCGTGCGCTCGGGCGGCAACGTCACGCAGCTCGGCGCCCTCGTGGTGGACCAGGACAAGGTGACGGCGCAGGGCCTCCAGCGCTTCGTGGAGGTCAAGGCCGCCGACACCACGGTGCAGCTCCAGGGCGACCTGCCGCTGGGCCGCTACGAGGTGCCGCCCGCGGGCCAGTGCGCGGTGGACCGCGGCGTGGTGCTCGACGTGCGCTGCACCGCGAAGGACCAGGACTACGAGGCGACGATGGTGATGCGCTTCTCGCTCGCGACGCTCGCCGAGCAGCAGCGCGAGAACCAGCTCGTGGGCATCTGGGTGCTCCTGGCGGCCATCGGCGTGGGCCTGACGCTCGCGCTCGTGCTCTCCGGCGCCATCGCTGGCCCCCTGGGCGTCGTCACCCGCGTGGCCCGGGAGGTGGCCGCCGGCGACGTGACGGTGCGGCAGGTCGAGGTGGGCGGCGCGAACGAGGTGCAGTCGATGGCCTCGTCGGTCAACGACATGCTGGCGAGCCTGCGGGCGCTGCTGGGCGAGATGGTGGGCCTGACCAACCGCCTCGCCGAGGCCGCGAAGGGGCTCAACCTCGCCTCCGGCGACCAGGCGCACGTCACGAGCCAGCAGTCGGCCTACGCGCAGCAGATCGCCGCGACCTTCGAGGAGCTCTCGCGCACGGCCGAGAGCATCACCCGCAGCACCGAGGTGGTGGAGCAGGCCGCGGTGCGCACCAACCAGGCCGTCGACGAGGCCCGCGCGGTGGTGCAGGAGATGGTGGGCGGCATGACGGAGATCCGCCGCGAGGCGCGGGAGATCGCCGACGCCATCACCCGCCTCAACGGCGACGTGCAGCAGGTCAGCCGCATCGCGCTGGTCATCAAGCAGGTGGCCGACCGCAGCGACCTCCTCGCGCTCAACGCGGCGCTCGAGGGCACCAAGGCCGGCGAGGTGGGGCGCGGCTTCTCGGTGGTGGCCGCCGAGATGCGCAAGCTCGCCGAGAGCGTGGCCCAGTCGGCGCGCGACATCGGCCGCATCGTCGAGAGCGTGCAGGCCTCGGGTGACGTGGCCGTGCAGCGGGCCCGCGAGGGCGTCGACTCGTCGGACCGCGGCGTGGCCGTGGCCGAGCGCGCGCAGTCGGCCTTCCAGCAGATCCTCCAGCTCTCACAGGGCACGAAGGAGGCGGCGCAGCAGATCGCCGTGGCCACGCGGCAGCAGCGGCAGAGCTCCGAGCAGGCCGTGCAGGGCGCGCGCAACGTCGCCGACCTCGTCAAGCAGGGCGTCGACGCCACCGCGCGCACCACCCGCATCGCCCAGGACCTCCAGGGCTCGGTGGACGCCCTCACCGTGGTGACCGGCCGCTTCAAGGTGTCCGACCGGTCGTGACGGCGGTAGCCGTGGCGCCGATGGCGCGGAGCGGTCACGTGATGATCAGGACTTGATCCACACCCAATGAACACCGATACACAAAGCGATGAACAAGCTCCTTGGGAGGATCATGGCAGCTCAAGCTGTATCAACATGG
>CAYUZK010000341.1:0-3465 GCA_964449625.1 uncultured Archangium sp.
CGTGCCACGACGGCCACGAGACGGCGCCCGCGGTGCTGCTGGCGATGGGCTTCTCCCCCGCGGCGGCGCTCGGGGCGGTGCGCCTGTCGCTCGGCCGCGGCACGACCGCCGACGAGGTGCGCGAGGCCGCGGCGGCGCTGGGCGCGAGCTGGCGGCGGGCGGCGCCTGCGCGCTGAAGGGCTGGCGGCGGTGCGCCTGACGCGCGGGCGCGGCACGACGGCCGACGAGGCCGAGGCGGCGCTGGGCGCGAGCTGGCGCGGTCGGGCCGAGGCCGGTGCAGCCGCCTTCCCGGGGGCCGCTTCGTTCGACCGCCAGGAGAGGCCGTCACCTGGCCTCGCGGCGCTGCCGACGAGGGGCTCGAGCGCCACGAGCAGGCAGCCTCAGGGGCGCTCGTCCAGTCAGCGCGCGCCAGGCGCGGTGCCCTCGTCGCTCCCCAGCACCACCTCCGCCGGCAGGGGGTGCCCCAGGAACAGCAGCGGGCTGAACGAGTACCCGTAGGCGCCCGAGCCCACGACGCCGAGGAGGTCCCCCACGCGCGGCTCCGGCAGGTGCACGTCGACGCCCAGCGAGTCGAGCGGCGTGCACAAGGGCCCCACCACCGTCCGCGTGACGACGGGCGCCTGGGGCCGGCTCAGGTTGATCAGCGGCAGCCGCGGCGCGCTCGCTGGCGCGAGGTGCCCGGTGGCGGCCAGGTGGTGGTTGAAGCCCCCGTCGAGCACCACGAAGTGCGCGCCGCGCGACACCTTCTCGGACACCACGCGCGCCACGTACAGCCCCGCGGGGCCCACGAGCCACCGCCCCGGCTCGACGATGGCCTCCAGCGGCTGCCCGGTGCGCGCGCGGAAGGCCTCGAGCAGCGTCGTCAGGCGCGTGCCCACGGCGCCCACGTCGAGCTCGTCGCCGGGCGCGAGCACGCCCAGCCCGCCGCCCAGGTTCACCCGCGGCACGCGCGCGCCCAGGAGCGCCGCGACGCGCGCCACCACGTCGAGCGCCACCTCGGCCGCCTTCACGAAGCCCGCCGCGCTCGTGCACTGCCCCCCGGCGTGCACGTGCACGCCGTCGAAGGCGAGCGCG
Organism: uncultured Archangium sp.; assembly: GCA_964449625.1. Classification (GTDB taxonomy): domain Bacteria; phylum Myxococcota; class Myxococcia; order Myxococcales; family Myxococcaceae; genus Archangium_A. The sequence goes on from CAYUZK010000341.1 coordinate 1,075, forward strand.
TCGCCGGCGCGGCGGAGCACCTGCACCGCCTCGGGCAGCGCCTCCTCGTCGAGGCCGAAAGGGCTGGGGCCACCCGTCATGCGCACCCGGAAGGCGTGCAGGGTGGTGCGCGGGTTCACCCGCAGCCGCACGCGCGCGCGCCGCCCCGCGGCTCGGGCCAGGCGGGCGAGGGCCTCGAGCTCCCGGGGCGACTCGACGCTGACGAGCACGTCGTGCGCCACCGCGGCGGCGAGCTCTGGCTCCCGCTTGCCCGGGCCCGCGAAGGAGAGCGCCGCGCCGGGCCAGCCGGCCTCGAGCGCGCGCTGCAGCTCGCCCACCGAGGCGACGTCGAGCCCGTCCACCGCGCCGCGGAGCGCGCGCAGCACCGCCAGGTGCGGGTTCGCCTTCACGCCGTAGAGCACGCGCGTGGGCAGCGCCGTACGCAGCGCCGCCGCGCGGCGCCGCAGCACCTCGAGGTCGTAGACGTAGAGCGGCGTGCCGTGCCGGGCCGCGAGCGCCTCGGCGGCGCCCGGGCCCAGGGTCATCCACGAAGCCAGGTCAGCGGGGCGAGCAGCCACGCGCCCGTGACTCCCTCGTCGCCGGGGGCTGATCAAGCCCTTCTCGAACAATGTTTCGTTGCACTGGCGCGCGCCTGTGCTGCACTCCGCCGCCTTACATCCCCCGTTCACCTGCTGGAGGCGCTGTGCTCGTCCGCGACACGATGACCCCGAACCCCGTCACCATCTCGATCACCGAGACGCTCCAGGCCGCCATGGAGCTGATGGCGATGAAGCGCATCCGCCACCTCCCGGTGGTGGACGCCAAGGGGAGCCTCATCGGCCTCGTCACCGACCGCGACCTGCGCCGCGCGGCGCCCTCGCCGCTCTTCAAGGGCGACCGCGAGGAGGCCATGGACCACCAGACGGTGGAGCGCGTGATGGTGCGCGCGCCGACGACGGTCGAGGCGATGCAGAACCTCAAGGTGGCCGTTCAGCTCTTCGTCGACAAGAAGTACGGCGCGCTCCCGGTGCTGCAGGGGGGCAAGCTGGTCGGCATCCTCTCGCCCATCGACGTGATGAAGGCCTGGCTCAAGACGCAGCCCTGAGTCACCACAGCGCGGCGGCGGCGGCGCCCAGGCCCAGGCCCACGGCCGAGGCGGCGCCGGCCAGCGCGAACTGCAGGTTGGCCCCGTCGTTGAGCTTCATGGCCTGCGCGCCCGACAGCGCCGAGAGCGTCGTGCCGTCGGGGCCCGGCGCGCCGGTCGAGAGGCGATCGCGATCCGACAGGCCCGAGACGAGCAGCGCCACGCCGGCGCCCAGGGCGGCGATGCCGGCGCCGCCCAGCACGAAGCTCGGCACGTGAGACTTGCCGGCCGGGACGGGGGGCGGCAGCGTGCCCGGCGGAGGATCGCCGGTCACGGGCACCAGGCTCGTCACCTTCGGCGCGTCGGTGGGCGCGCCGCGCAGCCGCGAGGTGACGCGGTCGGCGAAGCCGCGCAGCAGCTCCAGGGGCACCTGCCCCTTCTGAGAGAGCAGCAGCGACTCGTTGTCCATCACCCGGCCGGTGGTGCCCTGCGCGAACTCGATGGCGAGGCTCTGCTCGCCGGCGATCTGCGAGACCGACACCAGCACCAGCCAGTCCACCTCGAGCTGCCGGCCGAGCTCGGCGTGGCAGGCCGGCTTGCCGTTGCACATCGTGGCGTCGGCCATGGCGACCTTCGCCAGCCGCTGGTTCGCCTCGGGGAGCGTCAGCACGCCCGGCACCCGCTGGTCGAGCAGCGCCTGGGCCACGCGCTCGGTGACGGAGACGGCCTCGGCCTGGGTGACGCCCGTGCGGCGCGCCAACACCACGGCGGTGGTGGGCTCGGCGGCGAGGAGGAGGACCAGCAGAACGCTACCCATGCGAGGTGCGGAGTCTCGCACACCTTGCCGCGAATCACCGCTTCAGGAAGGTGCGCTCCCAGTCGGTGAGGGCCTTGTCGAGCTTGCTCCGCTTGGCCGGCGTGTCGGCCGCGGTGGCCTCGATGCGGTACCGCCCGAGGAAGCGCAGGGCCGTGGGGTCGAGATCCTTGCGGGCCTTCGCCTTCGCCTCGAGGCGCACGATGCGGTCTTGCAGCTGCTTCGCCGTGGGGGTGGCGGCGGGCTTCTTCACCCTCGGGGCCCGCGGGCCGGCGTCCGTGGCTCCCGCCGGCGACAAGGCCGCGACGACGTCGGCTTCGTCGGCGCCCGCATCGACCAGCCCCTCGGGCGGATCCACCAGGGCCACCGTGGTGCCGAGGGCCTGCGCCGGGCCCGCGTCGAGCGGCGCCGCCACCGGGGTCGGCGCGACCACCGGCTGCCGGCCCACGAGCAGCCAGGTCACCAGGCTCCCCACGACGAGCAGCGCCACGGCGGCGCTGGCGAGCAGCGCCAT
>CAYUZK010000342.1:0-3445 GCA_964449625.1 uncultured Archangium sp.
AGGCAGCGCAGCCGCGGCGGGCGGTGGCGGAGGCGCCGCAGCCAGCGGCGGTGGCGGCGGCTCAGCCACGGGCGGCGGTGGCGGCGGCACGTGCCTCGCGGGCGACTTCCTCCAGTCGCTCGGGCGCCAGCAGCTCCTCGTCGGCGCCTCGATGACCGACGCGGTGGCCAGCCGCGCGCCCTTCACGCTGCGCTACCAGTACCTCGCGGGCGCCCTCGCCCCGGGCGCGACGCCGTGCGCGAGCTGCGACGCGGCCTGCGGGCAGGACTGGTGGGGCTGCTGGCAGGACCCCTCGCTGCCGCCCGGCGCCTTCGTCCGCAACTTCGTCGCCAACGCCAGGGCCCGCGGCATGGTGCCGATGCTCAGCTACTACCTCGTGCTCGTCGCGGCCGACTGGTCCGAGGGCGAAGACGAGGTGCTGGCGCTGAACGAGGTCGCGCGCGTGACCCGCATCTTCAACGACTGGCGCTTCATGCTGCAGCAGGTCGGCCAGGACGTGGCGCTGCTGCACCTCGAGCCCGACTTCTGGGGCTACGCGCAGCGCTTCAACCCAGACCCGGCCGCCATCCCCGTGAAGGTGAAGGCGGGCAACCCCACCGACTGCGCCGACGAGGCGGACACCCTCGTGGGCTTCGGCCGCTGCATGACGAAGATGGCCCGCCGCTACGCGCCCCACGCGAAGGTAGGGCTGCACGCCTCCTCGTGGGCGACGGGCCACGACGTCACGCACTCCACCGACGCCTCGCTCGACGTCGTGGGCGAAGCCGCGAAGGTGGGCCGCTTCCTCGCGGCGTGCGCGCCCGACGCCGACTTCATCGGCCTCGACGCCTCAGACCGCGACGCCGGCTGGTACCAGCTCCGCGGGCGCACGACCTGGTGGGACGACACCAACACGACGCTCCCCAACTTCCACCGCGCCTTCACGTGGGCCAGGGCCGTCGCCGAGGCCGCCGGCAAGCCGCTCCTCTGGTGGCAGCTGCCCGTGGGCAACCCACAGCTCGACGACTCGCCCCAGCGCTACCGCGACAACCGCGTCACCTACTTCTTCGAGCACCCCGACGAGGTGGCCGCCACGCACGCGGCGGGCTTCGCCTTCGGCCCCGGCCAGGACGACCAGACCAACCCCTCGACGGACGGCGACGTGCTCGTCACCCGCGTGCAGGCCTTCGCGGCGCGCGGCGGCCAGGCGCCCTGCCCCTGAAGAGGCCCCCGCAGAGTCCTCGCCAGCGGCGCGCCGAAGGCCGACACTGACGCCTGCCATGGCCGTCTCCCGCCGCACCCGCGTCCTCCTCGCCACGCCGTTCGGGCTCCTCGCGCTCCTCGTCGTCGCCTTCTTCGTCTACGCGCGGCACGTGCCGTGGCAGGTGCCCGAGGCGCACCGGCCGCCGGCGGCCTGGCGCCAGCCCGCGGACGGGGGCTTGTCGCTCCGCTTCCTGGGCGTGTCCGGCTACGAGGTGACCGACGGCACCACCACCGTGCTGCTCGACCCCACGCCCACGCGCCCGCCGCCGTCAGCGATGCTCACCGGCCCGGTGGACGCCGACGAGGCCCTGGGCGCCCAGTGGTGCCCGAAGGCCGACGTGATCCTCGTCAACCACGCGCACTACGATCACGCCCTCGACGTGCCGGCCATCGCCAGGCGCACCGGCGCCCTCGTGGTGGGCACCCAGTCGGCGGTCAACCTGGCCCTCGCCCGCGGCGTACCGGCCAGCCAGACACGCGTGGTGGAGCTGGGCGATCGCCTCACCGTGGGCACCTTCACCATCGACGTGCGCAGCAGCCGCCACACGGACATCGCCGGCGTCCGCGAGCCCATGGGCGGCACCATGTCGCCCGACGCGGGGGCGCTGTGGTTCTGGCAGTACGTGATGGACGGCGCGCTGGCCTACCGGCTCGAGGCCAACGGCACCTCGCTGTGGTTTCACCCCACGAGCACCTTCGAGCGCGGCGAGGTCGGCAGCCCGCCGGCCGCGACGCTGATCGTCGGGGTCACCGGCGAGAAGCAGACGCGCGAGAAGGTGCAGGGGCTCCTCGCCGAGGCCCAGCCGCGGCGCGTGCTGCCCACGCACTACGACAACTTCTTCCAGCCCGTGGAGCGCGGCCTCGCCCTCATGCCCGGCCTCGACCTCGACGGCGCGAAGGCCCTCTTCCTCGCGGCCGACCCGGCCCTCGAGTGGGGCGTGCTCGACCTCGGCGAGACGGTGTGGCTCCCACCCGACGCGCCGTGAGGGCCCCGCGCGCCCACAAGCACAACTGACGCGGGGCAGAAGGTAAGTGCGCTTGATCGCGCGCGGGCTGCGTGCCAGCACCCACGTCATGCCAACCGTCACCACGAACCTGACGAGCAACAAGCACCTCCTGGGGTGGATCGAGGAGATGGCCGCGCTGTGCCAGCCCGACGAGATCGTCTTCTGCGACGGCTCGGCCGAGGAGAAGAAGCGCCTGACCGAGTACTCGGTGAGCAAGGGCATCTTGATTCCGCTCAACCAGGAGAAGCACCCGGGCTGCTACCTCCACCGCAGCAGCCCCAGCGACGTCGCGCGCGTCGAGCACCTCACCTTCATCTGCACGCCCTCGAAGGACGAGGCCGGCCCCACCAACAACTGGATGGCGCCGCAGGAGGCCTACACGAAGCTCCGCGGGCTCTTCGCCGGCTCGATGAAGGGCCGCACCATGTACGTGGTGCCCTACGTCATGGGCCCGCTCGGCAGCCAGCACTCGAAGATCGGCATCGAGCTGACCGACTCCGTCTACGTGGCGCTCAACATGGGCATCATGACGCGCATGGGCAAGCCGGCCCTCGACATGCTCGGCCAGAAGGACGAGTTCAACCGCGGCCTGCACTGCACCGGCGACCTGAACCCCGAGCGCCGCTACATCTGCCACTTCCCCCAGGACAACGCGATCTGGTCCTTCGGGTCGGGCTACGGCGGCAACGCGCTGCTGGGCAAGAAGTGCCTGGCGCTGCGCATCGGCAGCTACCTCGGCAAGTCCGAGGGCTGGCTCGCCGAGCACATGCTCATCCTCGGGGTGGAGGACCCGGACGGAAACAAGACCTACGTCGCGGCCGCCTTCCCCTCGGCGTGCGGCAAGACGAACTTCGCCATGATGATCCCCCCGCGGCGCTTCGCGGGCTGGCGCGTGTACACCGTGGGCGACGACATCGCCTGGCTGCGCGTGGGCGATGACGGGCGGCTGTGGGCCGTGAACCCCGAGAACGGCTACTTCGGCGTCGCGCCGGGCACGAGCATGCAGTCGAACCCGAACGCGATGAAGACCATCGAGCGCGACACCATCTTCACCAACGTCGCGGTGACGAAGAGCGGCGACGTCTGGTGGGAAGGCCTCGACGGCGAGGTGCCCGAGGAGCTCACCGACTGGAAGGGGCAGCCCTGGAAGAAGGGCAGCACCGAGAAGGCCGCGCACCCCAACTCGCGCTTCACCG
>CAYUZK010000343.1:0-3402 GCA_964449625.1 uncultured Archangium sp.
CCGGCCGCCCGCAGCTCTGCAGCGCGCAGGCGCGCTTGTCACCGGCCGCGGCCCGGCGCCCTCGACGCCCCCCGGAAGTCGCCGCGACGAGCTTCGCCGGGCGCCCGGGCCCGCGCTTGAGCGGCTGGCCGAGCGCCGCCGCCAGCCGCGCGATGACCGCGCCGTTGGCCTGCTGCACCGCGAGGGCCGCCTTCAGGGGCCCCACCGCGCGCTCGACCTCCTCGCGCACCATGTCTCGAAGCAACTTGTCGACTGACATTGATTCGTCCGTTTCTTCAAAGAGAAAGACAGCACCTGCGAAATGAGGTGCGAGCCATAACTCCCAAACGAAACAGTGACAATGATTTTATGTTTCGTCTGGCTGTGACTCGACGGGTCGCACCTGGTGCAGCGGAGGCAGCGCCCACAGCTCGCGGAAGCCCACGGCGACGCCGGCCACCACCACCAGCGTGCCGACGCCGCCGCCCACCACCGAGAGCACCGGGCCCACCAGCGCCGCGGTGGCGCCCGACTCGAAGCTGCCCAGTTCGTTCGACATGCCGATGAACACGTGGTGGATGGCGGAGACCCGGCCGCGCATGGCGTCGGGGGTCAGCGACTGCTCCAGCGTGGAGCGGATGACGACCGAGACGTTGTCGAACACCCCGGTGAAGAAGAGCATCACGAAAGACAACCACGCCACGCTCGAGAGGCCGAAGCCGAGCGTGGCGAGCCCGAAGCCAGCGACGGTGAGGAGCAGCACGCGGCCCGGCCGCCGCCACGGCGGCAGGCGCGTCTGCCCCAGGGCGGTGAGGAGCGCACCCAACGCGGGGGCGGCGCGGAGCCAGCCCAGGCCCACGGGCCCCACCTGCAGCACGTCCTTGGCGAAGATGGGCAGGAGCGCGGTGGCCCCGCCCAGCAGCACCGCGAAGAGGTCGAGGGTGATGGCCGCGAGGAAGACGCGGGTGCCCTTCACGAAGCGCCACCCGGCGAGCAGGTCGGCCAGCCCCGCCGCGTCGCCGGCCTGCGCCGCGGGTCGCTTCGGCAGCGAGGCCAGCACGGCGACGAAGCCCAGGTGCGCGAGGCAGGCGAAGCCGAAGGCGAGCTGCGCGCCGCCGGCCAGCGCGATGAGGGCGCCGGCGGCGGCGGGCCCGGCCATGGCCGCGAGCCCGTAGGTGCTCGAGAACCACGCGTTGGCGTTGCCGAAGTCTCGCGCGGGCACGAGCTGCGGCAGCATCGAGCCCACCGACGGCGCGCGGAAGGCCATGGCCGCGCCGGTGACGAACAGCACCCCGTAGAAGGCCCACGTGGGGCCGCGCGCGTGGCTGAGCGCGGTGAGGGCCGCCGCGCAGGCCGCCAGCGTGAGGTGCGCGGCGAGGGCCACCGTGCGCCGGGGCAGGCGGTCGGCCGCGACGCCCGCCGGGAGCGCGAGGGCCAGCACCGGCACCACCTCGACGAGGCCCGTGAGGCCGAGCGCCCAGGCCGAGCCCGTCTGCTCGTAGAGCTGCCAGCCCACGGCCACGGACACCGAGGTGGTGGCCATGGCCGAGAGGAAGCGCCCGACCGCGAAGCGCGGCACGCCCGGGTGGCGGAAGGCGGCGAGCGCGTCACTCACCGGCGGGGCCCGGCGCCGCGCCGGTCGCGCGCGGGCAGGCCGCGGCCTCGAGCGGCAGCAGCAGCGCGACGCCTTCGGCGAGCTGCAGCCACGGCACCGCGGGGCTCACCACCACGCCATGGGTCGCCTCGCGCTCGAGCGCGAAGGGCACCTGGGCCTCGAGGCGCCCGGCCGCGAGCACGACGCCGTCGACCTGCACGGACACCGGCAGGGCGCGGGGGCATGCCCGCTCCGCGAGGCGCCGCGGGAGCGCCGAGGGCGCGGCGGTGAAGTCCTCTTCGGGCGGGGCGGGCCCAGGCGTCAGCGCCTCCGCGGGCACCCAGCCAACCCAGCGCGTGCCCTGCGCGTCGGAGGCCGCGAAGCGCGTGGTGTCACCGTCACGCTCGAGGACGACGCCGACCGTCGGGCCGCTGCGCGCGACGAAGGCCCCCACCACGCTGCCGCGCGCCGAGTCGGTGGCCTGCACCCGCTGCGCGCGCGGGAGGAAGGCCACCTCGAGCGCCTTCGTCTGCGGCCCGGCCGGCGGCGCGAGGAGCGTCACCGCGTCACAGGACAGCCGAGCCACCTCAGGGCCCGCGGGCTCGAAGGTCTTCACGGCCTCGAGCGACGGCGCCACCAGCAGCTCGCCGTCGCGCGCGTCGAGCACCCGCACCGCCCCGCCCGGCAGCACGAGCCCGGCGGGGCCCAGGCGCGTCGGCGCCCACGCCCGCAGGAAGGCCTGGCGGCTCGCCTCGACGTCGGCGTGCAGCGTGAGGCCGGCGCCCCGCCAGGTGCCCAGGAAGCGCACGCCTCCCGCAGCAGGCTGCAGCACGCCGGACACGCGGGCGCCCTCCCAGCGCTCGGGGGTGCCTCGCGCGAGCGCCCGGCCGAGCGGCTGGCTCGTGCCCGGCGCGAGGAGCGGCGCCCCGTCTTCCCAGCGGACGTCCTGCCACCAGCAGACCGCCTCGCTCGACGCGCCGGGGTGCACGGTGTCCGGCGCGGTCGCGCAGGCGGCGACGAAGAGCGAAGCAGAGGCGGCGAGAGCGACGCGCACGGCGCCGGGCTCGTAGCACAGGGGGAACGCTGGCGCGGCGCCTCGCCTCGCTCGACGCGCCGGGGCGACCGGTGTGCGGCGCGGTCGCGCAGGCGGCGACGAAGCGTGAAGCAGGGCAGGGTTGACGGCGAGCCCGCGCCGGCTTCTACAGCGGCCCGTGACCGACACGCCCGCCCCTCGTCGTGACGTCGTCGAGCTGCTCGTCGAAGCGCACACCGGGTCGCGGCACGCGCTGGCACTCGCGGACAGCCTCGCCGCGGCGAGCGCCACCGAGGCGTGCACCCAGACCGCGCGCACGGTGACGGCCTTCTTCGACGGGAGCCTCCCCCTGCACTGGGAGGACGAGGAGCGCTCCATCGCGCCCCGGCTCCGCGGCCGCCACCGCGTGGTGGACTCGGCCCTGGCCCAGATGCAGCGCGACCACCTCGCCCTCGACGCGCCCTTCGCGCGGCTGCGGCTCCTGTGTCGGCTGCTGGGCGCGGACATCTCGCGGCTGCACGCGCTGCGCTTCGAGCTGGCCTCGGCCGTGCGCGACGCGCGGGCCCGCCTCGACGCGCACCACGCGCTGGAGGAGTCCATTCTCTTCCCGGCGCTCCGGCGGCTCCTGCCGAGCCACGAGCTCGACGCCATCGGCGACGAGATGGCCGCGCGGCGCCGCGCCCTGGCTGCCTGACCGCGCTCTAGCGACCGACGGCCAGGAGCGGATCGTGCTCGGCGCGCCACGTCGGCGACGCGGACGACTGCGGCGCCTCGGCCGCGGGAGCCTCCTCGCTCG
>CAYUZK010000344.1:0-3257 GCA_964449625.1 uncultured Archangium sp.
CCTCGCCGCGCTGCTGCTCGCGCTCCCCGGCTGTCCCAAGCCCCAGGCCGCTCACGACGGGCACGAGGCGCACGCCGCGCCGGTGGTGCAGGCCGCGCCGGCGCCCACGCCCGCCCCCGCGCCGCCGGGCAACGTGGTGCAGGCCGAGATGCGGCTGCTGCACGAGGCGACGCGCGACTGGGTGACGGCGGTGGCGAACAACACGCTGGCCGAGATCCCCACGGGCATCAGCCGCGTGCACTCCGCGCGGGTGGCCACCGAAGAGGCCCTCAAGCGCGGCGAGTACGCGCTGCCCAAGGGCGGCGACCTCGAGGCCTTCGCGAAGGAGGACGAGGTCTTCCACGACGAGCTCGTCAAGCTCCTGCGCGCGTCGAAGGCGAACGACCTGCCGGCCACCACGAAGCAGCTCGGCGTGGTGCTCGAGGGCTGCACCGGCTGCCACCAGCGCTACCGCTTCTGACCTTCCCCCTCCACTCACCGAGGCGACCATGAGCTCCTTCTCGCAGCTGTTCTCTGCCCACCACGGCGCGTGTGACCAGGCCTTCGCCGAGGCCGAGGCCGCCGGCGCCGAGGCCCGGTGGGACGACGCGGCCCTGGCCACGAAGCACTTCGCCGACCTGCTCACCGTGCACCTCGCCACCGAGGAGGAGACGCTCTTCCCGGCCTTCGAGGCGGCCTCGGGCATGACGCAGGGCCCGACGCAGGTGATGCGCATGGAGCACGGCCACATGCGCGCGCTGGTGGAGCGCCTGGGCCGGGCCCTCACCGCGAAGGACGCCGACGAGTTCGCCGGGGCCGCGGAGACGCTCCTCATCCTCATGCAGCAGCACAACATGAAGGAGGAGCGCATGCTGTACCCCATGTGCGACCAGGCGCTCGAGGGCGACGCGGGGCTGCTGGCGAAGGTCGGCGCGCAGCTGGGCTCGTGAGCGGCCTCGTCATCGACGCGCGGGAGCTCTTGCCGCCGGAGCCGATGCACCGGGTGCTCGACGCGCTGCCGTCGCTCGCGCCGGGCGAGGCGCTCTCGCTGCTGCTCTACCGCGAGCCCTTCCCGCTCTACGCGGTGCTGCAGGCGCGCGGCTTCACCTGGCACACCACGCTCGCCGACGACGGCACGTACACCATCGAGGTGCGCCGCAGCCCATGAGCGCCGCGCTGTCCTTCGAGCAGGCGCCGCCCATCTCGGTGCCCTACCGCTTCTTCCTCACCGGGCCGCTCTTCGGCGTCGCGGCGGGGCTGCTGCTCGCCTTCCACGCGGAGGTGGTGGTGGACACGCGCTGGGCGATGCCGACGATGGCGGTGGTGCACCTCGTCACCGCGGGCTTCATGCTGCAGGTGATGTGCGGGGCGCTGCTGCAGTTCCTCCCGGTGGCCGCCGGCGCGAACGTGTGGCGGCCGCGGCTGGTAGCGGGGCTGGTGCACCCGGCGCTGACGCTGGGGGCGGTGGCGCTCGTGGGGGGCTTCCTCGGCGCGGGGCCCTGGGCGATGCGGGCGGCTGTGGGGCTGCTCGGCGCGGGCGTGACGCTCTTCGTGGTGGTGGCGGGCGTGGGGCTCGCGCGCTCGCCGGCCATCGGGCCGACGCTGGCGGTGCTCAAGGCCGCCGTGGCGGGGCTCTTCGTGACGGCGGGCCTTGGGGTGACGCTCGCCCTGTCCTTCGGGTGGAGCGTGGCGGTGCCGCTGCTGCCGCTGACACACCTGCACGCGGCGTGGGGCCTGGGCGGCTGGGCGCTGCTGTTGGTGATGGCCGTGGCGTACCTCGTGGTGCCGATGTTTCAGATCACCCCGCCCTACCCGCTGCGCGTCGCGCGGTGGCTGCCGGTGAGCGTCGGCGCGGCGCTCGGCGCGTGGACGCTGGGCGTCAGCCTCTCGGTGCCCGCGCTGGAGTGGCTCGGCACGGCGCTGGCCGCGGGCGCGCTGGTGGCCTTCGCGGGCAAGACGCTGTCGCTCCAGGCGCAGCGCAAGCGCAAGGTGCTCGACACCACCTTCTTCGCGTGGCGCGTGGGGTTGGTGAGCCTGCTCGCCGGCGCCGCGGTGCTCGTCGCGGTACGCCTCTCGCCCCCGGGGCTGGTGCGGGAGCGCCTCGAGTACCTCGCCGGCGTGGCCTTCATCGCCGGGGCCTTCCCCGCGATGATGGCGGGCATGCTGTACAAGATCGTCGGCTTCATCGACTGGCTGCACCTGCAGCGCGTGATGGCCAACCCGCCGCTCATGCAGAAGGTGCTGCCCGACGCGCAGGCGCGGTGGCAGTGGCGGGTCTTCACGGTCTCCGTGGTGCTGCTCGCGGGCGGCGCGCTGTGGCCGCCGCTGGCGGTGGCCGGCGGGGTGGGCTTCGCGGTGGCGTGCGGGCTGCTCGAGGTGCACCTGGTGTCGGCGGCGCGGCTGTACCGGCGGCTGCGCGACGAGGCCCTGCGTGACGAGGGGCTCCGCGCGAGGGAGATTGCGGGGCGCCCATGACGAAGAAGACCTTCGAGGAGCTCCGCCGGGAGTACCAGCGCGACGCGCTCGACGAGGCGCACTGCGCGGCCGAGCCCTTCGCGCAGTTCGGGCGGTGGTTCGACGAGGCGGTGCGCGCCGACCTGCCGGAGCCCAACGCGATGACGCTGGCCACGGCCGACGCGGCGGGCCGGCCGAGCGCGCGCATGGTGCTGCTCAAGGGCTTCGATCTGCGCGGCTTCGTCTTCTTCTCGAACTACGAGAGCGACAAGGGGCGCGACCTGGCGGCCAACCCGCACGCGGCGCTCCTCTTCTTCTGGCAGGAGCTCGAGCGGCAGGTGCGCCTCGCGGGCCCCGTCGCGCAGCTCGACCCCGCGGAGTCGGACGCCTACTTCGCCAGCCGCCCCCTCGCGAGCCGCCTGGGCGCGTGGGCCTCGCCGCAGAGCCAGCCCATCTCGGGCAAGGCGTGGCTCGTGGCGCGCGTGGCGGAGATGGGCGTGCGGCACGGGCTCTCCCCGGAGCGGCCGCCGCATTGGGGCGGCTACCTCCTGCGCCCGGAGACGGTGGAGTTCTGGCAGGGGCGCCCGTCGCGCCTGCACGACCGGCTTCGGTACTCGAAGGCCGAGGGCGACGCCTGGCGGCTCGATCGCCTGGCCCCGTAGGTTCGCCGCTGGTGCTCGGTGGCCGGCGTAGGTGAGACTCTCCGGATGCTCTTTCGGCGCGCGGTCCTCGCAGCGGCAGTGGTGGTGTTGGGCGTGGGCTGTGGCGGGGAGATCGGTGAGGTCGACGGCGGCACTGGGGGCGGTGGCGAAGGCGGCGGCGCG
>CAYUZK010000345.1:0-784 GCA_964449625.1 uncultured Archangium sp.
TTGGGGTGGGGGGTGGGTGGGCCGGGCGCCGCGTGCCACACGGCGGCGCCATGACCACCCGCACCGCGCGCGACACCTTCGGCCCCATCGAGGTCCCCGCCGCGCACCTGTGGGGCGCGCAGACCCAGCGCTCGCTGCACTTCTTTCACGTCTCCACCGAGAAGATGCCGCCGGAGCTCATCGCCGCGCTGGTGCTGGTGAAGAAGGCCGCGGCGCAGGTGAACGTCTCGCTCGCCGGCCTCGACGCGACGAAGGCCGAGGCCATCGCGCGCGCCGCCGACGAGGTGCTCGCGGGCCAGCACGCCGGCGAGTTCCCGCTCTCGGTGTGGCAGACGGGCAGCGGCACCCAGACGAACATGAACGTCAACGAGGTGCTGGCGAACCGCGCCTCGGAGCTCCTGGGCGGCCCGCGCGGCGAGGGGCGCCTCGTGCACCCCACCGACGACGTCAACCGCAGCCAGTCGAGCAACGACGTCTTCCCCACGGCCATGCACCTGGCGGCCACCGTGGCCCTGGTGGAGCAGGTGCTGCCCGCCCTGGCCGCGCTCCGGGGCGCCCTGGAGAAGAAGGTCGCCGCCTTCGCCGACGTGGTGAAGCTGGGGCGCACGCACCTGCAAGACGCCACGCCCCTCACGCTGGGCCAGGAGTTCTCCGGCTACGCCGCGCAGCTCGCCCACGCCGAAGGCCACCTCGCCGCGGCGCTCCCGCACCTCGCGGAGCTGGCTCTGGGCGGCACCGCGGTCGGCACCGGCCTCAACGCGCCAGTGGGCTACGCGGAGGCCGT
>CAYUZK010000345.1:794-3226 GCA_964449625.1 uncultured Archangium sp.
GTCGCCACGCGCCTGTCGGCCCTCACCGGCCACGCCTTCGTCACCGCGCCCAACAAGTTCGAGGCGCTCGGAAGCTGCGACGCCCTCGTGCACGCGCACGGCGCGCTCAAAGGCCTCGCGGTGAGCCTCTTCAAGGTGGCCAGCGACGTGCGGCTCCTGGGCAGCGGGCCGCGCGCCGGCCTGGGCGAGCTCTTGCTCCCCGAGAACGAGCCCGGCTCGAGCATCATGCCGGGCAAGGTGAACCCCACGCAGGCCGAGATGCTGACCATGGTCTGCGCCCAGGTGTGCGGCACCGACGCGACGCTGGCCTTCGCCGGCAGCCAGGGGCACCTGGAGCTCAACGTGTTCCGCCCCGTCATCATCCACGGGCTCTTGCAGTCGTGCCGGCTCCTGGCCGACGGCATGGCGTCCTTCCAGCGGCACTGCGTAAACGGGCTCGAGGCGAACCGCCCCCGCATCGCCGCGCACCTCGGGCAGTCGCTGATGCTCGTCACCGCGCTCGCGCCGCGCCTGGGCTACGACGGCGCGGCGACGGTGGCGAAGCAGGCGCACGCGCACGGCACCTCGCTCAAGGCGGCGGCCCTGGCGCTGGGGCTGTTGACCGAGGCCGAGTTCGACGCCCTCGTGCGCCCGGAGCTGATGCTCGGCCCCCGCTGACGCGGCGCGGCAGGAGCCCCCCTGCGTGGCGAGGTCGCGGACGGTGTACGCTGGGAGGGCTTCTTTCCCCCCGGGAGCTTCTCCATGACGTCGTCTCTGCGCCCCACGTGGCTGCTGGTGTCGCTCGCGCTCGCGTTCAGCGCGTGCACCTGCGGCCGCGCGCCGGTCAACAACACGCTCAAGGCCGAGGGCGAGGCCTGCGAGCGCGACGACGAGTGCGAGTCGATCCTCTGCGACCAGCTCCCCGGCAAGACGAAGGTGTGCTTCCGCAAGTGCGCCGTGGGCTGCAAGGCCGGCGACATCTGCACCTCGCTCCTCGTGGGCGATCGCTACGCGTGCGTGCCCGAGAAGCCGGGCCTGTGCCAGGGCTGTGAGCTCAACGTCGACTGCCCGTACCCGGGAGACCGCTGCATCGAGATCGGCGGGGCGAAGGTGTGCGCGCGCGACTGTGCCTTCGACGGCCAGTGCCCGTCGAGCTTCCGCTGCGCCGACGGCACCGACACCGGCGGCAACTACGCGCCCAAGCAGTGCCAGCCCACCTCGGGCACCTGCGAGTGCATCGCGTCGACCGCGGGCCAGACGGTGCCGTGCGCCGAGAACAACAGCTTCGGCACCTGCACGGGCGTGAAGACGTGCCGGCCGCCCAACGGCTACGACGCCTGCAGCGCGCCGGTGCCCACCACCGAGAGCTGCAACGGCCGCGACGACGACTGCAACGGCATGACCGACGAGAACCTCGGCGAGACGAGCTGCGGCCAGGGCGAGTGCCGCCGCACCGTCAGCAACTGCATCAACGGCAGCCCGCAGACCTGCCAGGCGGGCGCGCCGACGGCGGAGATCTGCGACGGCAAGGACAACGACTGCAACGGCATCGACGATGACGGCATCGACAAGATGACGTCGCTGTTGCACTGCGGCGCCTGCAACACGCCGTGCGTGCGGGCCAACGCCATCCCCCTGTGCGCCATGGGCATGTGCCGCATCGGCCAGTGCCTGCCGGGCTGGGCCAACTCCGACCTCATCGACGTCAACGGCTGCGAGAACCCGTGCACCGTCACCAACGGCGGCGTCGAGGTGTGCGACGGCCTCGACAACAACTGCGATGGGCGCGTCGACGAGGGCTTCGACCTCGTGGGCGACCCGCTCAACTGCGGTGCCTGCAACAACGCGTGCAGCGTGAGCGGCGGCAACATCGCCACCTACGCCTGCAACGCGCGCGTGTGCGCCGTGGGTACCTGCGCCACGGGCTTCGACAACTGCGACCAGAACTACAGCAACGGCTGCGAGAAGAACGTCGCCACCGACGTCGCCAACTGTGGCGCGTGCAACAACGTGTGCTCGTCGGCCAACGGCACGCCGGCGTGCGCCAACAACCAGTGCTCCATCACCTGCACCGCGCCCTTCGCCAACTGCGACCTGCAGCTGGCCAACGGCTGTGAGGTGAACACCAACACCGACGTGGACCACTGCGGCGCGTGCCCGACGGTGTGCCCGAGCCGGCCCAACTCGACGCGCACCTGCACCCTGGGCGGCTGCGGCTTCACCTGCACCGCGGGCTTCGTGGACCTCGACGGGCTGGCGTCCAACGGCTGCGAGTACACCTGCGTGGCGACGGGCGCCGACGAGCCCGACGATCAGTCGCTCGACCAGAACTGCGACGGCATCGACGGCGACGAGGCGCGGGCCATCTTCGTGGCGAAGACGGGCAACAACACGAACCCCGGCACGCGGGCGCTGCCGAAGCTGACGGTGCAGGCGGGCATCAACGCGGCGTC
>CAYUZK010000346.1:0-3216 GCA_964449625.1 uncultured Archangium sp.
GACCGACGCGCAGGCGCGCGCGCCGGGCGCCGCGTGGCGGGCGCTCGGTGTCGGCGACGTCGTGGGGGCCGACGAGGCGCTCTCGGCGAGCCGCGTCACCCTCGCGCCCGCGCTCGAGCCCGCGTGGCACTTCGAGGCCGCGGGCGCCCTGGCGCTGGGTGGCGAGGCCACGGTGACGCTGGGCGCCGGCGAGGTGCGCGCGCGCGTGGCGTCGTCCGTGGAGTTGCTGGCGGGCCCGCGGCGCTTCCTCTCGGCCGAGGCCACCTTCGCCGTGACGCGCGCGGCCGCGGAGGTGGTGCTGGAGGTCGCCTCGGGCCAGGTGGAGGTGTTGGACACGTTGACGGGCGAGCGGCGGCTGGTGGCGGCGCCCGCGCGGCTGCGGTGGGGCGACGGCGCGGCCCTCTCGGCGGCGAGCTCCGAGGCGCCGCTCGGCGTTTCGCTCGCGGCGACGCCGCAGCGGCCCTGGGTGCTCTTCGACGCGCGCGCGCTCCCCGAGGGCAGCGTGGTGTCGCTCGACGGCGTGGGGCTCGACGCTGCGCCCTTCCTCCAGCTCGTCGGCCCGGGCCGTCAGCGGCTCACGGTCGCGCCCCCCGGACAGCCGGCCTGGGTGAGGTGGATCGACCTCGTCGGCGGCCAGCCCTTCGCCGCGGCGCCGCCGGTGGCGCTCGAGGAGCCGCCGGAGCCCCCGGCCGACGCCGTGGCGGCCCTGGCTGACGCGCTCCGGCGCCAGCGCCCGAAGCTGGCGGCCTGCTACGAGAAGTGGCTCAAGGCCAACCCCGGCGCGCGCGGTGAGGTGCTGCTCGAGGTGACGGTCTCGGCGCAGGGGCGCGTGCGGCGCGCGGCGGTCGGCCGCGGCACCATCAGCCCCGCCTCGGCCGAGTGCCTCGTCACCACCGCGAAGACGCTGGTGCTGCCGGCCCTCGGCGCGGAGGTGACGGTGGAGGTGCCGCTCGTCCTCCGGCCGCCCGGTCGCTGAGCGCCCCAGCCACCGCTTCGTTACAGATGTGGTCCCATGTGCGCGCTCCGGCTCGTCGGCGTCCTCGTCGTCGCGGTCCTTGCCGGGTGCTCGGCCCCACCGCCCGAGCCCGCCGCCCTGCAGGTGCAGGTGGTGCTGGCAGCGGGCGCGCAGAGCCGCTGCGTGAGGGTCGTCGTGCAGGACGCCGCGCGCGCCCGGCAGTCCGCGGCCATCCGCGTCGAGGGGCGTTCGTTGCTGCGGGTGGCTGTCTACCAGGAGGGGTTCGGCGAGCCAGTGCAGGTGCAGGCGCTGGGCTTCGTGGACGAGGGGTGTCTGCTGCCGACGGGGCCTGACGAGCGCAGCGCGCGCGTCGAGGGCTTCTTCACGGTGCCCGTCAGCACCGTCACCGTGACGCTCCGCCCCCAGGCGAGCCCCGACGGCGGGGCGCTCGACGCGGGGGCCGAGGACGCTGGCGCGCCAGACGCGGGTGTCGGTGACGCCGGCGTGGACCTCGATCGCGACGGGTCCTCGCCGCCCGAGGACTGCGACGACACGAACGCCGCCATCAACCCCGACGCGGGCGAGCTGTGCACCGGCGGCGTCGACGAAGACTGCGACGGGCTCATCGACTGCGCGGACCCCGACTGCCTCAACCGGGCCTGCGGGGTGAACGGCACCTGCCTGGCGGGCGGCACGTGCCAGGCGCCGACGGAGGCGGGCCTGTGCGGCGACGGCCTCGACAACGACGCCGACGGGCTCATCGACTGTGAAGACCCCGACTGCCCGGCGGGCGCGGCCTGCTCCGACTTCAACGCCTGCACCCTCGCCGACGTCTGCGGCGGCGCCGACGTCGGCTGCGTGGCCGGCAGCGACGTCATGTGCCTGACGCCGCCGGCGCAGTGCTTCGCGGCGGCCGGGGCGTGCCTCCCCGACGCGGGCACCTGCCGCTACGCCGTGCGCACGGGGAGCTGCGACGACGGCCTGGGCTGCACCGACCCCGACACCTGCCTCGCCGACGGTGGGTGCCTCGGCGCGCCGCGCGCCTGTGCGACGCCGCCTGGCGCCTGCTTCGCCGCGGTGGGCGCGTGCCAGGAGCCCTCGGGCGCGTGCACGTACGCGCCGCTGCCCACGGGCCCCTGCAGCGACGGGCAGCGCTGCACCGTCAACGACACCTGCGACGGCGCCGGCGGCTGCGTGGGCACGCCCGTCACCTGCACCGCGCCGACGCAGTGCCTGACGACGACGGGCACCTGCGACGCCGACGGCGGGTGTCTCTTCGCGCCGCTCACGGGCCAGGCCTGTGACGCCGGCGCCGGCACAGGGAGCTGCTCCGACGCGGGCGCCTGCGTGCTCCCGCCGGCCGTCTTCCCCTACGTGCCGAGCAACTTCACCGAGGCGCAGCTGCCCACCACCGGCGGGGCGATGACCTTCGACTGCGGCGTGACAGTCCTCGACACCCAGGCGGCCGACGGCGGGGTGGCGTGGACCAACCGGTGCGCGGCCATCGCCGAGCCCGCCTACGCGCTCGTCACCGTGGGCGGCCAGCAGGCCGTGCTGCTCTTCGCAGAGAGCCTGTCGGTGCCCAGCGGCAACACGCTGCGGGCCGTCGGAGCGCGCCCGCTCATCATCGCCGTGCGCGCGGGTGCCTCCATCGGCGGTGTCCTCGAGGCCACGTCGGACAAGAACGCGCGGCGCGGGGCTGGCGGCGACCAGGGCTGCGGCGCCGCGGGCGTGGGCGGGCTCGGGGGACACGGGGGGCAGATCAACCTCCGGAGCGGCGGCGGTGGTGGCGGGGCCTTCGGCCAGGACGGCGCCGACGGGGCGCGAGGCAACGGTGGCGGGGCGGGCGGTGCCAACGGCGTCGCGCTGGGCGTGCGGGCGCTCGTGCCCCTGCGCGGCGGCTGCGCTGGCGGCAACGGCGGTCGCGCCACGGGCAACGATGGCATCGGCGGCTTCGGGGGCGGCGCGCTCCAGGTCTCGGCCGGGGGCGCCCTGAGCCTCACCGGCGCGGGCCTCGTCTCGGTCAGCGGCGGGGCCGGCCGCGGTGGCCCTGAGACCCGGTCCACCAACGACGGCTCGGGCCTCGGCGGCGGCGGCGGCGGGAGCGGCGGCGGCGTGCTGCTCGAGGCCGCGACCCTCTCGATGACGTCGGGCACGGCCGTGACGGCCAACGGCGGAGGCGGGGGGCAGGGCGCCGGCCGCACCGAGGACGGCGTCGATGGCACCAACGGCAGCCGCACCCTCGGGGCGCGGGCCGCGGG
>CAYUZK010000347.1:0-3190 GCA_964449625.1 uncultured Archangium sp.
GACCGCCACGACGTCATCGCGGGCCTCCGCGCGGCGTGGCGCCTGGACTGACGGCCAGCCGAAGGACACGAAGGCCCCCAGGAGGAACGACATCGCGCGCGGCGCCGAGCCCGGGGTATGCAGCCGCGCCATGCCCGACGGGACCCACACCACCTTCTGCCGGATCTGCGAGGTCCTCTGCGGCCTGCGCGTCACGGTCGAGCACAACCGCGTCACCGCCATCCACCCCGACCCCGAGCACGTCGCCACCGGCGGCTTCTCGTGCCCCAAGGGCCTGCGCCAGGCGCACCTCTACGACTCGCCTGATCGGCTCAAGTACCCGATGAAGCGCCTGGGCTCTCGCTGGGAGCGCATCAGCTGGGCCCAGGCCCTCGAGGAGATCGGCGCGAAGCTGCGCAAGCTCCGCGCCGAGCGGGGCGCCGACAGCGTCGGCATGTACGTCGGCACCGCCGCCGGCTTCGGGGTGCTGCACCCCGTCTTCGCGCAGGGCTTCATGACCGGCCTGGGCAGCAAGTCGATGTACTCGTCGGCCACGCAGGACTGCTCCAATAAGTTCGCGGTGGCCCGGCAGGTCTACGGGTTCCCCTTCACCCAGCCCTTCCCCGACCTCGATCACACGCGCTGCCTCATCATCGTCGGCGCCAACCCCGTCATCTCGAAGTGGAGCTTCCTCCAGGTCCCCAACCCGGGGCGCACCCTCCAGGCCTTGCGCGAGCGCGGCGCGAGGCTCTTCGTGGTGGACCCGCGGCGCACCGAGACCGCGAAGCTCGCCGACGAGCACGTCTTCATCCGCCCCAACACCGACGTCTTCTTCTACCTCTCGTTCCTCGCGGAGCTCGAGCGCCAGGGGGGCGTGAAGCGCGAGCTCGCCGCGATGCAGGCCGACGGCCTCGACGAGGTGCTCGCCCTCGCCCGCCCGTGGACCGCGGAGCGGACGGCGCCCGTGACGCGCATCCCCGCCCAGACGCTCCAGCGGCTCGTCACCGCGTACCGCACGGCCGACGGCGCGGCGCTCTACGCCTCCACCGGCGTGAACATGGGCGGCAACGGGTCGCTCGCCTTCTGGCTGCAGGAGTGCATCAACCTGCTCTCGGGGAACCTCGACCGCCGCGGCGGCACGCTGGTGGGCCGGGGGGTGTTCGACTTCCCCGCCTTCGGCAAGCAGCACGGCGTGCTCATGCGGAGCGATCGCTCGCGCGTCGGTGACTTCGGCGCCGTCAACGACGCCTTCCCGGGCGGCCTCCTCGCCGACGAGATCCTCACGCCGGGCGACCGGCAGCTGCGCGCGCTCTTCGTCACCGGCGGAAACCCGCTCCTCACCATGCCCAACGCCGGGCGCCTCAAGCAGGCCTTCGGGGAGCTCGAGCTGCTCGTGACGCTCGACCTGTTCCGCAACGAGACCGGCTCGCTCGCGCACTACGTGCTGCCCTGCACCTCGCCGCTGGAGCGGCCCGACCTGCCCTTCATCTTTCCCCTCATGCTGGGGCTCCAGCGCAAGCCCTACCTGCAGGCGACGCGCGCGCTCGTAATGCCCGACGGCGAGCAGCGCGACGAGGCCACCATCTACCTGCAGCTCTGCGCGGCCGCCGGCGTCTCGCTCTTCGGGAGCGCCGTCGCCCAGAAGCTCCTCGAGGCGGCGCTCGCGCTCCACGCGCGCTTCCGCGAGGCGGGCACGCAGCCTTCGCTGCCGCAGGAGGCGCTCCTGTCCGTCCTCCTGCGCCTCACCGGCCAGCCGGGCTTCGAGGGGCTGATGGAGTACTCGCCCCACGGCGTAGCCCGGCCGCCCCACGCGCCCGACGACTTCGTGGGCCAGCGCGTGCTGACCGAGACGAAGAAGGTGCAGCTCGCGCCACCCGCGCTCCTCGCGCAGGCCGGCAAGCTCGAGGCCGACTTCGCCCGCGAGGAGGCCGACCTCGGCCGCTTCAAGCTCATCGGCAGGCGCGCCGTGCAGACCCACAACTCGTGGACCCACAACATCGCCGAGTTCGTGCACGAGGCGACCAACCACCTGCACATGCACCCCGACGACGCCGCCCGCGTCGGCCTCGGCAACGGGCAGCTCGCCGACGTCACGAGCGACACGGCCACCGTGCGCGTGCCGGTGAAGCTGCACGCCGAGCTCATGCCGGGCACCGTCGCCCTGCCCCATGGCTGGGGCCACCAGCACGCGACCGGCCTGTCCATCGCGAGCCAGACGCGCGGCGTCAACGTCAACCTCCTCGCCGCCGACGGGCCCGATCACCTCGAGCGTGTCTCGGGCATGGCCCACCTCACCGGCTTCAACGTCGAGGTGCGCCCCGCCGCCGGTCCGCACGATCCACGGAGCTGGTCGGGCATCACCGGGACCTGACGCGTGCAGTTCGACCTCTTCCCGCCGCCGCCGCTCGACACCCGGGCCGACGCCGCGCTCGCCGCGAGGCGCCCGCCGGGGCTCTTCCTCGGCACCTCGAGCTGGACGTTCCGCGGGTGGGCCGGCCTCGTCTACCGGGGCGCGCCGTCGCAGGAGGCGCTCGTGCGCCAGGGGCTCGAGGAGTACGCGCGGCACCCGCTCTTCAACACCGTGGCCATCGATCGTTCTTTCTACGCGCCGCTCACGCGCGACGAGCTCGCCACCTACGCGCAGCAGCTCCCGGAGGGCTTCCGCTGCGTGCAGAAGGTGTGGAGCGCCGTCACCTCGCCGGTGGACCTGCGCACGCGCGCCCCCAACCCGCACTTCCTCGACCCGGCCTTCTTCAAGGCCCAGGTGCTGGGCCCGATCGAGCAGGCCTTCGCTTCGCACCAGGGGCCCCTGCTCCTGCAGCTCCCGCCGCTGGGCCGCGCCGAGCTGCCGCGCCCCCTCGCCTTCGCCGCGAAGCTCGATCGCTTCTTCTCCGCGCTCCCCCGCGACCTCACGTTCGCCGTCGAGCTGCGCAACGTCGAGCTCCTGACGCCGCCGTACCTCGAGGTGCTCCGCCGCCACGAGGTGGCCCACGTCTTCAACCACTGGGAGCGCATGCCGCCGATCCGCCACCAGCTCGAGGTGCCAGGAACGATCACCAGCGCGCACGTGGTGTGCCGGCTCCTGCTCCCCCAGGGCGTCGGCTACGAGCAGGCGCGCGAGGCCTTCGCGCCCTTCGACCGACTGCAGGCCGTGGACCCCGAGATGCGCGACGACGTCGTCTCGCTCTGGAAGGCGTGCCGGGCCGCGGGG
>CAYUZK010000348.1:0-3179 GCA_964449625.1 uncultured Archangium sp.
TGAGCCAGCCCGACCTCCAGCAGGTCGACGCCCCCGCGCCCGCCGCCGAGGCCCGCGCGCCGCGCCGCCAGACGCCCGCGCCGCAGCATGAGGAGGCGCCCGAGCGTGACGACGAGCGCGAGCCCCAGGACGACGCCGGCGCCGCCGGGCAGGACCTCGCCGACCAGTACGCCCGCGCCCCGGCGGTCGACCCCTTCGCGGCCCTGAGCGACGGCGACGGCCTCGAGGCCCCGCCGCCGGGCGAGGCCACGCGCTTCTTCATCGCCCAGGCCGGCGTCAACAAGCGCAACCCGCCGTGGAAGATCGCCCTCTTCGTGCTGGGCTTCGTCGTGGCGCCGCTGGCGCTGGTGTACGTGCTCAACACCTTCGAGCTGGTGAAGCTGCCCACCGTCACGCGCACCGACGAGTCGGGCCAGCAGGTGCAAGAGAGCTTCTTCTCGGCCGGCGGCGCCGCGGGCCTCAAGGACCTGCTCACCGGCGACGCGAAGAAGAAGCGCGAGGCCGCCGAGAAGGCCCGCCTCGACCGCGAGGCGCGCGCGCGGGCCCTGGCGGTGCGGGCCGGCAACAAGCCGACCGAGCTGCCGCCCGAGGTGCCGGTGACGCCCAGACCGCAAGACCCCTCGCTCGCCGCCTTCTACGGCGAGGAGCAGCTCAAGACGCGGGGCCCGAAGGTGCGCAAGACCGAAGACGAGGCGGGCACCTCGGCCGTGAACCAGGGCGGCTTGACGCAGGAGGCGGCGATGAAGGTCGTGGGCGACAAGGTCAAGGCCTTCCAGACCTGCATCGACAACGCGCTCCGGCGCACCCCCAACCTCTCGGTGGGCAGCATCCTCGTGGTGCTCAACGTCGGCGCCTCGGGGGCCGTGAGGTCCGCGGGCATCGAGCCGAAGAAGCACGAGACCTCCGACTGGGGCCAGTGCATGGTGTCCACCGGCAAGCGCATCGTCTTCCCCTCGTCGGACGGCGAGACGACCCTGGAGCTGCCCTTCAAGGTGGGCGTCGCCTTCTCGCCTTGATCGTTGCATCGGCGCCGCTTTCCCCCGATTCTCCGACTCCACCATGTACCTGGGCCGCGTCATCGGAACCGTCGTCGCCACGCGCCGCGTCGCGGGCCTGGAGGGCGCGCGCTTCCTCGTGGTGCAGCCCCTCGACCACGCGCAGCAGCCTGCGGGCCCCGTGGAGGTCGCGGTGGACCGCGCCTCGGCGAGCCCCGGCACGCTGGTGATGCTCGAGGGCAGCCGCGAGGCCGCCCTGGCCTGCGACCCGTGGTTCGTGCCCGTCGACGCCGCCATCGTCGGCCTGGTGGACGAGGTGGACGTATGAACCTGTGCCGCGTGCTGGGCACCGTGGTGGCCACCGAGAAGCTGCCGGTGTTCCTGGGCCGGAAGATCCTGGTGGTGCAGCCGCTCGACGAGGCGCAGGCGCCGCTGGGCAAGAGCTACCTCGCCATCGACCACACCTCCTGCGCCGGCAAGGGCGACCTGGTGCTGGTGATGAACGAGGGCAGCGGCGTGCGGCAGGTGCTGCAGGACAAGCAGGCCCCCATTCGCTCGCTCATCGTGGGCGTGGTCGACGCGGTGGACGTGCCGCAGGGCGCCTGACGGTCATGCCGGTCGCGCCGCTGCCGAAGGTCCGCGCCGAGCTCGTCGCCACCTCGCGGCGGCTCTACGCGCTGGGCTGGGTGGCCAACCACGACGGCAACGCCTCGCTCCGGCTCACCGGCAAGCGCTTCCTCATCACGCCCACCGCGTACTCGAAGCACGACGTCGACGACGCCTCGCTCATCGTGGTGGACGCCGCGGGCAAGGTGCTCGAGGGCCGCAAGAAGCCCTTCTCGGAGCTCGAGCTGCACCTGGCCGCCTACCGTGTCCGGCCCGAGGTCGAGGTGGTGCTGCACGCGCACCCACCCTACGCCACGGCCATGGGCCTGGCCGGCGCCGCGCTCTCGCCGGTGGCGATGCCGGAGATCGTCGTGTCGCTGGGCGACCGCATTCCCACGGTGCCGCGCGCCATGCCGAAGACGCCCGAGGCGGTGAAGGGCGTCGAGGCGGCCGCAGCGCAGGGCGACGTGATGCTGCTGGCGGGCAACGGCGTGCTGACGCTCGGCGGGGATCTGAGCCAGGCGCTCCTGCGCATGGAGTTGGTGGAGCACTACGCGAAGCTCCTCACCCTCGCGCGCGCGTGGGGGCCCGTGGAGCCGCTGCCGGCTGGCGACGTGGCGAAGCTGCTCGAGGCCCGGAAGAAGGCGGGCCTGGGGCCAAAGACGAGCTGAGCGTTCTGGCTTTGAAGAGGCCGCCCCCGGGCTCAGACGCGCCGTGCGGCTCGCCCCGTGAGAGCCCCTCGACCTCGCGCCATCGGGAGCGCACGTGACTCGCGCTTCGACGAAGGCAGTGACGTGGCCTCCCGAGTGGCGCGGGAGAAGGCGGGCCTGGGGGACGTGCTGAGCGTTCTGGCTTTGAAGGGGCCGGCGGCGGGTTGAGACGCGCCGTGCTGCTCGCCCCGCGAGAGCCCCTCGACCTCGCGCGATCGGGAGCGCACGTGACTCGCGCTTCGACGAGGCAACCATGTGTGTTGAACCACACGGGCCTGTGGTCGAACACACTTGATTCATCGGGTGGGCCCCACCGGCTCGACGCCCAGCCGAGGGCGTCACCCTGGCGCACGAGCTCGCGGGGCACGTTCGGCGGAGCGCGCGAGACCAACCGCCCCCGTCGCCCCACCGTGTCTCGTGGCCAGCCAGCGCGTGGCCCGGCACGCACGCCCGTTCTGCGGCCACGGCGATGCGGCGCAGGGACGGCGCGCCCTGCGCCAATCCCCCCTGCTGAGCATGGAGCGGGTGGAGCCCACCATGAACCGCTGACCCTCGCGCGGGCTGGTCCTCACCCCGGCCTCTGCGCTACGGCTCCGCCATGCGCCTCGCCCTCCTGACCGCCATCACCGCCGCCGTCCTCGGCCTCTCCGCCGCCTCCTGCGGCGCGGCGAAGACCTGCACGCCCCAGAGCTGTGCCACCGGCTGCTGCGCCGACACGGGCGAGTGCCTGTCAGGCGGCGAGAACTCGGCCTGCGGCACCAACGGCAACGCCTGCGTCAACTGCGCGGCGACGGCGCAGAGCTGCGGGAACAAGGCCTGCATCTCGCCCGGCACGGGCGGCGGCACCGCGACGGGCGGCGGCGGCGGC
>CAYUZK010000349.1:0-3169 GCA_964449625.1 uncultured Archangium sp.
CGGGCATCAGCCACACCCGCATTGAGGACACGCCGCTGCCGGCGCTCGATCAGTCGATCCGCGCGTTCCTGCTCGCCGTCGAGCGGACCGTGGCGCACCTGGCTCGCGGGTAGTTGCGGGCGCGGCTGCTACGTCCTTGGCCTGCTCAGCACCTACCCGATCCTTGCGTGTCAACCTCGGCACCGGAAGCACCGGCGACTGAACGAGCGAGGAAGACGTGCCGGTGTGGGCGGCTTCGCTGTGCGGCCGTCAGTCGCGCCGAGCTGCACCGGCCGTCTCCATGGTGCCCTGAAGGACGGAATTCAGCTCCCCCAGATAGGGGGCCACCGGCTTCCCCATCGGGTGCCTGGCCACCACCCATGTCGTCCCCGGAGCGCGGGCGACGCCGTCGACAAACCGTCCTCCCGTCGGCCGCAGGGGCAGGTCGAGGCCGGTGACGAACTCGGCCAGCCAGTCGCCGCCTGTCAGCGCCAGGACGAGGTCGGGGCGCAGCGCCTCCACCTCGAGTCGCAGTAACTCGATGCAGTCCTGGCGCACGGCGCCTCGCACCGCGGCCGAGGGGTTCCACCCCGCCATGGGCGCCACCTTGAAGAGGTTGGTCCACGCGAGCGACTGCATCCACCCGTTCGCGTGGGTCTCGTCGGCGGGGCGCGCCACGCCAAGCGATGCCAGCACGGCGCGCGCCGTCTCCCAGAAGCGGGAGCGCCTGGCGTACTTGCCGTCGTCCACGAACTGCTGGCTTCCGCTGAGGTCGCTTTCGGCGCGCGCGCCCGAGACGTCGAGCCCATGCCTGCCCCACTGGTTGGTGGCGCGGCCGACCAGGAGGACGCGCTTCGGTGCTTCCTTGTAGTGCCGGCCCTCCAGGGGCCAGAAGGCGGAGAGGCCCTCGGGCTGCACGGAAGCCGCCGCGCGGCACATGGCCTCGAAGCGCGCGCCATAGGTGGCGTGCAGGGGAAGCACAGACGCTTTCATGGCGCTTCATCGTACGACGTGGGGCGACCCATCAGCGACACCCGGATGGCGGCGATCACCGCGTCGAGCACGCTCCGCCACGTCCGGAGGTCGTGCGCGCACGGCAGGACGGAGGACCTACGGCAGGAAGAACGCGCGCCACTGCCTCGCCTCGGTGAAGCCCAAGCGCGCCAGCACAGCAGACTGGCCAAGACCCCACGGAATTGATGGGCGCTCGCTCGACGTCCTTGCTGCTCGTCGGCGATTGTGCCGGAGCGCATGGCGAGCCGCGGGCTACTTCCCGTCGCCACTCGGAAAGCCGATTGACCGACGAGACGGCACGACGGCGCCAAAGGCCTCGCTCACCAGCGCTCTCGGTCCTCGGGTCGGGGGAACCTCGATCTCAACTGCGCCAGAGGGGCCACGGAAGACGACGCGCCGGTGCTCGAGATTCGCCACCTCAAGGAGTTTCAGCCTCTTCTCCTCGAGGCTCCAGCTGGGGAACGGGCTCTCCTGCCGCGGCTTGAAGTCCTCGGAGGGACGAAAGCTCTCGTCCATCCCTCGGCAGAGGGCCGCACGCGCGTGTTCGAGAGCTTCGACCGCCAACTCCTGCATGGCGTCGAGGAACATTTGCTCCGCTCGCGCCCGAGACTGCGGATCACCCCAGCACTTGCGCTCCGCTTCAACGCGGTCGACCAACTCGGCCGCCTCGAGGTACGCCTTCAGCAACTCGATCATCACCGTCTCCTTGGTTGCTGTTCGGGTGAGAGCCCCGAATTCTCACCTTCCACCAGTCCGCGCGCCGCCGTTCAACCGGAAGGCTACGGTGCGTTCAGTGACGAAGGAGGTCACACACCACCGGTAGTGGATTGCCAGCGTAGAGTTCTCGACCGAGCCTCGCGTGCGTCGGCCGGACAAGGGCGACACCGAGGGCAATCGAGCTCCACGGCACCAACGAGGTTCCCATGTCGAAGCAGGACTTCCGCCACCTGTTCCTCCCGTACCTTCTCAAGAAGACCCCACAAGGCTACGCGGTGCTGAATCGTGCCTACGCGCCCCTGGGGTTCCGTTCCACCGACCACGCAGCTGAGGTTGCAGAGGATGCTCTGGCTCAACTCCATATCGACGCTCGGACGGCTGCAGCGCTCTCATGTAGTGGGAGCGAGGACACCGAGAGCATCTACCTCTACGACGACGCAAGTGTGCCGACGTCGGGCGCGGGCGCCCTTGCGCTCTACCTCGACCGGCTCGCCCGACTGATGCACTACACGGTGCCCTGACCATCAACCGCGTTGCCGGAGCGCGACCCAACGGCGGGGGCGCCGGCTGCGACACCTCAGGTCAGCCCCTGGGCTTGCAAGGGAGACATGCCAACCGCTGCTCAGCGAGAGATCTCATAGAGTCACTGGCATGCTCGCTCTGCTCAGCGCCTTGGTGATCTCGCAGGCCGTCGACCTCGGCGAGGCCTCGTGCATTGTCGTCGGGAACACGCTCAACGTGCAGGCCGTCCTCAAGGACGGCACGACCGGCCGCGAGACGCTCTACTCCCTCACCTGTGCAAGCTGGGGCTGCGACGGTGCCTTCATCGACCTTGAAGCTGCCGCGGCCGGTGGTGTCCGACGAGGCCGGCTGGGCGCGCTCGGAGACCTTGAAACGAAGACCCTTGGCCAGTCCGTTGCGGTCATCACATGGGGCACCGACAACAAGCGGTTCGTCGTCGACTTCGTGAAAGGCACGGTCGTCCTGACGTCAAGGAGCAGCCAGGGCCCCACGCGAGCCGAGGGAACCTGCAAGCCCAAGTTCGTACCCAAGTAGTCGAAGAACCTGGAAGCAGGAGCGACGGTCTTCATCTGTGTGTTTGTCGGCCTCGTGATCGCGGGAGTCGCTGGGTGGTGAAGAAACGGTGAGGTAGGGCACAGGTTCGGGGCCGCCCCACGACGCGTCGGAGATGGCGGGCGTGCTGCCCACGGCCATGGTGTTCGCCCAGTCGTCGCCGGGCATCAGCCACACCCGCATCGAGGACACGCCGCTGCCGGCGCTCGACCAGTCGATCCGCGCGTTCCTGCTCGCCGTCGAGCGGACCGCGGGGCACCTGGCTCGCGGGTAGCGGGCGCTGCCCCGACGAGCGCTACCGCTGACGGCGCTCATCGACCCCGACAGGTGAGGCTCACGCGCCGAGTCTGGTGCGCGCCTCGCCGACCATGCGCGTGAACTCGGG
>CAYUZK010000350.1:0-3115 GCA_964449625.1 uncultured Archangium sp.
CGGCCAGCGCGCGGGCCACGACGGCGGGCAGCGGCGCGGGCGGCGGCGGCGCGCCGTAGCGGCGGGCGAGGGCCTCGAAGAGCGTGTGCGCGTCGAAGGACTCATGGGCCACCAGCAGGCGCGGCGGCGGCGCGGGGTGCGCACACACCAGGGCCACCGCGTCGCCCACGTCGCGCGCGTCGACGGTGGTGATGCGCCCGGCCGGGTGCGGCGGCGGCTCGCCGCGCGCGGTGGCCAGCAGCATGGCGGAGGTGCCCACCTTCCAGTCGAAGGGCCCCAGGCACGCGGCCGGGCACAGCACCACCACCTCGAGGGCCGTCGCCTCGGCCAGGCGCCGCTCGAGGCGCCACTTGAGCGCGTGGTAGGTGCCGAAGTCGGGGCAGGTGTCGAAGACGTCGGCCTCGGTGCTGGGCCCGTCGGGCCGCGGCGCCACCGTGGCGGTGCTCGAGAGGTAGACGAGGCGCCGCACGCCGGCGACCTGCGCCGCGTCGAGCACCGCGCCCAGCTCGTCCTCGCCGCGGGCCCAGGTGGCCTCCGGCTCGTGGCTGAAGCGCGGGTAGTGGGCGGCGGCGTGCACCAGCACCTCGACGCCACCGAAGGCCTCGCGCAGCGCCGTGGGGTCGGTGAAGTCCGTCGGCACCAGCGGCACGCCGAGACCACGCAAGCCCAGCACGTTGCCGCGCGGGCGGCGGCCGCAGCGAGGCGTGACGCCCTTCGCCAGGAGCGCGCGGACGATGTTGAGCCCGAGGAAGCCCCCGGCGCCGAGCACCAGCACCTCACCCATGGAGCGCTCCGAAGCGCGCGGCCGCGGCGCTGCGCTTCACCTTGCCGCTGGTGGTGCGCGGCAGCGTGCCCGCCGGCACGAACTCCACCTGGTCGGCGCGCACACCCAGCACGCGCAGCAGCTCGCCGCGGATGAGCATCGGGTCGGGCGCGCTGCCGATGCGCCGCAGCTCGATCATCACCAGCAGCGCCTCGCTCCCCAGCTTCGCGTCGGGCCGCGACACCGCCGCGACGCCGTTGGGCGTGCCGTCGACGAGGCCGGCCACGACGCGCTCGATGTCGGAGGGGTGAAACTTGCGCCCGGCCTGGATGACGAGCTCCTTCTCGCGGCCGGTGAGGTAGAGCGCGCCGTCTTGCACCACGCCCAGGTCGCCGGTGTGCAGCCAGCCGCCGCGCAGCGCCTTCGCCGTGGCCTCGGGGTGGTGGAAGTACCCGTCCATCACGCCGGGGCTGCGCACGCAGACCTCGCCCTCGACGCCCTCGGCCACCACCGCGCCGCCGGCGTCCTGCACCTGCACCTCGACGCCGGGCAGCGCCGCGCCGGCGCAGGGCACGACGCGGGTGTCGAGCGACAGGTCAGCCCGCGGCGCGCCGGGCAGCGAGAACGAGACGCCCAGGGTGGCCTCGGCCAGCCCGTACACCGGGAGCTGCGCGTCGGGCCGAAGCCCCGCGGGCGCGAAGTGCTGGGCGAAGCCGTCGAGCGTCGTGCGGTGCACCGGCTCGCTGCCGTTGAGCGCGCAGCGCACCGAGGAGAGGTCGAAGCCGTCGGGCAGCACCCTGCGGGTCACCAGCTCCCAGGCGAAGTTGGGGCCCACCAGCAGCGTGGCGCGCTCGGCGCTGGCGACCTCCAGCCAGCGGCGCGGGCGAAAGAGGAACTCGCCCGGCCGCAGCACGTGCACCGGGAAGCCGCCCACCAGCGAGGTGAGGAGCACGCCCACGAGGCCCATGTCGTGAAAGAAGGGGAGCCACGAGACGCCCACGTCGGCGGGCCCGAGGCCCAGCGCCTGCACCATGGAGTGCGCGCAGCTCAGAGCCGCGCGCTGCGAGATGACGGCCCCGCGGGGGTCGCCGGTGGAGCCCGAGGTGAACTGGATGAAGGCGGTGACGGCCGGCGTCTCAGCGGCCTCCGCGTCGCCCGGGGCGGTGACGCACGGCGCGCCCCAGTCCACCGTGGCGGCCTGCGGCGTCGTCACCATCGCCGACAGCCGCGCCCGCCGCAGCACCGGCGCGAGGGCCTCGAGCTGCTTCTCGGGGGCGCCCTCGTTGACGGGCCACGGCAGCGGCACCGGCACCGCGCCAGCGGCCTGCACGCCGAAGAAGCCGGCCACGAAGTCCACGTCGTTGGGGCGCATCACGCCCACGCGCGCGCCCGGCACCACGCCCGCGGCGCGCAGCGCGCCGGCCCAGCGTCGCGCCCGCGCCCGCACCAGCGCGCGACTCCACGTCTCACGCTCCTTGCCGGCGTGGAAGGTGAGCCACGGGCCCTCGTCGGGCGTGAGCGCCTCCCACAGCGAGCTCGCCGCGAAGGCACGAAGCGGCGGACCCTGGAGCTGCGCGGAGCGAGACACGACCCCAGCGCCATGCAATTCGCGGTGCAGGGGCTGACGAGGGCGCATCGGGCGCGGACCCTAAGCACCGCCGCGGAGCGGGCGACTTGACATGGATCAACCGCTCGCCCGCACGCGCTCGCTCACCAGCCGTCAGCCAGTGGCGCTACTCATTCCAATTTGAATCACTTTGAAACACGCGCACGGAACGGGCGCCGTGGAGCGTCGACGCGATGTCGCGCACCTGCAGTCGGTGCCGGTCTTGCAAGGCGCTCCTCGAATGATTGCCGGGGCCACCATCGACGAGCTGGCGGAGCGCTGGCGTCGCGCGCGGCGGGCGGCGGTGGAGCTCGTCGTCGGGCGTACGAGCGACGACGCGACGGACGACGAACGCTTTGCGTGCGCGGCGGAGGTGGACGAGGCGGAGCTCCACCGGCGCCTCTTCGAGAACGGCGCGCGGCTGGGCGGGGGCTTCCGCCGGGCGCTGGGCCGGCCCGTGGAGCTGGCGGAGCTGCCCACGCTCCTCTCCCGCTTGGGCGTGCCCTGCCTGGGCGCGGGCACCTGGGCAGCGCTGCCGGGCGAGCCGGGCTGGCGCTTCGTGCGCAGGCCGTGCTGCGGCGGCGAGGCCACCGCGGGCACCTGTGACGCGTGGCGCGAGGCCATCGACGGCCTGGTGGTGGGCCTCACCGGGCAGCTGCGGCACACGCGCACCGCGAGCCTGGGGCACGGCCAGCCCGAGTGCGTGGACGTGGTCTACGTCGACGCCGAGAGCTCCGCGCGCTACG
>CAYUZK010000351.1:0-3092 GCA_964449625.1 uncultured Archangium sp.
TACGCGGTGGCGGCGAACGTCGACTACCAGATCGGCGTCACCACCACGACGGAGGTGCAGACGGAGTGCGTGCCGGGCTTCGGCTGCTTCAGCAACAACTCCAAGGGCTGGGGCGGGCGCCTGGTGCGCGACAACTCGACGGGCCTCAAGTTCGTCAAGCCCACCACGCCGGGCGTCAGCCAGGTCTTCTCTCGGCTGGTGAACGTCGGCACCGACGGCGCCGGCGGCGAGAACGCGCTCGCCTGCGCCACGCTGGCGCTGACGCCGCCCATCATCTCCGCCGAGAACGCGGGCTTCCTGCGCACCGACGCCAACCTCGCGGTGGTGGTGGTGTCCGACGCGAGCGACCAGTCGACGCAGCCGGTGACCTACTACCAGGACCTGCTGGTGAACGTGAAAGGCTACCAGCGGCTCTCGTACTTCACCTTCTCGGGCGTGGTGCCGACGCTCAACGCAGCGCCCTCGGGCTGCAGCTACGACGAGAGCGGCTCGAACGCGACGCGCTACACGCCGATCATCACCTACACCTCGGGCGTGCGCGACGAGATCTGCAACACGAACTGGGCGGCCACGCTGCAGAACCTGGGGCGCACGGCCTTCGGCTACCGCACGCAGTTCTACCTCAACAACACGCCCGACCTCTCGAGCCAGCAGGTCTCAGTGCGCGTCAACGGCATGAACTTCGCCTCGGGCTGCCCCAACGCCGGCAACAACACCTGCAGCGGCCAGACGTGCACGAACTGGTGCTTCGACACCGCGTCGAACTCCATCAAGTTCACCACCACCTCCACGCCGCAGCCCGGCGTGCCGCTGGAGATCGAGTACACTCAGGCCTGCTTCTGAGGGGAGCGCCCCTCGGGGGCCCCGATGCGTGCCGCAGGGTGTGCGCCCCCTTCTGCCCCTGCGCAAGACCTGCGCTGCGGGCGGGGGGTGAACGCGCGCAGGCCCGTCGGCACGCCCGGTGAAGCGCTGCGCCCCGGGCCCAAGGAGGCTGCACCATGACCATCGTCTGCGCGACCGACTTCTCGGAGTGGGGCAAGGCAGCTGAAGACGCGGCGGCGGCCATCGCCGGCCGCCTGGGTGAGCCCTTGTGGCTCCTGCACGTGCAGGAGCCCGACGTCGAGGTGATGGACGCGGCCGCCGCCGAGAAGGTGCGCGGCTTCCTCGAGGAGCGCCTGGTGGAGACGGCCGCGCGCCTGGCGCCCACCGCGAAGAGCGTGGTGCAGACGGCCCTCAAGTCAGGGCGGGTGGTGACGACGCTGCGGCAGTTCGCGCAGCACCAGCGGGCGCGGCTGCTGGTGGTGGGCTCGGCGGGGCACGGGGCGTCGTCGCTCCTGCGCCTGGGCGGCACGAGCGAGGCGGTGGCCAGCGGCACCGACGTGCCGGTGCTGGTGGTGCGCGAAGGCGAGAGCTTCACCGACTGGGCGAAGGGCGCGCCGCTCCGGGTGCTGGTGGGCCTCGACGAAGACAGCTCCAGCGCCAGCGCGCTGCGGTGGGTGACGGCCCTGCGCAAGGTGGCGCCCGTCGACGTGGTGCTCGGCCGCGTCTACTACGCGGGCGAGGCGCACGAGCACTACGGCTTCACCGGCCGGCGCTTCTCGTTCACCGACCCCGACCCGGTGCTCGAGTCGCTCATCGAGCGTGACTTGAAGCGCGCGGTGCCCGAGCTGCCCGGCACCGGCGAGCTCTTCTACCGCGCGAAGCTGGGCATCAGCCGCGTGGCCGAGCACCTCCTGGAGCTCGGCGAGTCGGAGCGCTGCCAGCTCGTGGTGGTGGGCAGCCACCGCCGCACGGGCCTGGCGCGCATGTGGAGCGTCTCGGCGGCCACGCTGCACCTCTCGCGCATGAGCGTGGCGGTGGTGCCGCCCGACGAGTCGGCGGCGGAGCACGACCTGACGCCCCCGCGCTTCAAGCGCGTGCTGGTGACGACGGACTTCTCGCGCATGGGGAACACCGCCGTGCCCTGGGCCTACGCCATGGTGGACGCGGGCGGCGAGGTGGCCCTGGTGCACGTGACGCCCTCGGAGGGCGTCGCCGGCGACCTGGCCGACCTCTACTCGCCGGCGCTCCCCACGCCCCACGCCACCCCGAAGGTCGAGTCGGAGCTCGCCGCGCGGCTGCGCGCGCTGACGCCGACGACGGCCTCGGCCCGCGACGTGGTGACGCGCACCCACGTGCTGCGCGCGAGCGACCCGGCCCGGGCCATCAACGCCCTGGCCCAGCAGCTCGGGGTGGACACGGTGGTCATCGCCTCGCACGGGCGCTCCGGCGTCTCGCGGGCGGTGCTGGGCTCCGTGGCCGAGGCCGTGCTGCGCGACAGCGTGCGCCCCGTCTTCGTGGTGCGCACGACGCGGAAGTAGGCGGGCGCTACCAGCGCGACATGGCGCCGAGGTTGAAGGCCTCGAAGCCCTGCGCCTTGAGCAGCGAGCGCGCCATGGCGCTGCGGGCGCCCGAGGCGCAGTAGACGACGACGGGCCCCTTCTTGAGGCCGCCCACACGGCGGGGCAGCTCGCCCACAGGCACGTTCACCGCCCCGGGAATGTGCCCGGAGGAGAACTCGGCGGCGCTGCGCACGTCGAGCAGGAGCGCCCCGCCCTGCACCAGCTCGCGCGCCTTCGGGCCGCTCACCTGGCCCAGCCGCTTGAAGAGGAGGAAGGCGACCACGACGCCGCCCGTCACCAGCATGGGGATGAGGTCTTGATTCATGGGCGCCTGTGAGCCCGGGGCGTCGGGCGGCGGTTCACTCCTTGGGCAGCGCGCGCAGCACGGCCTTGCCGTCCTTGATGACGACCTTGAACTCCACGCTCTTGGCGTTGTGCTGCTTCATCAGCTCGGGCACCTGCTTCTTGAGCGAGCTGGAGACGGAGTCGAAGGTCACCGCCCGGGTGTCTTCGCCGCAGCGCTTCTTGGCCATCACGTAGGCGTCGTAGATGGCCTTGATCTTCTGCTCCGACAGGCCGCCTTCGGCCGCCACGGGCTTGGGCGGGCTCGAGGGGCTGCGCGCCGCGGCGGCGGCCACCGGCCGGGGCGGCGGCGCGCCGGGGCTCGAGGTGGGGCTGGTGATGCGCGGCGCGAGGGGCGCGCCGGCGGCC
>CAYUZK010000352.1:0-3090 GCA_964449625.1 uncultured Archangium sp.
CGGCGGCGGCTCCAGCACGGGCGGCGGCGGCGGCTCCACGGGCGGCGGCGGCGGCTCCACGCCGGGCGTCGAGCTCAACGCCTCGTGGATCGGCGGGGCCTGCACGGGCACGTCGAGCTGCTCGGCGCCGGGCTACACCTCGACGGCGAGCTGCGAGCTGGCGAGCTTCCCCAACGGCTTCTGCACCCAGGCCTGCACGCTCTCGGGCAGCACCTACGTGTGCCCCGACGCGGCGAGCGTCGGCGGGAGCTCCGGCAACACCCTCACCCGCTGCGTGAGCGCCAACGGGTTGCCTCGGTGCGTCGCCGAGTGCGACTTCGCTCAGTCACCCACGGGCTGCCGGCCGGGGTACTCCTGCGTGTTGCGCGAGCGGTACCAGCAGTCGTCGCGCATCTTCAAGGTCTGCATGCCGGAGCCTGGCCAGCGCTGGCCCGGCGAGGCGGCACCGGCCAACGACATCGGCGCGGCCTGCGCGACGGACAGCAGCTGCGCGCACAAGTCGTGCCTCTCGACGCAGAACGGCATGTGCACCAAGACGATGTGCGATTACTCCGGCTGCCCGACGGGCTCCGAGTGCTTCGGCATCGGCAACGGCCAGACCTCCTGCCTCAAGAAGTGCACGGCGAGCAGCGAGTGCCGACAGGCCGAGGGCTACCTCTGCGACGCGACCTACCGGGTGTGCCTGCCGGGGAGCAACCGGCCGACGTGGAACTCGTCGTACGGCGCCGGCGACTGCCTCGCGGCCTGGGGCACCAACGGCAGCGGCCTGTCGCCCTGCGACACCACGAAGGACAACTACGTGGTGGTGCGCAAGAGCGCGCGCAACGTGGCCCTGTGCAACCGCGGCGTGCTGGTGGCGAACTACGAGGCGGGCCTGGGCTACGCGCCCATCGGCGACAAGGAGCGCGAGGGCGACGGCAAGACGCCGGAGGGCGTCTTCTACGCGGCGTCGCTGCTGCCCAACTCGCAGTACTACAAGGCCTGGCTCATCTCGTACCCCGACAAGGCCGACGCGGCCCGCGGGCTGACGGCGGGCCTCATCACCCAGGCGCAGAAGACGGCCATCGACACCGCGCAGGACAACTGCACCGTGCCGCCGCAGACGACGCAGCTGGGCAGCTACCTCGAGATCCACGGCCGCGGCGGCACGAGCGACTGGACGCTGGGCTGCATCGCCATCTCCGACACCGCCGTCGACCAGGTGTGGGCGGTGCTGGGCCAGAAGGACACCATCATCGTGCTGCCGTGACGTGATGGCCGGCGCGCTCCTCGCCACGGGTCGGCTCGTGCAGCTGCCGTCGCTGGTGCGCATGAAGCCCGGGGCGCTCGCGCGGCTCGGCGTCTACGTCGCCCGCCTGGGTCTCTCGCGGGTGGAGCTGTGCGCCGGCGACGGGCTGCCGGCGCCGCTCCTCGACGCCGTTTGCGCCGCCCTGGGGCCGCGGCTGGTGACGCGCGACGGCGAGGCGCTGGTGGCCTTCGGCGGCGGCCGGGCCATGGACGAGGCCAAGCAGCAGGCCGCGGCGCGCGCGCTGCCGTGGCTCGCGGTGCCCACGTCCTTGAGCCAGGACGGCTTCGCCAGCCCCTTCGCCAGCGTCACCGAGGGCGGGGCGCGGCGCACGGTGCGCGGCGCGATGCCGGCGGGCGTGGTGGTGGACACCAGCGTGTGCCTGCAGGCGCCGCGCGGGCTCTGGCTCGCGGGCCTGGGCGACGCCTGCGCGAAGCTGTCGGCGGTGCTCGACTGGAAGCTGGCCTTCCACGCCACGGGCGAGCCGGTGGACGACCTCGCCGCGCTCCTCTCGGACGCCACGGTGCACCAGGTGCTGGCGCGGCCCACCTTCGACGACGACGGGCTGCGCCTGCTGGGCACGGCGCTCTTCCTCAACGGCGTGGCGATGGAGCTCGCCGGCTCGAGCCGCCCGGCCAGCGGCTCGGAGCACCTCCTCTCGCACGCCCTCGACGCCCGGCTCGCCGCGCCGCGCGCGCATGGCCTGCAGGTGGCGCTGATGAGCCTCGTGTCGCTGCGGCTGCTGGCGGTGACGGTGCCCGCGCGGCGCGACGGCGGTGACCCGACGCGCCTGGGCGCCCAGGCCCGCGAGGCCCTCGCCCGCCTCGAGGCGCTCGGCGAGGCGACCGGCCTGTGGGCCGCCTGCGCCGCGCAGCCGCTCGGGCGCGACGAGGTCCTGGCCGCAGTGGCCGACGCGCCGGCGCTGCGGCCCGAGCAGTACACGGTGCTCTCGACGCGAGACACGCGCGACGAGGTCGCGGCGATGCTGCGCGAAGACCCGGTGCTGCGGCGCTGTACGGCGTGAGGCGTCGAGCGACCGACCAGCGCTCCTGTCCTGGAGCCGGTCGGCCGGCGCACCCGGTGCCTCACCGCTGGTGGCCGCGCGGTTCGTGAGGATCGTCTCCATCCCTGACCGAGGAGAACCTCGCCGCCACGCCGCTGGAGCGGCCCCAACGGCTCCAGGCGTTGGTCGACGCGACGGACGCGCTGAGGAAGGCCGCGGGCCTGCCGGTGGACGATGGCAATCCAGTTCGTTGAGGCGCTCCGCGCGCTGCACGAAGCGCGCGTCGACTTCATCGTGGTCGGCGGCGTGTCAGCCGTCCTGCATGGCTCGGCCGAGCCGACGCGCGACCTCGACGTCTGGAAGCGATCCCCGCGGTGCTCGAGGATCGTCCCAAGCGGGCGGCGGTCAACGCCCGCGCTCAACTCCCAGCGCGGCGGCTGAGCATCGGCGTCGTCTCCCGCCGGCGCACGGCGCGGGGCCGCGCGCTCCGCAGACGCTCCTGCTTCGCGTCGTTGTCGAGGATGTCGAAGATGGCGATGTACGGGTCGGTCATCGACTCGGTCACCGACGGCAGCATGAGGTAGGTCTGCTCGGCTGAGGGCTGCGGCGCGGCCTGGACCTTCGCGGCCTCGGGCGCGACACCGGCCTTCGGACCTGAGCGCCGGGGCGAGGCCGGCGCCTTCGCGGCCTCGGGGGCGTGCGCGGGCTGCGTGCCCGAGCGCCGCAGCGTCTTCACCGCGGGACGCTCCGCGCGCGGGGCCGACACAGGCTGCGCCGGCAGCGCGACGGGCGCCGTGGCCCG
>CAYUZK010000353.1:0-3080 GCA_964449625.1 uncultured Archangium sp.
TGCTTCGTCATCAGCCGGTACATCGTCACGCGGTTGACGCCCGCCGCCTTCGCCGCGGCCTCCACCCGCCCGCCGTGCCCGTCGAGCAGCTCGGCGAGGTACTTGCGCTCGAGGGGGGCCAGCCAGGCCTCGCGGAGCTCGGCGAGCGTCTTCGTGGGCGCCGGCGGCGCGCCCGGGGCCGACGGCCGCGCGGCCACCACTCCCGCGCCGTCGCCGCGCATGGTCTTCGGGAGGTCGTCGAGCTCCACTGTCTCGCCGCGGGCCATGATGACGGCGTGCTCGAGGGTGTTCTTGAGCTCGCGCACGTTGCCGGGGAAGTCCCAGGCGGTGACGGCGGCCATGGCCTCCTTCGACAGGCCCGTCACCTTGCGCGCGTGGCGCTGCGCGGCCTGCTGGAGGAACACCTGCGCGAGGATGGGGAGGTTGTCCTTGTAGGTGCGCAGCGCGGGCAGCTCGATGGTGATGACGCCGACGCGGAAGAAGAGGTCGTCGCGGAACTGCCCCTGGGCCACCATCTGCCGCAGGTCGCGGTTGGTGGCGCAGATGAGGCGCACGTCGACCCGGCCGGGCGCCGCGTTGCTGCCCAGCGGCGACACCTCGCCCTGCTCGATGGCGCGCAGCACCTTGGCCTGGAGCATGAGCGGCAGCTCGCCGAGCTCGTCGAGGAAGAGCGTGCCCCCGTCGGCCTTCTGGAACTCGCCCACCTTGTCGAAGCTGGCGCCGGTGAAGGCGCCCTTCACGTGCCCGAAGAGCACGCTCTCGAGCATCGTCTCGGGGATGGCGGCGCAGTTGACGGTGACGAAGGGCTTGTGCGCGCGCTTGCTGTTGAAGTGAATGGCGCGGCTGACGAGGTCCTTGCCGGTGCCGCTCTCGCCCGTCACCAGCACCGGCGCCACGGTGGGCGAGACCTGCTCGATGCGGCGCTCCACCTCGAGCCACGAGGGCGAGAGCCCCTTGATGACGAAGGGCCGGCCGTCGGCCTTCGTCTGCCGCGCCAGCGACGCCCGCCGCAGGTGCTTGGCGGCGGCGGCGGCCACCTCCTCGAGCGCCTGCACGTGGCTGTAGTCGAAGGCCTGGCTCGTCACCGACGACACCGTGAGCACGCCCATGGGCTTGCCCTGCCAGGGAATGGGCACGGCCAGCACCGAGGCCACGTCGAGGAAGTAGCGCGCGTAGTTGGGGTCCGTCGCCGTGTCGTTGCACAGGTAGGGCGCCTGGGCCTCGAAACACTCGAGCGCGATGCCGTTGCGCCGCCCGTCGCGGCGCGGCTTGAGCACCGACCCCGTGCCCGGCAGCGTCACGATGACCCCGTCCACCATGTGGAAGTCCACCGACAGGCCTTTGGCCTTCAGGTCCCACAAGAAGACGGCGCCGTTGTTGGTCCGTGTCCGCGCGCAGGCGACCTCCACCAGGCGCCGGGCCACGTGCTCCATGTCGGCGGAGTGGAGCTGGGTGTCAGTGTCGAACTCATGAATCATTCGTTGCGTCCATAGCCCAGAATGTTGCTTTGAGGCAACAATGCCAGCTGGTTGCGCGAGTCGATTCAGTGGGTTGACGGCTTCGTTGGTTCGGCATGCGGGGTGCAGACACGGTCTTCGTCCTCGAAGTTCACGAAAGAGAATCCCATGAACGCCCTCCGCTCCTCGCTCCTGATGCTGACCCTGATGCTCACCGCGTGCGGCCCTGCCGACGCCTACCTCGACGGGGAGGACGGCGAGGAGCTGGTCGACCTCGGCGCGGAGCTGACGGCCAACAGCCGCTTCGAGACCTTCAAGGGCCGCGACGGCCAGTTCTACTTCCACCTCCTGGCCGGCAACGGCGAGAAGGTGCTGGCGAGCGAGGGCTACACCACGCTGTCCGGCGCCCGGGGCGGCATCTCGACGGTGCGCACCAACGGCGTGAACCCGATGCGCTACCTGCAGCGGGAGGCGCGTGACGGCAGCCGCTACTTCGTGCTCGTCGCGGGCAACGGCCGCATCATCGGCGTGAGCGAGATGTACACCACGGGCGCCTCGGCCGAGCGCGGCGCGGCGGCGGTGCAGACCATCGTCAAGGCGGTGGTGGCGCAGGGCCCGGCGGCGGAGATCGACACCCGCTTCGAGACCTTCCGCGGCAAGGACGGCCGCTACTACTTCCACCTCAAGGCCCGCAACGGCCAGATCGTGCTCCAGTCGCAGGGCTACGCGTCGCGCAGCGGCGCCACGGGCGGCATCTCGTCGGTGAAGACCAACGGCGCGAACCCGGCCCGCTTCGACGTGCGTGAGGCGGCCGACGGCAAGTACTACTTCGTGCTCAAGGCCGGCAACGGCGCGGTCATCGGCGTGAGCGAGATGTACGCCTCCAAGTTCAACGCCGAGCGCGGCACCGAGGCGGTCATGGGCCTCCTCGTCGAGGCGAAGTAAGCCGACAGCGACCTTCGTGGTGGGACAACGCGCTCGAGGTGCCTTTCAAAGGGGGCGCCTCGAGCGCGAGTCCTTTGCGGGGCTCAGGCGCCGGTGATGGTGACCTTGAGCACCTGCACCGGCGTGCGCGGGCGGTCGCCCTCGTCGGTGGGCGTGGTCTCGATCTTCTTCACCACGTCCTGGCCCGAGACGATCTTCCCGAAGACGGGGTGCTTGGACGGCCCCGGGGTGAACCAGTCGAGGAAGTCGTTGTGCACGGTGTTGATGAAGAACTGGCTGCCGCCGGAGTTGGGCGCGCCGGTGTTGGCCATGGACAGCGTCAGGGGCTCGTTCGACAGCTTCACCGTGAACTCGTCCTTGATGTCGCCGCTGGGGGGCCCGCCCATGCCGGCCTTCGCGCTCTTGGGGTCCTTCGAGTTGGGGCAGCCGAACTGCACCATGAAGTTGCGGATGACGCGGTGGAAGTGCAGGCCGTCGTAGAAGCCGCTCCTGGCCAGGGAGATGAAGTTGCCGGCGGTGACCGGCATCTGGTCGAGGAAGACCTCGGCGGTGAAGGAGCCGAGGCTGGTCTCGAACGTCGCGGTGGGGTTGGGCATGGCCCGGGAGCCTATCGCCGGCCGCGCGCGGGTGGGCGGCGAAGTGCGTTCGCCGCGCGCCCAGGCGGCCGCCGCCCTCAGA
>CAYUZK010000354.1:0-3029 GCA_964449625.1 uncultured Archangium sp.
TCGACGGTCGGCGTCGGGTCCACCGTCGGCGTCGGGTCCACCGTCGGCGTCGGGTTCACCGCCGGCGTCGGGTCCACCGTCGGCGTCGGGTCCACCGTCGGCGTCGGGTCCACCGCCGGCGTCGGGTCCACCGTCGGCGTCGGGTCCACCGTCGGCGTCGGGTCCACCGTCGGCGTCGGGTCGGCTGGGGGCTTCGCGTCGACCTGCGCGAGCGGCTCGTCGGGAGTCTCGGGCCCCGCGCCGCCCCCGTCGCGGAGGGCGAACGTCAAGCCGACGCCGAGGGCGAGCGCGGCCAGTGCCGCGGCGGTGAGCCACTTCGCGCGGCTCGCGTTCGAGGTGGCGGGGGGTGCCGGTGGAGGCACTGCATCGACCGCCGGTGCAGGGGCCGGCCCGGGGGAGCCCTTCGATTCAGGCACTCGACGCGCGGCCGGCACGGCGTCGAGCGCCGCCGCCTGAGCTCCCCACGCCGAGGGTGACGAGATGGGTGGCGGCGGGGGCACCTCGGACAGCGCGAGGGTCGGCAGTTCCGAGGGTGGCGCCAGCTGCGACGGCGTCGACTCGAACAGCACCTGAGCAAGGGGCGCCGCCTCAAGAGGTCCGCTCGGTGCCTGCTCGCCTGCCCCCGCAGGCGCGAGTGCCGCCGTGGAGCCAT
The DNA here is from genome assembly GCA_964449625.1 of uncultured Archangium sp. Taxonomy (GTDB): domain Bacteria; phylum Myxococcota; class Myxococcia; order Myxococcales; family Myxococcaceae; genus Archangium_A. Next base: position 653 of record CAYUZK010000354.1, read on the forward strand.
CAACCCATCCGGCATCAGGTGGCTGGCCAGCGTTCGCAGCCGCCGCTTCCGGCTCCGCCTCGGCGACGCCCGGGACCATCAGCGACTCGTCCTGGCCGAGGGGCTCCAGCGCGAGGAGTCCCTCGACGGTCGGCGTCTCTGCCTCGGGGAGCGGCTCCAGCTCGGCGATCGCGTGGACCTCCTCTGCCTCGACCGCTGGAGCGGGCAACGGCGCCGCAGGAGGGGCTGGCCAGAGCCCGGCGACCGCCGGCGACGCGGTCTCTCGTGCGCCAGCCCAGGGCTCGCGCGCCAGGGCCGAGGGGGGCGCGAGCCCTGCAGCCGGAGGCTCCGCGGCGCTGGCGAGGGGCGCCTCGCCCATGGGCCCGGCCGGCGGCGCGTCAGGCAGCGGCTCGAGCATGGCGAGGGCGTCGCCCCAGTCAGTCTCGCCCTCGGCCTTCGCGCCGCTCGAGCTGACGGCGCTCCCGCTGGCGGGCGGGGCGTCGGGCAGTGGCTCGAGCGCTACGAGGTCTGCGTCGTCGGCCAGCGGGGCGCCGGGCAGCGGCTCGGGCGAAACGAGGTGTGCGTCGTCGGCCAGCGCGGCGCCGGGCAGCGGCACGAGCGGGGCGAGCTCGGCATCGTCGATCAGCGGGGCGCCCGGCAGCGGCACGAGCGGCGCGCTGACGGGCGCCGATGAGAGCGACGACCGAGGTGGCTCGACGGGCGCGCTGAAGGGCGTCGACGAGAGCGAAGACTGCGGTGGCGCGACGGGCGCGATGCCGGGCGCCGGCGAGAGCGAAGACTGCGGTGGCGCGACGAGCGCGATGACGGGCGCCGGGGAGAGCGAAGACTGCGGTGGCGCGACGGGCGCGATGACGGGCGCCGGTGAGAGGGAAGACGGGGGCAACACGACGGGCGCGATGACGGGCGCTGGCGAGGCGCGAGGGGTCGGGACGTGGGGCGCGTCGTCGAGCGACAGCTCGTAGAAGTCGGCTGGCCGCGCCTCGCCTTCCGGGCGCACGAGGAAGCCGAGCGCCTCGTATCGCTGTCCGACCGCCAGGGCCGGGCCCTGCTCGGCGTCGAGGCCGCTGCTCCCGCTGAGCAGCAGGTGCGGCAAATCTTCAGCGCTCACGTGCAGCGCGTCTTCCGTGCGCACGTGCACGAGTCGGCCTCCGCCCTCGGGAGCGGGCACGACCAGGAACCCCTTGCGAAGCACGAAGCGCGGCATCGACTCACCCGCCGCAGGTCCTGCCGGCGTTCGTCAAACAGTCTAGTGCCGAACACTGCCCAGAGAGTGGTGCTAGTTTCGAGCTCCTCACCGACAGGTGTTCACCGTGACTACCCTCAACGTCATTCTCGAGATGGTGCTCGCCGACCTCGAGCGGCAGGGCAAGGGCGGCCTGGTCGTCGTGCAGCGCGGGGAGGTGCGGCGCGCGGTGCACGTCGCCGCCGGGCACCTCACCTCGGTCGACAGCAACCTCAAGGCTGAGCGCCTGGGCGACATGCTCGCGGGCGAGGGCCTGCTCGACCCGGTGCTCATCGAGCCCGTCGCCACCGAGGCGGCCAAGCACGGCAAGCTGCTGGGCGACCAGCTCGTCATCGACGGTCTGCTCACGCCCTCGGACCTCGCGGCCGCCCTCGAGCGCCAGGTCTTCTTCCGCCTCGGCGCGGCGCTCTCGATGCGCGGCGTCGTGCGCGTCGAGCCCCCGAAGGCCATCCGGCCGGTGATGCACGTGCCGCTCTCCTCCGGGCTGCTCACGGCCTTCCGGCACTGGGTGCCGTTGGCCGCCATCGAGGGGTACCTCCTCGACGACGACCGGCCGCGTCGCGCGCTCGACGCCGCGTCGCCCGCCTTCGCCCGCCTGGAGCTCGGGCCCGCGGAGCTGCGCTTCAGCCGGCGCCTGGCGAAGGGCGAGTCGCTCGACGAGCTGCTGGCCAGCGGCGTGCCGCGTGAGCCCGTGCTGCGGCTGGCGGGCGCGCTCATGGCCGTCGGTCTCTGGGGCTGAGCGGCCCCCCGAGCGCTTTAGCGATCGCGCGCGCGCCGCGCCAGCGCGCGGGCCCCCGGCACGCGCTTGAGCGCCCGCGCTGACGCCGGCAGCCAGCGGAGCGCCAGGCCCAGCGCGCGCGGCCATGGCCAGCGCTGCCCCGCGCGCTTGAAGGCGGTGACGCGGCCCAGGGCCTCGAGGGGGAGCGGGTCGAGCACGCCGACGCTCGAGGCCGTGCGCAGCGGCGCCCGCGCCACCACGAGGTGCGCCACCAGCCGCCCGTCGGGGAAGGCGACGACGGCCACGTCACCAGGCCGCAGCTCGGCCTCCCGGCAGCGCACCACGCGCAGCGAGTCGCCGTCGCGCAACAGCGGCCACAGGCTCTTGCCCCCGGCGCGCAACCAGAGGACGCCGCC
>CAYUZK010000355.1:0-2886 GCA_964449625.1 uncultured Archangium sp.
GTGCTGGCCTTCGCCGTCTTCGCGGCGCTGCGCTGGCTGGCGTCGCGGCGCTTGACGACGCTCGCGCGGCGAGTCGACCCCCGGGCCCTCGCGGCGCCGCTGGCCGTGCCGCTCGTGTGGAGCTACGTGCTCTTCACGGGGCTGCAGGCCCCCGCGGTGCGCTCGGCCGTCATGTGCACCCTGGTGCTGGGCGCGGCCACCCTGCGCCGGCGGAGCGACCCGCTCAACGCCATCGCCGTGGCGGCCCTCGCCATGCTGGCGCAGGATCCCGCTGCGCCCTTCGATCTCTCGGTGCGGCTCTCGTTCTGCGCGGTGCTGGCCCTGGTGCTGCTCTCGCCGACGCTGCGCGGCGCGTTGCCGGTGCCGCCACCCTCGCCGGCCACCACGGGCGGCCTCGCCCTGGCGCTCGCCCGCGGCCGCGAGGCGGCCCTGCAGACGTTCGCGGCGAGCCTCGCGGTGACGCTGGCGACGGGGCCGCTGGTGATGGGCGCCTTCCAGCGCGTGAGCCTCGCGGGCCTCGTGTCGAACGTGGTGACGCTGCCGCTGTCGGGCGCGCTCACGGTGCTGGCCGCCGCCGGCGCCGGGCTGCACCTGGCCTGGGCGCCGCTGGCGACCCCGGTGTTGTGGCTCGGGCTCCAGCTCTCGCGCCTCTTCGTGGCGACGGCCGAGGTCTTCGCCGTGGTGCCCTTCGGCACCGCCGAGCTGCCCTCCCCTTCCGTCGGCCTCGCGCTGGCGTGGTGGAGCGGCCTCTTGGCGCTCGTCTTCGGCGCGGGGCGCTGGCGCTGGCTCGCCCTCGCCGCCCCCGCCGCGCTGGCGCTGCACGTCGTGGGGCCGCGCCCGGCGAGCGGCCTCGAGGTCACCTTCCTCGCGGTGGGCCACGGCGACGCCATCGTGGTGGGCAGCCGCGGCCGCTACGCGCTGATCGACGGCGGCGGCGTGCCCAGCGGGCACGACACGGGGCGGCGCTTCGTCTTGCCCTTCCTCCGGCAGCGGCGCGTGGAGCAGCTCGAGCTCGCCGCGCTCTCGCACGCGCACCCGGACCACGCGCTGGGGCTCACCACCACGCTCGAGGAGCTGCCGACGCGGCGGCTGTGGCTGCCGGCGGGCTCCGACGAGGGCCCGCTGGTGACGGATCTGCTCGTCGCGGCCGGCGACGCCGAGGTGGAGCGCGTGGAGGCCGGGGCCGCGCCCTTCCGGCTGGGCGAGGCGTGGCTCGAGGTGCTGGCGCCGCCCCGGGATCGAGACGAGCTCCTCTCGGAGAACGATCGCTCGCTGGTGCTGCGGCTCCAGCACGGCGAGGTGAGCTTCCTCCTCACGGGCGATCTCGAGGCGGCCGGCGAGGCGGCGCTGCGCGCGGGGCCGGTGACGGTGGTGAAGGCGCCCCACCACGGGAGTGACACCAGCTCCACGCCCGGCTTCGTCGCCGCCACGCGGCCGCGGCACGTCGTCTTCTGCGTCGGGCGGCGAAACCGCTTCGGCTTCCCCCGCGCCGACGTGGTGGCGCGCTGGCAGGCCGCCGGGGCGCAGTGCCATCGCACCGACGTAGACGGCGCCATCACCTTCCGCAGCGACGGCCGCGACGTGACGGTGGAGCGCTTCGGGCCGGTGGGCGAGCGCCGCGCGCGGCGGCGGCTCACGGCTGAATGAGGAAGTCCTTGAGCACACCCATGTGCTGCATGCCGCTGGCCGACGAGTCGGTGGCCAGGGCGGGGGCGATCTCCGAGAGCGGCGTGTAGATGCGGGTGTCGATGACGGCGCCGGCGTCGAACTGCGAGGCGCCGAGGACGGTGGCCACCTGCCGCGCCGCGAGGCACCGCGAGGCGAAGAGGCCGTCGTAGGCCTTGGTGCGGTTGGCGTTGGTCATGCCGTTGCCCAGGTGGTCCGCGGGCTGGGGCTCGGTCACCACGAAGCGCGGCGCGAGGGTGGTGTACGTGGCCTCCTGGAGCGTGTCGGTGTTGAAGTCGCCGCCCACCAGCACGTAGTCGCCGGCCGGCACGTGCTGGTTGAGGTACTCCACGAGCTGCCGCGCCTCGTTGTTGCGGGTGGTGGCGTTCGCGGTGAGCAGGTGCACCGAGATGACCCAGAGGTCGGCCGGGCCGGGGAGATCGAGGCGGGCCCAGGTGAACTCGCGGTTCGACGCCAGGGTGTCCTCCCACTCGCCCCGCGCGACGATGGGGAAGCGGCTGATGACGCCGTTGGGGAGCATGCCCGCGCCGCGGTGCCAGGAGAACGAGCCGTCGAAGGTGATGGAGACGAAGTCGTCGAGGTCCTGCGTGGAGCTCAGGCCGTAGCTGAACTCCTGGATCATCACCACGTCGGGGTGCGAGCCCTGCATGATGCGCTGGCCGTGCCCCGGATCGTACGACTGGAAGTTGCCGCTGGTGAGGTTGGCGGCCATCGCGCGGAACGTGAAGGCCGGCTCGGTGCCCGTGGGCACGGGGCACCCCGCGTCGTCGCGAAGGAGCGGCGGGCCTGCGTCCTCGGTGCCGGCGTCGTCGAGGCCCCCGTCGGAGTCGCCGGCGTCGGACAGCCCCGCGTCGCCCTCACCGGCGTCGGGCGGCTCGCCTCCATCGACGTCGCCGGCGTCCGCTCCGGCATCGACGACCCCCGCGTCGAAGAGGCCCGCGTCTCCCGGCAACCCGGCGTCGTCGAGTGAGCCGGCATCAGCGGTGCCCGCGTCGGCGCCCGCATCAGGCACACCCGCCGGCGCTCCACACCAGGACAGGGCAACCCAGCTCAGCGACAGCAGCACGACGCGCTTCACAAGCACCAAGCCTACGCACTCCGGCCTCGGCGCGCCCGCCTCAATCGTCGAGCTTCGGGGGGCGCGCGCTGCGGCGCGCGAGCAGCACCAGGAACACGGCGAGCCCGCCCGCGGCCGCGCCG
>CAYUZK010000356.1:0-2881 GCA_964449625.1 uncultured Archangium sp.
GCCGCAGGTGCAGTGGCTCAAGCGCATCGCGAAGGCCATCAAGGAGAACGAGGTCATCGACCGGCCGCTCTTCGATGAGGGGGCGTACCAAGCGCAGGGCGGCTTCACGCGCATCGACAAGGTGTTCGACGGGAAGCTCGAGCAGGTGGTGGCCGAATTGCAGGATCAGGTCTGGCGAGCCGGATAGCTGCGCAGGGACTCTACGGAAGTCAGGCGAACTCTCTGGAAGTCCGACCTGAGCTCTATGGATGTTCAAGCAGCTCTATGGAAGCTGGGCGCGGTCCTTGATTTCGGCGCGGAGTACCCGGAGGAACGAAACGACCTGCATCACCCGGAATCGGTGCAGGGCCCCGGCGCGCGTCAGTGCCCTGTCGGCGGTGACCAGGTGGGTGGCATCGCCATCGAGCGCAGCCCAGACGAACTTGTCGTCGTCGCGATCGTCGCAATAGGGCTCCGTCGAACGCACGACTACCTCCTCGGCGATCGCGCGGAGATACTCGAGCAGTTGCTGGGCCTGCGCGGTGTCGACGCCGAGCTCCTCGAGCTTCTCGGCCAACTCGAGGAAGCACGACAGGCTCAGGAGCAAAACGAACTCCTGCCCGACGGCCCTGAGGATGAAGTCCTCGCTCGGGGAGACCTGAAATCCGTCGCGCCTGCGTCGTGCGGCACGCTCCGGATGAACGGCTGAGACGAAGATGTTGGTGTCGGGGACGACGCGATACGGCCAGGGCGCCACGTCAGCCGGCATTCGCGAGGTTCTTCCGAATCGACGCGAGCAGGTCCTTCACTTCGGCCTTGCTGGGGCGAGGGCCCTTTCGTTCGCCCCAACGCGAGGCCGCCCACGCGCGGAGCGGGCTGGGGGCGATCAGCTCGAGGGTCAGCGAGGAGGGCGTGGCTGAGTGAACCGGCAGGGGCCGGAAGGTGTTGAGGACGGTTGGCCTGCCAGCGACCGTGAGCGCGAGGGCGGCGGTCATCGCCGCGAAGCCACTTGACGGAATTCGGTACGGCCCCTCGTTGGTGAGGCGTACTTTGGCGCTCGGCCGGGACACGTCGGCAGGCGTGTTCACCTGCAGCACGTCGTCGGGCCGGAAGAAGGACTGTGCAAAACGCATCATGGCGTGGCCTTCGAGAGGGTAGCGGCGAACTCCGTAACGCGCCGCGCGAACTCCAACAAGATGCTAGCAGAGGTATCGATCCGCACGACTGGGATGACCTGCACTCGGTCGAGCCGATCCGGCCCCATCTTCCGTAGGTCGAAGTTGGGTGGGATTCTGTAAAAACAGACGGTTGCGTCGCTGTCGTTGTAGCCGAGTACCGCGAAGTTCGCGGCGAGAGAGTGTTCCTTCGTGCGCTCGGTGACAGCCTGGTGAACGCCAAGCGGGGTGGGGTCGGCGGCCCCGTGGCTCTTCACCATCTCCTCGAGCAGCCCAACGAAAGTGGCTCCCCGTTCGCGGGCCACGATGAGCGTGTCGGCGAGGCCCTTCATCTGGGCCAGGGGGAGCATCAGGCTGAGCACGGTCACGAGCGTGTCGCCGCGAACGCTGGTCTTGCCGAAGTTGAAGGTGCAGGTGCGGCCAGTGATTGAGGCGTGGAACCAGTCGGCGAGGTACGCGTCGCCTGGTGGCGGCAACTCGTTGAGGAGCACCTCGATGGTCTGCGAGCCGTCCTCGAGGCTCATGAGGCGCAGCGGGCCCTGCTTGGTGATGGCCTTGCTCACGGCGGGGACCATTCCACCGGGTCAGATCGAAGGCAACGGAAGGCCGCAATGCGACCTCACCGGTCACCCCCGCGGCGGTAAGGTCCGCGCCCGATGGCCACCTCCACGACCGACATCGTCCAGAAGCTCTGGAACCTCTGCACGCTCCTGAAGGGCGACGGCGTCACCTACCACCAGTACGTGACGGAGCTGACGTACCTCCTCTTCCTCAAGATGATGAAGGAGCAGGGCCGTGAGGAGGCGCTGCCGAAGGGGTACCGGTGGGGGGCCCTGACGAAGCTCGAGGGCGTGGAACAGCACGACTTCTACAAGCGGCTGCTGCTCGAGCTCGGCACCGCGAAGAACCGCCTCGTGAGGGAGATCTACGCGGACGCCTCGACGCGCATCAAGGAGCCGAGGACGCTGGCGATCCTCGTGCGGACCTTCGAGGAACTCGATTGGTACAGCGCCGAGCGCGAGAACCTCGGCGACCTGTACGAGGGGCTGCTCGAGAAGAACGCGACAGAGGTGAAGGGCGGGGCAGGGCAGTACTTCACGCCGCGACCACTCGTGCGCGCGATGGTGGAGTGCGTGCAGCCCAAGCCAGGCGAACTCGTGCAGGACCCGGCCGCAGGGACGGCTGGCTTCCTCATCGAGGCCGACCGGTACATCAAGGGGAAGACCGATAACCTCTTCGACCTCCCCGCCGCGAAGCAGGAGTTCCAGAAGAAGCAGGCGTTCTACGGGATGGAGTTGGTGGACGACGCACGTCGCCTGGCGCTGATGAACCTGCTGCTGCACGACATCGAGGGTGACCTCCGCGCCGGCGACACGCTGTCACCGCTCGGCGCGCAGCTCGCGAAGGCCGACGTCGTGCTCACGAACCCGCCGTTCGGCAACAAAGCAGGGGGTGGGCGCCCCACGCGCGATGACTTCACCTTCCCGACGGGGAACAAGCAGCTCGCCTTCGTCGAGCACATCTACCGGGCGCTGAAGCCGGGTGGCCGCGCCGCCGTGGTGGTGCCCGACAACGTGCTCTTCGAGGACAACGTCGGCCGGGAGATTCGTACCGACCTCATGGAAAAGTGCGACCTCCACACCATCCTGCGCCTGCCGACAGGCATCTTCTACGCGCAGGGCGTGAAGACGAACGTGCTGTTCTTCACCCGCGGCGTGACGGACAAG
>CAYUZK010000357.1:0-2827 GCA_964449625.1 uncultured Archangium sp.
GCGACCAGTTGGGTCCCGCTGGTCGTACGCAAAGGGGCGCTTACCGGGTCCGTTTTCGTAGATGACCGAGCGAAGCGCCTCGACGCGCTCGCGGCTGTTCGCGCCAGGAGGGAGCGTCGCCCGCACCTGCGCGGCCATCGCGTCGAGTTCGGCGACCGCCGCGCGAATGTCGACCCCTGGTTCGATCATCTTGTCGATGGTGAGCTTCGCCCTCGTCAGGTCGACCTTGTCTTCAGGGAGCGCGAGCAGCGTGCGAACCTGCGCGAGGTCGGCGTCCAGCGATGCCGGCGCGCCCAGCACCGACGAAGCCCACAACGCGGCCATCAAACACAGCCCCGCTCGCCCATTCCGCCAGCTCACGGCGGTAGATCGTAGCCGATCCACGCCGAAGAGGGCTGGGGCTCTCGTCGCCATGATGTTCGTCATGACTGGGCACGCGACGGTCCCCACCTACGACAGCGCCCCGCGCGCCATCATCACCAACCGCGTCACCGCCGACGCCACTGCGCAGCATGGGCTTGGCCTGCGCACGTTCGCCGAGGTGCTGGAGCTCGTGGACCTCCAGCCCGAAGGACCTCGTCATCTGCCTCGACGAGCTCCCCTAGCTCGTCGAGGCTGAGCCCTCGCTGCCCAGCGTGCTGCAGCGCTGGCTCGGCCATCGAAAGCGCAGGCGCAGCTCGCTCATCCTCTCGGGCTCCAGCACCCGGATGATGAACGACCTCTTCCTCAACCGCAGCGCCCCGCTCTTCGGTCGCGCGCGCCGCATCGTGGAGGTGGCCCCCATGAGCTACCGGGCGTTCTGCAAGGCATGCGGGCGGAACCCGGCGGCGCGGGAGTCCTTCGTGCGCTTCTCGCTGGTAGGCGGCGTCCCCAAGTACTGGGAGATGGTGCGGCGCGGCCAGGACTCCATCGCTCTCGCCGAGGAGCTCTTCTTCGGCTCGGCGCCGGCGGTGGAGTTCGAGCCCTCGCGGCTGCTCAAGGATGAAGGTGTCTCGGGGCTGACGGCGCCAGCGGTGCTCGAGGCCGTCGGTCGCGGGGCTCACAAGCCCTCTGAGATCGCCGGCCGGCTTGGGACGCCCCAGACGAGCCTCTCCCGGCTGCTGCAGGTGCTCCTCGACTGGCGGCTGCTCCATCGGCAGCTGCCCTTCGGAGAGAGCGTGCGCAGCACGAAGCGCACGCTGTACCGCACTGCCGACCCTCCCCTCCGTTTTGGGTTCCACGTCTACTCACCGCACCGCTCGCGCTGGCGCACCTACGCGCGCGAGGTGAAGACGAAGCTGCTCGAGGACCACGCCTCGACGGTGTTCGAAGATCAGCTCCGGAGCCTATGGCCGGGCAGCGCGCGCTCCTGGGAGGCGGGCGTCGCGTTCGACGCCGTTCGGGAGGAGCGCGCGGGGCTCGTCGTGAGCGAGGTGAAGTGGTCTGCGCTCTCAAGGGCCGAGAAGAGCGGCGCCCTGAAGCAGCTCGAGGCGCGGTTCCGGCAGCGGCGCTGGGCCGAGCGCACCCGCAGGCCCGCTTCGAGGTCCTCGACGCCGCAGCGCTGCGGCTGTTGACCTGAGCTGCGCTGACCGGGCAGCGACGGCCTGAGTGTCGTCCGCGCGCTCCTCCACCACGCGCAGGGTGAGCCCCTGGCGCGCGGCGAAGGTCACCGCGTCGAGCGCGAAGGTCTCCGGGGCGCCGTGGCGAGGCCCACCACCAGCAGCTTCTCGGCGCGGCTGAAGGCGAGCAACTGCTCCGCCACCGCCGCGCTGCCCACCGTCTTGTCGGCGATGACGACGAGCGCGTCGACCTTGCCCTTCGCGCCCGCCAGCCCCCCGAGCTTAGGCGCGACCCGTGCTGCAGTCGGCGCGCCGTCGCGGAGCCCGGTGGAGGAACACTCAGAGCGCCGCGGACTCTGTGGGGGGTTCGCGGCGCTCGTCTGTGCGGGGCACCGGAGCGGCCAGCCTCCTCCCCGAAGCTCAGCGCCACGCCCCCCTGGGCGGCGTCGCGCTCCCTCGCTACGGCAACCGGCCGCTCCACACCACCGCCGCCCCGTCGCGACCCGCGGCGATGGAGACCGTCGCGGCCGGCGGGCTCGCGTCGCCTGACGTCACCAGCACCACCACGGCCGCCACGGCCAGCGCCCCCGCGGCGGCCCCGGCGACGAGGCTCGCCGTCGCCAGCTCGTTCACCCGGAAGTGGCCCTCGACGTGCGCGGCGTCGGTGAACTGGTTACCCGGCGGCAGCTTCGCGCGCGCGTCGAGCGCCGTCACCCCGAGCGCGCCGGCCGCGACGCCGCCCGCCAGGGCCAGGCCGCCCAACACGAGGCCCGCGACGCGCCCACCGCTGGCGCGGGGCGCGTCGGTGCGTCCGCCGTGCCCCGGCGCCAGCGCCGCGGGCAGGGCCTCCGGCTCGACGGGCGCAGGCGCCGCGACAGGCGCCGCGACAGGCGCCGCGGTGACGACCTCCACCGCGGGCGCTCGCCCCGGAAAGGGCAGCGGCTCTACCTCGGGCGGCGGGAGCGGCGGCAGCCCCGGGGTCACCTCCACGGGCCTGAGCTCGGCGCGCGCCACGGTCAGCACGGGCGGCAGGTGCTCGACCTCGAGCTGGGCCAGGAGCTTCTGCAACGCCTCGCGCGCGGCGTCGGCCGCCGTCGTGCGCACCGCGGCCGAGACGGACACCGGCGCCCGCACCTGCGCGCCGTCCTGGTTGACGACCCGACCCGAGGCCAGCACCTCGGTGCCGGCGGCGTTCTGCTCGACCGACGCGTAGAGCGCGTACAGCGTGCCCGCCGCGACGGCGAGCTGCTGCAGGCACTCGTTGCGCACGTCGCAGTCCTGCCGCTTGT
>CAYUZK010000358.1:0-2826 GCA_964449625.1 uncultured Archangium sp.
GGACCTGCCAGGTGGACACGGTCACGGGCTGCCGGGCCTTCGCCCCGGCGCAGGCCTGCGGCGGGGGCACCACCTGCAGCGGCGGCGTGTGCCAGGCCTCGTGCGTGAACCAGTGCACCTCGGGCGCGCGGCAGTGCGCCTCCACGGGCGCGCCGGTGGCCTGCCAGCAGCTCTCGAGCGGCTGCACCGACTGGGTGCTGCAGACGTCGTGCGCGACGGGCCAGGTGTGCAGCGGCGGCACCTGCGTGACGTCGACGAGCTGCACCAACCAGTGCACCCTGGGCGCCACGCGCTGCACCACGGGCGGCCAGCAGCAGACCTGCTTGGCCTTGAGCTCCGGCTGCACCGACTGGTCGCTGCCGGTGGCCTGCGTGTCGGGCCAGACCTGCGCGCCCACGGCCTCGGCCTGCGCGGTGGTGCAGTGCACCGCCGGCGACAAGCGCTGCAGCACGACCCAGGCGGCCGTGGAGACCTGCGACGTCAACGGCAACTGGGTGGTGTCGGCGCAGTGCCCGCAGGCCTGCAGCAACGCGATGTGCACGGCGACGGCGTCGTGCCAGCCGGGCACCGTGCGCTGCAACGGCGCCGACGTGGAGAGCTGCAATGCGCAGGGCACCGCGTGGCTCTTCCGCGAGACGTGCGCGGCGAGCTGCTCCGCAGGGCTGTGCACCGGCACCTGCACCGCGGGCGCGAAGCGCTGCAACGGCAACGTGCCCGAGACGTGCGACAGCGCGGGCACCGCGTGGACCTCCGCGCAGAGCTGCGCCAACGGCTGCTACCTCGGCGGCTGCATGGATCAGGACCTCGTCATCGACGGCGTCACCACCACGCTCGAGGGTGACCTCAAGTACGCCAACAACGTCATCATCCGGAACCAGGGGCAGCTGCGCGTCGGCCCGTCGGGCCAGCTCAAGCTGACGGCGAAGACCATCACCGTCGAGGCGAACACCACCATCAACGCCAACGACCTCGGTGACGAAACGCGCGGGGAAGGCGGGTCTCGCTCGGGCACCTGCCGCTCGTCGTGCAACTACACCTACACCAGGAGCTGCACGCTCGGCTCGGCCTACGGCGCGGGCACCTCGTGCAGCTCGGGCGGCAGCTACAGCTGCTACGACTGCGTGTTCACCGCGTCGGTGAGCGCCTACGACCGCGACGACGACCTCTCGATCTCCGAAGGCAGCAAGCTGGGCACGGCGAAGGGCGGCGGCTTGGTGCGGCTCGTCGCCGAGTCGGTGCAGGTGAATGGCCAGATCACCGCCAACGCGCTCAACGGGGGCGGCTCCGGCGGCGGGGTGCTCATCGCGGCCAACTCGCTCACCGGCACCGGCGTCATCCAGACCTCGGGCTCCGCGGGCTCTCCGGCGGGCACGAACGGGCGGGTGAAGCTGCTCCGCGGCGTCACCACCAACCTCTTCACGGGCACGGTGGTGGGCAACAGCCGCACCACCGCGATGCCGCCGCTCGACGTCGTCTCGGGCAGCCACCCCGTCGAGGACCGTTGGTACAACGACGGGCTCGGCGACTGGTACCTCGCGTGGACGAAGCCCTTCTCCTCGCTCAACGGCTACTACTACCGCGTCTCGACGAGCGTCGCGACGTTGCCCTCGAGCGTCGCGGGCAACGGTACGTTTCACCAGACCGAGTCGCACGTCGTCTCCGCGGCGGCCCTCGTGGCGGGCACCAACTACTTCCACATCGTCTCGGTCGACTCCGACTTCCTCGAGGGCACGGTGAAGGCCACTGCGAGAGTGAACATCAACAGCACGCCCCCGACCATCGCCTCGACGAGCCACCCGGCGGAGCGCACCTGGGGCGGCAGCAACGCCCTCGCGTTCAACTGGACCAACCCGCGGGCCGACACCAACTACACGGGCTACTACTACGTGCTCGACAACTACGGCGACACGGTGCCGCCGGCGACGCAGAGCAACTTCACCTCGCTCAAGCAGATCATCCTCTCCAACACGCCGCCGGGCGTCTGGGTGATGCACCTGCTCAACCGCGACACGCGCGGCGCCACGACGAAGGCGGCGGACCACTACGTGGTGTACGTGGGCACCGAGCCGGCGAAGGAGAACATCTCCGGCACGGCCTTCGACGGCTCGAACAACAACGCGCCGCTCTCGGGCGTCACCATCACCGTCAACCGTGGCCTCTTCAACGCCACCACCGCGACCAACGGCACCTACACCTTCGGCGCCAACCTCTACGTCGGCACCTGGGAGCTGACGGCCAGCAAGGCCGGCTACCTGCCGGTGCGCCGCACGGTGACGCTCGCCGCGGGCTCGCCGCTCAACGAGAACTTCACGCTGACCCGCGCGCCCTGAGCGGGCGGGCTGGAGCCTCGGTGTAGGTCCACTGCCTTCATCTGCCCCTGCGACGTGGGTGCTCCACGTGTCAAGGCGAGCAGCAAGGGCGCGGAATTTCCGGCGCAGCCCGGGGCCGACAACCAGGCATGGCCACCTACACGATTCGTTCTGGTGACACCCTGAGCAGCATCGCCGCGCGGCACCGCACCACGGTGGGGGCGCTCGCGCAGGCCAACGGCATCGCCAACCCGAACGTCATCTTCGCGGGGCGCACGCTGCGCATCCCCGACGGCTTCGACGCCACTCCGGCGGCGCCGGTGAACCTCTCGGGCGCCGGCGGCGCGCAGACGTACACGGTCCGCGCGGGCGACACGCTCTCGGGCCTCGCCGCCCGCTTCGGCACCACCGTGGCGGCCCTCGCCTCGCGCAACGGCATCGCCAACCCCAACCGCATCTCGGTGGGCCAGCGGCTCGTGGTGGGCGGGGGCGCCGCGCCGGCCGCGCCCGCAGCGCC
>CAYUZK010000359.1:0-2815 GCA_964449625.1 uncultured Archangium sp.
GTTGCACCGCTTTCCACACGCCAACGCAGTGCGGGTTCTGGTGCTAGAAAGGAAAATGATTCGCCACAAAAGAACACAAGGAGGTAAGCGGAGTAAACGCGACCCCGTTGACGATTCTCAAGCGATGCGGGGCTTGCGGCGGCGGACCTCGGCGATTCGCGCGGGCGTCAGCGATGCGATGACCGCTTCGTCCGTCACGCCTGGCAGGGTCTGGAGGAGTTGCTTGAGGTAGCTTTCCACCGGGATGCCGTGGCGACGGCAGTTCTCGACCAAGGTGTAGATCGAAGCGGCGGCGTGCCCGGCGTCTCTCGAGCCGAAGAACAGCCAGTTTTTATGACCCAGCTTGATCGGGCGGATTGCGTTCTCGGCAAGGTTGTTGTCGATCTCGATCCGACCGTCGCGGAGGTAAACACCGAGCCGTTCCCAGTTGCCGATGCCGTAGACCAGCGCTTTGTGCATCGGCATTTGCGGGCGATGGTGGTGAAGCATCACTTGCATGATTTTGCCGATGCGCTTGTAGATCATGGCGCTTTCGGAGGCGCGCACCGCTTCGCGAAGTGCCGGCCCCGCCTTGATCTCGCGCAGGCGGGTTTCGACCTGGTAAAGATGGCCGATCAGCATGAGGATGTGGGCTGCTTCGGAATGGGGACCGGCTTCGATGACTTCATGGAAGTTGCGCCGGATGTGAGCAAGGCATGCCATCAAATCCAGCGTCTCGGCGGATTGCTGCTTCTGGTAGCAGGTGTAGGCGCTGTAGGCGTCACATTGGATGGTGCCGACGTATTTTTCGCCGATGGTTTCGATGAGCTGCTCGGTCCCGCGCCCGACGCCCCAGTGATAAAACAAGCTGCCACCGGGCACGTTGACGACCCACAGGTAGCCGAGCGGTGCCTTGCCCGCACCCGGCTCCAAATAGCGGACGGTGGTTTCATCAACCTGGATGTAATCGGAGGCGAGGGTTTCCCGCCGGATGGCCTTGGCGACCGGTTCTATCAGGCTGATTGACCGATGGATCCAGTGAATGATCAGGTCGCGCGGGATACCAACGCCCGCGCGCTGGAAGATTTGTTGCAAACGATAAAGAGGCAGGTGGTCGATGTATTTGCCCACCAGCATGAAGGCGAGCAGCGCGGCGCTGGGAAGGCCGCCAAGCAATGGGGTGATCGGTGCGGGTGCGACGATGGGTGGCAGGTGGCGTTGGGCTTTGCGGCGGAACTTGGGACGAACGATGACGCGGCGGATGGCTTTGGCCGGGATGTAGTCGAGTTGTTCGCTGATTTCCTCGCCGATGCGCTCGAAGGAGTCCGGGTCGGCGGCGACCATGTCGGGGATGATCTCTTCTTTTTCAACCGGAAGTTGGTCGAGTCCCTTGATGCGGGAGCGGTGGCTGCCGCGCTTGCTCGATGCTTTTTGGGCTTCAGAGCCGCTTTTTGATTCGGCCTCCTCCGGTGCGGCGACGCTGGTGGAGGCTTCGGGCTTTCCCGGTGTGTCGTCAAAGAGCCACTCCAGTTGGGCCGGGTCGATCTTCTCGCTTTTCGCGCCGTAGAACCGCCGGATGAGATGTTCGAGCTTCTGCTCAAGGATGCGGTTGCGCTCTTTGAGCGCCTCGATTTCGAGGGCTTGGCGGGCACAGATTTGTTCGAGCGTTTCGATGGCATGAGATCAGCAATCATCGTGCCATGCCTGTTAGATATTATGGGTATCGTGGATTTTTTTCATTCACGCTGATACCATGGGCGCATGGTGGCGGAGCGTAGGTCGATTCCATCGAAGAGGAGCTGGAGCGCCTCGGGTGTCAGCGACATGGATGTCGATCCGGATGTCGCGGGCTTTGGCCAGGAGAAGGTTCCGGTTTCGAGTCGTTTGGCCAGGATACAGACACCCGTGCGGTCGTAATAGAGGATTTTGAGCCGGTTGCGCCGCTTATTGGTGAAGGCAAAAAGACAACCGCTCTCCAGGCCACTCGTTTTGATTGCGCCTGCGAGTGCGGTCAGGCCGTTGAAGGACTTGCGAAGATCCTGCGGCTGAAGGGCCAGGTGGATGTTGAGACTGGACGGAAAGCCGATCATCGCGCCGCCTCCTTTCCGTCGCGAAGTGCTTCGATGAAGCGGGCGGCGAGCGGGATCTGATCCGGGCGAGCGATCACGAGCGAGACGCGATTATCAAACTCGATTCGCATCTGGCGCTCATGGGGCTGCTCAATTCGGACTTGGACGAATGTCACGTCGGCGACAGGCCACGGCTTGGAGTTGGAACGTCTGGGCATCCGCCAATATTGCCGCGACGGACACGCGTCCGCGAGATGTCATTGGGGGTCGCGTTTACTCCGCTTACTCTGGATCGGCGTCAGATCGTCGTAGTTTTTCGAGGGATCGCATGCCCCTTCGTAAACGGACAGGACCGGGTCGATGAATTCGTCGCCCCAGCGGCTGCTGCTGCCACTGACTTGGCCGATGCCGACCATGTTCGACTGGCCCGCCAGGATGTAGACTTTCACCGGTGCTTCGGCCGCTTCCAGTTCATGACTGGCGACGATTGTGAGCGCTGCTGTCATCAGGGAAAAAACGCCGCACGCTTTTTTTCCGGGAATCCACTTCTTTGTGTGGAAGAAGGATCTTTGGCGCATTCTTTTCGAAGCTTTCATGTGCGTTGATTCAACAAGGAGAAGGGTGATGCTGCACGATATATCCGGTTTGCAGACTCGTACGGAAAAGAACGGGTTTGGCTCATGCCTTGTTTAAAAAGCTGATGCTAACGTTCGCGTTTCAGTGGAAAGAAACTTTCGGCCTCCAGCTCCATGCCATGGGGGATGAAG
>CAYUZK010000360.1:0-2792 GCA_964449625.1 uncultured Archangium sp.
ACGGTGGCCGAGGCGCCGAAGAGCCATTCGTGGCTCGAGCCGCTGATCGACGGCGCGACCCAGCAGCCGGGCGACGTGTGCCAGCTGCAGCTCGACGTGCAGGGCATTCACTGCGCGGCCTGCGTGTGGCTGATGAACGAGACCTTCAAGCGGCAGCCGGGAGCCGGCGACATCACGGTCAACCCCACCCTGGGCACGGTGCAGCTCTCGTGGAAGCGGGGGCAGCTCGACCCGGCGGCGTGGGTGCGCGACGTCGAGGGCTTCGGCTACCAGTTCGGGCCACCGCGCAAGGAGCGCACCGGGCGCGGCAGCGACATCGCGGTGCGCCTGGGCGTGAGCGCGGCCATCGCGATCAACGTGATGCTCTTCTCGGTCAGCTTCTACTTCGGGCTGGGCGAGGGCGACCCGCAGGTGTTCCGCCTCTTCACGTGGCTCTCGGCGCTCCTGTCCACCGGCACGGTGGTGATCGGCGGCTGGCCCTTCTTCGTCGCCGCGGTGCGCGGGGTGAAGAGCGGCATGCTGCACCTGGACCTCCCCATCGCGCTGGGCATCGTGCTCGTCTACGCGATGTCGCTGGTGCAGCTCGGGACCTCGGGCGGGCGCGGCGACCTCGCGTACTTCGACACCCTCAACACCTTCATCACCTTGATGCTGCTCGGCCGCTTCCTCCAGGAGCGACTGCTCGAGCGCAACCGCCGCTACCTCCTCGAGGACGACGGCGCCGAGGGGCTCGTGGTGCGGCGCGTGGTGGGCGGGGGCGTGGAGAGCGTGCGCGCGCCGCGGCTGGGCGAAGGCGACGTGCTGCTCATCGCGCCGGGAGACCTCGTGCCCACGGCCGCGCGCCTGGACGACGCCGAGGCGCTCATCTCCACGGACTGGATGACGGGCGAGGCCGCGCCGCGCAAGGTGGAGCGCGGGGCCACGGTGCCCGCGGGCAGCTTCAACGCAGGGCGGGGCGCCGTTCGCGTCACCACGCTCGAGCGCTTCGCCGACTCGCCGCTCGTGGCCCTGCTGCGGCAGATGGTGCCGAGGGCGGGCCGCGACGCGAAGTACCGCCAGCTCTGGAACCGGCTCGCCCGCCGCTGGGTGGTGACGGTGCTGGGCGTGGCCTCGCTGGGCTTCGCGCTGTGGCTCCCCGGGGGCCTCGACGGGGCGGTGAACGTGGCCGTGGCCGTGCTGGTCATCACCTGCCCGTGCGCCATCGGCATCGCCATTCCGCTCGCGTACGAGCTGACGCTCTCGCGCCTGCGCCGCGCGGGCTTCTACGTGCGCGCCGACGATCTCCTCGACCGGCTCACGGCCGTGCGGCAGGTCATCTTCGACAAGACGGGCACGCTGACCCTGGGGCGCCTCGAGCTGGTGGAGCCTGGCGTGCCGGCGCAGCTCGACTCCGCCTCTCGAGACGCGGCGTACAACCTCGCGGTGCGCTCGAGCCACCCGGTGAGCGTGGCCATCGCCAAGGCCCTCGCGGCTGGCGGCGCCCGCTACGACGCCAGCGCGGCGGTGGTGGAGGAGCCGGGGCAGGGCGTGCGCTGGGCGCGCGCCGATGGCACCTGGCGGCTGGGCCGCGCCGACTGGGCCATCGTGGGGGAAGCCGAGCGCTTCACCGCGCTGTCACGCGACGGGCGGGCGGTGGCCTCGCTCGAGACCCGGGAGGTGCTGCGCGCCGACGCCGCCCGGCAGGTCGCGGCGCTGGGGGCGGGGGGCCTGCGGGTGCGGCTGTTGTCGGGTGACGCGCCGTCGCGGGTCGCGCGGCTCGCCAGCGCGCTGGGCCTGGAGGCCGACCTGGCGGAGGGCGGCCTGACGCCGGAAGGGAAGGCGGCCCGGGTGCGCGCGCTGGGCGCCGACGAGACGCTCTATGTCGGCGACGGGGTGAACGACGCCCTGGCCTTCGAGGCTGCCCTCGCCGCGGGCACGCCGGCCATCGACCGGCCCGTCATGCCGGGCAAGAGCGACTTCTTCCTCGTGGGAGAAGGCCTGGCGCCCATCCGCCAGGCGCTCGACCTGGCGACCCACCTGCGCCGCGTCGTGCGGCGGCTGCTCGGGCTCTCGCTCGCCTACAACGTGCTCGCCATCGGCGCCGCGCTGGCCGGCCTCATGTCGCCGCTGGCCGCGGCCATCTCGATGCCCGCCAGCACGCTGACGCTGCTGCTGGTGGCCGTCTCTTCGATGCGGGCCGCCCCCCGGGAACCGGCGTTGTCTGACGCCGCGCGCCTCGTTACCTCGATGTGAGGTGCGCGCTGGCTTGGCTCGTGCAGGGCGCCGCGTCCATGACGTTGATCAACCGCCGCGCGCCCGCAAACCCTGCGTCTGGGTTTCTGCGTGCGCATCTCTGGCGCAAGGCCGGCTGATGGACGTGATGATCCTCCAGGTCTTTGTGAGCCTGATGCTCGTGGCCGGTTCCATCGCGCTGTTCGTGTGGACCGTGCGCGGGCGAACGCTGGAGCACGCCGACCGCCTCTCTCTCGCCCCGCTGGACGATGACGCGCGTCCTTCGACGGCTCCCCCCGCAGAAGCCCCCCCGCGTCCTCCCGGAGTAGAGTCATGACCGCCGCACGAATCGAACGCGTCGAATACGATGACGCGGTCGTCCGCAAGTTCATGTTGGCCTCGGTGCTCTGGGGCTCGGTCGGGTTGACCGTCGGCCTCTGGATCGCGCTTCAGCTCGCATGGCCGGAGCTGAACTTCGGCATTCCGTACCTGACCTTCAGCCGCCTGCGGCCGCTGCACACCAACTCGGTCATCTTCGCCTTCGTCGGCAACATGATGTTCGCGGGCGTCTACTACTCGAC
>CAYUZK010000361.1:0-2763 GCA_964449625.1 uncultured Archangium sp.
AGACGCAGGGCCTCGACCTCGCGGGCGTCGCCGGCTCGGGCCCCAATGGCCGCGTGGTGAAGCGCGACATCGAGGAGGCGCTGAGCGCCGGCCCCCCGAAGAAGGGCGCGGCGTTCGTGCGCAGCGCCCCCGGCGTGCGCCTGCCGCCCGAGGTGGTGCCGCTGAGCACCATGCGCAAGGTGATCGCCCAGCGCCTCACCGAGGTGAAGCCGGGCGTGCCGCACTTCTACCTGACCATCGAGGTGGAGATGGACCAGGCGCTGAAGCTCCGCGACGAGGCGAAGGCCCAGGAACTCAAGGTCTCGGTCAACGACGTGGTGGTGAAGGCCACCGCCGTCGCCGTGCGGAAGTTCCCGCGCATCAACCAGGTGTTCGCCGGCGATCACATCCAGCAGCTCCACTCGGTGGACGTCGGCGTGGCCGTGGCCATCGAAGACGGCCTCATCACCCCGCTGGTGAAGGACGCCGACGTGAAGGGCCTGGCGGAGATCGCCGCCGAGGTGCGCGAGCTCGCGGAGCGCGCGCGCAAGAAGGCCCTCAAGCCCGAGGAGTACACCGGCGGCTCCATCACCGTGTCGAACCTCGGCATGTTCGGCATCGACAGCTTCATCGCGGTGCTCAACCCGCCGCAGGCCGCGATCCTCGCGGTGGGCAAGGTCGAGCCGAAGGTGGTGGTGCGCGACGGGCAGATGGTGATCCGCCAGATGATGAGCGTCACCCTCTCGGGCGATCACCGCGTCATCGACGGCGCCGTCGGCGCGCAGTACCTCCAGGAGCTCAAGGCGCTCCTCGAGCACCCCCTGCGCCTGGTGTTCTGAGCCACCGTGCGCCGCCTCCTCGTCGCGCTCTTCGGGCTACTCGCTGGCTGCGCGACACCGTCGGTCGGGCTGGGCGGGGCGCGCTTCGCCGGGGCCCGGCCGACGAGCCTGCCCGCGCCGGCCGAGGCGCTCTACGCCGTGTGCTGGCCGCAGGACGCGCTCTCGGCGCAGGCCGTGACGCTCACCTTCCTCGAGCGCGAGGTCGTCTTCGCCGTGGCCGAAGGGGCGAGCAACTCCACCGGGCGCTGCCTGCGGGAGATCGCCGCGAGCTACCCGTGGCCGAGCCGCCCTCGCGGCGACGTGGTGGTGCGCCCGCCCGCGCAGCCCATCGACGGCTGGGGCGCCCTGGCGTGGGTCGAGCTGCTCTCGAGCGATCGCTACGGCCCTGAGCGCGGCGTGCGGGCGCCCGGGCCGCTCGTCGCGCAGTGCCTGGCGAAGGCCGGCGCGCTCCGGCCCGGCGCCAGCTTCGTGGTGCGCCACACGCCCGGCTTCGAGGTGCGCGCCGTGCCGCCCGCCCTCGCCGACGCCGAGCGCTGCGTGGAGGCGGTGCTCGCCGCGACCGCCTGGCCCTCGACCCGCGAGCTCTTCTTCGCCTTCGAGTCGCGGACCGGCGCGCCGGCTCCCGAAGGTGACGTCGCGGCCTACGTGACGCCTCCGGCCAGCGCTGGCCTCGCCCTCGACCCGGCCCTGGTGCGCGACGTGGTGCGGCTCGCTGGTCCGAAGGTGGCCACCTGTTGGGACGAGGCGCTGCGCCGCCGCACCGCCATCGGCGGCGGGCGCACCTTCCGCTTCCGCGTCGATGCGGGCGGCGACGTCACGGCGGCCTGGGTCGCGGGCACGCTGAGCGACGGGCCGACGGCCGCCGACTTCGTGCTCGACGGGTGTCTCGCCGGTGTGCTCCGCGGCCTGCGCTTCCCGCCCCAGGCGGGCGAGGGCGTCTACACCTGGGTCTTCGCGAGCCGCGGCTGACGCGCCTGGGAGCGCGAGGGTGGGCCGCGCGGGTCGCCCGGCGTCACGGCGTCGCGCGCGGGCCCAGCACCCCGGCCTCGGTGACCACGAGCTCCACGGCGACGTCGTGCTCGCCCACCGGGAGCGCGTCGACCCGCTGGAGCTCGAAGCACACGCCCACCAGGCGCGCGCCCGGCTTCCGCAGCGCGAGGGTGGAGTCGTAGTAGCCGCCCCCGCGCCCGAGCCGCTGGCCGTCGCGCGTGAAGGCCACGCCCGGCACGAGGAAGACCTCGACCTCCTCGGGCGCCACCGCCGGCGCGTCGGGGGGCGGCTCCCGGAGGCCGAAGCGGCTCACCGGCCAGTCGGGGCCAGCCAGCCCCTCGTGCAGCGCCAACACCCGCGCGCCGCGGACCACGCGTGGCCAGGCGAGGCGGAGCCCGCGGGCGTGAAGCGCGACGGCCAGCTCGCTCAAGGGCACCTCGAAGCCCTGCGCGTCGTAGAGCGCCACGATGGCGCCGGGCCGGAAGACGTCGAGGGCGGCGAGGTGTCGCTGCACCTCGCCGCCCAGCCGCCTCACCTCATCGGGACTCAGCGCGCGCCGTCGCGCCTCCACTGCCTCGCGCAGCGCCGCCTTGTCCTGAAAAACGTTCCCCGCCATGAGCCGTGTGTCCCGACCAGCACTGAACCGAGGCGGTTCAGGTGGGAGTCCTTTGCCGACCTTCGGCTTCCCTCTCGAGGAGGGCTTGCACCTGGTCGGACGAAACGACCCCCTGGTTTTCAGTATCGGTTCGAGCGTCGGTCGAGCATCACGCACCCCGCAGGGAACAGCCCGTGAAAGTCCTTTCGTCTGCAGATCATAGAGACCCGCCCGCAGAGTTCAAGGTGCTAACCTGCCCAGGCGGATGACGCCGTTCCTCAGAGCCCTCGCGCTCCTCTCGCTGGTCCCCTGCGGCGCGGCTGCCGCGACGCCCGTGTTGTCGGGGCTGTACGCGGTCGG
>CAYUZK010000362.1:0-2690 GCA_964449625.1 uncultured Archangium sp.
TCAGAGGAAGCGCTGCGCCTCGTCGAGAGCCCGCGCGAGCCGTGCGCGGCGAAAGCCCAGCCACGCCGCGGCACCGGCCGAGATGGCGATGAGGCCCCCGACGACGGCCAGCGGCAGCGCCGTGCCTGCTGGCGAGAGGCCGAGCATCCCGCCGAGGACCCAGCCGAAGAAGACGGGGCCCACGGGCGGACCCCGGCGCCGCGGGCTGCCGCGCTCCCACCTGGCGAGCTCGAGCTGCTGCGCCTCTCGCAGGTCGCGCGTTGCGTCGGCGAGGAACTCCTGCGCCTGCGCGGCGCGGCGCTCGAGGTCGGCGGCCTGCGCGTGCAGCGGCGCCAGGCGCGCGGCAGCGGCCTCGAGCGCCTCGGTGCGGAGGCGGCCGTCACCGACCTCGGCGCGCGCGAGCTCCGCCTGGAGCGCCTCGAGGCGCGCGCGCAGGGTCCGCCCGTCACTCATGGGCGTCGGCTCCCGCGCCACCAGCCACCGGCTGCCGTAGCAGCACAGGCCACCAGCATCACGCCGAAGGCCGGCACCGAGTGACAGCCGGCCAGCGCGCCGAAGAAGGCGACCACCGCCAGCGGCCCGGCGATGTTCACGTGCGAATGGTCGCGCAGCTCCTGGAGCTTCGTCTGCAGGCCCTCGAGGCGCGCAGTAGCCTGAGTCACCTCGGCGCGGAGCTCGCTCTCCTCTTCTTCGAAGGGCTTCAGGGCGAGGGCATGCGCCTCGGTCTGGGCAGCGCGCACGGCCTCGAGTCGCGCCTCGAGCTCGCCGATGCGTGCAGTGAGCAGCTCCTCGTCGGACGCTTCGGCGGCCACCCGGTGACTCTAGCGCCGCTCCAGTCGGGCCTCGACCGCGCTCGACGCTCCGCCCCATCGCGTGCACACTTCGTCGGCATGAGGGCTCTCTCGTGCGTCGCGCTGCTCCTCCTCGCGGTGGGCTGCCGCATGGGTCGCAGCCTCGGCCAACCGGTGCCCGAGTTCTCGCGCTGGTCGGTGGAGCACCGCCTGACGCTCGGCGCCTCGGCGGTCCAGGTCGAGGGCGCCACCTTCCGCGTGCTCTCCTCCGCGCTGCGCGACACCCGCACCGTCCTCGGCGTGGAGAGCTACACCGTCGAGCTCGGGCTCGAGGTGCACAACGCCACCGGCGAGTGGTTCTCGAACCATCGCGCACCCGTCGACCTCGCCGGCGGCAAGACCACCTGCTCCCCGCATGTCCCCAACCCGCGCCGCCAGGGCGACCCGCAGTGGCGCAGGGGCCCCGGCCACCTCGAGCACCTCCTCGCGCCGGGCACGACCGCTCCGATGTTCGTGCAGTTCACCTGTTCGACCGTCGACCTCGCAGCGCCGCTCCGAGTCGTGCTCGGCGGGCAGCAGCTTCCCGCGGTCGTCGACCGGTGACGCGCGTCGCAGCTCGCCGTGTCCTGCGGACCTCAGCTCGAGGACGCCTGGCGTTCGGTGAGCTGCAGCAAGATCTCCTCGGCGCGCTCAGCGAGGACCAAGATGTGGCCGCCTTCGGGGACGAGCGTCACGGTCGCCCCGGGCAGCAGGCCGGAGAGCCACCGGGCGGCGGCGACCGGAACGTTGGTGTCTGCGGTGCCGTGCCAGATTGACACCGGCACGTTGCTCTCGGCCGGGGTGAAGCCCCACGGCGACGCGGCCAGGCGCAGGTCATCGCGCACACCGTCCGTGCCGCTGCGGAGGGCATCCGCGATGAACGCGGCGAAGGGAGCGGCGCTCTCCGATCGAGCCGCGATGGCGCGGTCCGCGGCCGGCATGCCCGCGGCCGATGCGGCGATCATCTTCTCGGGCGTTCTGGTGCCGAACTTCATGAAGGCCAGCACGAGACCCGTCAGCCGAGGCCATTTCCGCGCGAGATGCATGACCCGGGCGACATCCTTCGATCGCCCGTCCGCGATTCCCGCCACGTCTGGTGGGCCCACGCCCGACACGATGGTCACAGCCGTGAGCCGGTCGGGCAGACGATGGAGGCAGGCGAGGGCAGAGGCAGCACCGATGGAGTAGCCGAACACGGCGAAGCGGGCGAGGCCGAGCGCATCCGCGAGGCCGGCGACATCATCCGCCCAGCCGAGCAGGGCCCGACCAGGCGCCGGGTCGGAGCCGCCGACTCCCGGCCGGTCGACGGCGACCAGGCGGACGCCGCTCCGTTTCGCTGCGCCATCCAGGTCGAAGAAGGCCGTCTCGAGCTTGCCGCTTGGCGCGCCGTGAGAGTGGATGACCGGTTGCCCGTCCGGATCTCCGAGCTCGAGGTAGGCGAGCCGGCGCCCGTCGGGAAGGGTGGCGAAGCGTTCTGTGCTCATCGTCCTCTGAGAGTGGAGGGTCCCGCGATGGTGCGACTGTGCCAGGCGTCTGATCAGAGACGAGGCGAGTCCTCGGAGGAGTCGGCCCGCCGCGCGCGCCTTCGTACTCCAGAAGACCCACCGTGCAGCAGATCGTCCGCGCTCTGTGCAACGCTCACCGCCGTGCGCGCACTCCTCTTGACGGTGGTCCTTCTCTCTCTGGGCTGCAGCGGCGACGCTCCATCCTCCGACGCCGGGGCAGGAGGAGGCGGCGGTAGCGGCGGAGCGGCAGGCGGCGGCTCCGGCGCCGGAGTGGCAGGCGGCGGCGGAGCGGCAGGCGGCGGAGCGGCAGGCGGCGGCACCGGTGGCGGCGGCGCTGGCGGCGGCGGCACCGGCG
>CAYUZK010000363.1:0-2664 GCA_964449625.1 uncultured Archangium sp.
CGGGGTCCTCGCGCTCGCCCAGGAGCGCCACGAGCGCGGGCACCACGCCTGGCGCCGGCGCGGTCGCGGCGAGGCGCTCCACGGCGAGGCGGCGCACGCGCCCGCTCTCGTCGCGCAGGGCGGCCAGCAGCGCGGCCGTCGCGCCCTCCCCCGCCGGCAGCCCGTCGAGGGCGCGGTAGCGGGCGTCGGCCTCGGCGTCGAGCTCCGGCCAGCTCATGAGGCACGCTCCTCGTGCACCAGGGCCTTCACGTCGAGCAGCAGCGTCAGGTGCTCGCCGTCGCCCACCACGCCCAGCACGTGGAGCGTGGCGTCGGGGCGGGCGGCCAGCGGCGCGGGCCGCAGCGCCTTGAGGGGCACGCGGCGCACCTGCACCACGGCGTCGACCAGCACCCCGACGCGGCGGCGGCCGATGCGGCACACGAGGAGCCGCTCGGTGCGGCGCGGTCGGCCCGAGGGCGTCAGCGGGGGCGCGCTGGGGGGCGAGAGGCCGAGGCGCTTGCGCGCGTCCACCACTGGCAGCACCTCGCCGCGCAGCCGCGCCACCCCCTCGAGGAAGGTGGGGGCCCGGGGCACCGGCGTCACCACGGGCACAGGGAGGATCTCGTCGACGCGCTTGAGATCGAGCGCGTAGGTCTCGTCGCCCAGGCGCACCACGCACAGCTGCACTGGCGTGTCGGGGCTCACCTCAGGGCCTCGTCCACGTCGAGGAGGATGAAGAGCTGCCCGTCTTGCCGCCCGAGGCCGGCGATGGGGTTGCGCTCGAGACCGAGCTGCGGGGCCTCCTCGAGGCGCGAGAGCCGCAGCTTCACCACGCCCGCGACGCCGTCGACGAGGATGCCAGCGTCACCCTCGGGCGCCTTGAGGAGCAGCAGGCGCGCCGCGCGGCTCACGTCGGCGGGGCCGCGCACCTCGGGCGGCGCCGCCGCCAGCCGCAGCCGCACCTTCACGTCGTAGAGCGGCAGCATCTCGCCGCGCACGTTGATGAGGCCCATCAGGTTGGGCTGCGCGCGCGGCACCTCGGTGACGTCGCCCACCCGGAGGATCTCCCGCACCGCGCCGATGGGCACCGCGTAGGTCTCGCCCTCCAGCACGAAGGCCAAAAACTCCTCCAGCGGCTCTTCCAGCGCCGGGGCGCCGCCCTCTTCGTCGACCTCAGGGGCCAGCTCGAGGAACGCGCCCACGGCCTCATCGGGCCGGTAGAAGAAGCGGTCGAGCAGCTCGGCGAAGCGGGGAGACACCGGGAGGCGACCCTACACCCGCTCAGGGCGCCCTGGGCCTCTCCTTCAGCCCGCCGAGCGGGCGTCGGGGGCGCCGCCGCGCAGGAGCTCCTCCATCAGGGCGCCGACGTCGAGCACCAGCACCGCGCGGCGATCGCCCAGCTCCGTGGCCCCCGACACCCCGGGGATGCCGCGCAGGCGGCCCGACAGCGGCTTGGTGACGATGTCCTGCTGGCCGATGAGCTCGTCGACCGCGAGGCCGAAGCGCTGCTGGGCGAGGCCCACCAGCACCACGAAGTGCACCTCGCGCGGCGCCTCGGGCAGGCGGAAGAGCCTGGAGAGGCGCACGAAGGGCAGCGTCTGGCCGCGCACCTCCAGCACCTCGCGCTTCTCGATGGTGCGCAGGTCGGCGGTGCGCACCGAGACGATCTCCAGCACCGAGTTGAGCGGCACCGCGTAGGTGCGCCCCGAGGCCCGCACCATGAGCGCGCGGATGATGGCCAGGGTCAGCGGCAGGGTGAGCGTGAAGGTGGTGCCCTCGCCGCGGCGGCTCCCGATGTCGATGAGGCCCGAGAGCCGCTGGAGGTTGGTCTTCACCACGTCGAGGCCGACGCCGCGGCCCGACAGCTCCGACACGTCGCGCCGCGTGCTGAAGCCCGGGAGGAACACGAGGTTGAGCAGGTCGCGGCGCTCGAGCTCCTCGGTCTGCTCGCGGGTGACGAGGCCGCGCGAGACGGCCACCTCGCGGATGCGCGCCTCGTCGAGGCCGCCGCCGTCGTCGCGCACCTCGATGACGACGTGGTTGCCCTGCTGCCGGGCCACCAGGCCGATGGTGGCGCGGCGGGCCTTGCCCTGGCGCTCGCGCTCCGCGGGCCCCTCGGCGCCGTGGTCGAGGGCGTTGCGCAGCAGGTGCATGAGCGGGTCCGAGAGCTCCTCGACGATGAGCTTGTCGAGCTCCACGTCGCCGCCCGACACCACGAAGTCCACCTCCTTGCCCGACTCGCGCACGAGCCGGCGCATGAGCCGCGCCAGCTTGTCGAAGACCTGACCCAGGGGCACCATGCGCACCTCGAGCACGCCCTTCTGCAGCTCGTCGAGGCGCCGCTCGAGGGCCCGCGCCTCGCGCTGCAGCTCCTGGCCCCACAGCTTGGGCAGCGCCGTGCCCGACGCCTGCCTCGCGGCCTCGGCGAGGCGCTCGAGGTTCCCGCGGATGAGGAGCAGCTCGCCGATGGAGTTCATCAGCCCGTCGAGGCGCCCGATGTCCACGCGCACGGTGTTGGTGAGGCTGCGCAGGCTCGGCTCCGGAGCGGCCAGGCGCGGCGCGGCGGCGGGCGAGGGCCTGGCGGCGGGGAGCGCGGTGAGCGGCGCGGGCATCAGGGCCGGCCCGGTGATGGAGCGGTCCTCCCACAGGGGCACCTTGCGGCGAGGCGCGGGCGCGGGCGTGGCC
>CAYUZK010000364.1:0-2610 GCA_964449625.1 uncultured Archangium sp.
GAAGACCAACGTCGTCGTGCTGACGACATCGGCGTCCCAGGCTGCGACATGGACCGCAGCAGGTTGGCGAGCGACAATTATCTTGACCGGTCAGCGACAACTATCTTGAGCGGTTGACGCACGCCGCCGGGGTGCGTTTTGCGGTCGGGTTTTACAGTGGATTGCCTCAGTAAGGAGGCCAACCACCGTGCCCGGCAAACGCATCACGGATCATCAAGTGACCAAGTACAAGGAACTTCGCAACAAGCATTCGCAGGAGGCGGCCGCTGCCAAGGTAGGTATCAGCGTGAGCAGTGCCCGGCGGATCGAATCCCAAGTGGCGCTCCCCTCGCAAAGGCCGCCACGCCACTGGCGCACCAGGGCCGACCCGCTAGGCCAGGTGTGGGAGGCCGAAGTCATACCCATGCTGGAATCGGCGCCCGCGCTTATGGCCATCACGGTGCTGGAGGAACTGCAGCGCCGCCATCCCGGAGAGTTCGCCGATTCGCTGCTGCGCACCCTGCAGCGGCGCGTGCGCCAGTGGCGGGCACTCAACGGCCAGGAGCGCGAGATCTTTTTCGCGCAAGCGCACCCGCCTGGCCGACTGGGCCTGTCGGACTTCACCGTGTGCGATGAATTGGGCGTGGCCATCGGCGGGAGCTTCTTGCCGCACCGGCTCTACCAGTTCACCTTTGCGCACAGCGGCTGGCGGCATGCCAGGCTGACACTGGGCGGCGAGAGCTTCCAGGCGTTGACATCGGGGCTGCAGGATGCGCTGTGGATGGCCGGGGGCGTCCCCGAGGAGCACCGCACCGACAGCCTGTCAGCGGCGTTCATCAACCTGGCCGAGCAAGAAGAGTTGACCCGGCGCTACGGCGATTTGTGCCAGCACTACGGCATGCGCGCCAGCCGCAACAACCGGGGCGAGAGCCACGAGAACGGCGCCATCGAATCTCGCCAGGGCAGCCTGAAGGTGGCCCTGGAGCAAGCTTTGCTGCTGCGCGGCACGCGCGAGTTCGCCGATCTGTCGGCCTACGAGCAGTTCGTTGCCGACACGGTCAGAAGGCTCAATGCCCGCTGCGCCCGAGCCTGGGAGGGTGAGCGCGCCAGCCTCAAGCCCCTGCCAGCACGCCGCACCACCGACTTCGAGGAACTCGATGCGAGGGTCAGCAAGTTCGGCGTGTTCACGGCCAAGAGCGCGATGTACAGCGTGCCGTCACGCCTGGCTGGCCACTTGCTGAAGGTCCGGCTCTACAGCGCCCACATTGAGGCCTGGCTGGGCGGTGTCAAGGTCTTCGAGTGCGAGCGTCTGTACGCCAGCACGCGCGAGCGCCACCCCAAGCGCATCGACTGGCGGCACATGTTGCCCTCGCTCAAGCGCAAGCCCGGCGCCTTTGCGCGCTGGGTGCTGCGTGATGCCATGTTCCCCCGCAGCGAATACGCTCAAGTCTGGGAGCGCATCAGCGAACAATTGCCCGAGCGTGCGGCCTGTCGGCTCATGGTGGGCTTGCTGGATCTGGCCGACCGGTTCAACGTCGTGACGGAGCTGGCGCAAGAACTCAGCGCCGTGCACGAGCGCGGCGAGTTGCCCGACATCGACAAGCTGCGCGCACAGTTTGCACCGCGCCAGACCTTGATGCCCGAGGTGCGTGTGGTGCTGCCAGCGGCAGCCGACTACGACGAACTGCTGGAGGCCGCATGACCATGATGGCCACCACACTGACGGCTGCCGATGCGGCACGCGTGCCCCTGATGCTCAGCGAACTGAGGCTGCCCACGATCAAACGACTGTGGGCCGATCTGGCCGAGCAATCCAACCGGGAAGGCTGGCCCGCCGAGCGCTTCTTGGGCGCTTTGCTGGAGCACGAGATGGCCGAGCGCGAGACCCGGCGACTGGCGCGCGCACGCGCCGACAGCCAATTGCCGCCGGGTAAGAGCCTCAGCGAGTTCGACTTCGCGGCCGTGCCGACGGTCTCCAAGGCCCATGTCATGGCACTGGCCGAGGCCGATAGCTGGATCGCGCAAGGCCACAACCTGCTGGCCTTCGGCCCACCAGGGGCCGGCAAAACCCACTTGATGGCAGGCATCGGCCACGCGCTGATTGATCGGGGCCACAAGGTGCTGTTCACCCGCACCAGCGAACTCGTGCAGCGCCTGCAGGCTGCACGCCGCGATCTGCGGCTGCCGAACGAACTGGCCAAGCTCGACCGCTTCGACCTACTTGTGCTGGACGACTTCAGCTATGCCAAGCGAGACCAGGCCGAGACATCGGTGCTGTTCGAGCTCATCTCCGAGCGCTACGAGCGCAAAAGCATCGCCATCACCGCCAACGCGCCATTCTCGGAATGGGAACAAGTGTTTCCGGACAAGGCCATGACGGTGGCGGCCGTTGACCGCCTGGTCCATCACGCAACCATTTTGGAGATGAACGTAGACAGCTACAGACGACGCGCTGCGTTGCCGGCTCGCCGGCAACGCAGCGCACCTGCGGCGCAATGATCACCACCTGATCGCACCGCTCAGGATAGTTGTCGTTGACCGCTCAAGATAGTTGACGCCGGCCAGCGACTTGGACGTTTTGAAATCGAAGAAGCGGCCCAGGTACTCGCGGACTCGGCCGGGTTGGATGCG
>CAYUZK010000365.1:0-2571 GCA_964449625.1 uncultured Archangium sp.
AAGTTCGACCACGGGAATGACCAGGAAGCGCCCCTTGGGATCAGACAGGATCACATCGTGCAGCACCGCCTCACGGTAGATATCGCCCTGGATCCGGCCCACTTCGATGCGCAGGCCGGAAGCTGGCGCATAGGAGGCAATCTGGTCTGCAATGAAGCGCTTGCCGAAGGGAGAATTGAGAACCAGGAACGCCAGCACCAGCGGCGCAAGGATCGCCGCAAGGGCCCAACCTATGCGTTTGGCCCAGCGCCGCCGCCGCGACACCTCGGGCGCCTCGGCTTCCGCCGATTCCACGGTTTCGCCCTCCGCCATCAGAAGGCCTGCCCAAGCGAGACATAAACCGCCACCGGGCTATCGAACATCGGATCGCGGTTGAGCGGCACACCCACATCGACACGGATCGGCCCGAAGCCGGTCTTGTAGCGGATCCCCACACCGGCACCGTATTTGACAAAGCGGAAATCCGGCACAGTATCAATCGAGACCGCGCCCATGTCGAAGAAGGGCACAATTTGCACCGCGCCATCGAACAGGCCGGTATCGATCCGCGCCTCGGCACTGAATTCGACCAGCGAACGCCCGCCGGTCGGCTCGCCAAAATCGTTGCGCGGGCCAACCGCCTGATAACCAAAGCCGCGCACCGAAGAACCGCCACCGGCATAGATCCGGCGCGACGGTGCGACTTCGAATATTTCCGCGCCCTGGATTGTGGCAAAGCGGCCGCGCGCGGCAAGCGTGATGCCCTCGCTGGCGGGCAGGTAATAGCTCGCGTCGAGCTGAGCCCGGCCATAGATCGTCTCATCGCCCAATGTGCGCGAGATTTCCGGTGCCAATTGCAGGCTGACGCGGTAACCGCGTGTGGGATCGAGCAAGGAATCGCTCTCGTCAATCGTGCCGCGCCCGAACAGCGAGCCGACAAGATACTCCTCACGCGGCCGGGGAACCCCGTCAGTCACACGGTTGCGCTCGTCAGTTAGCAACACTTCCGCGCCCACCTGCCAACTGAACGATTTCTGGAACAACAGGTTTGAAAGCCGCCCGAACGCGGCGCGCAGCCCAACCGTCCTGGCTTCGACCGCTTGGGTCCGAATGTCGCTGGCATAGGCATCGAGCGTCAGTATCTGATCCCTGCCTTGGAAATTGTTGCGTTTGAAACCGATCCCCGCCAGCTTTTCGCGCGTACCCAGAATACCGCGTATCTTGAGAGCGCCTTCAGGCGGGAAAAGGTTGCGATGTTCCCAGCTGGCTTCGATCTTCGCCCCATCTTCCGAACCATATCCGATCGCCCCGGCGATCGTGCGCAGCCGCCCCTTGGTGAGCGCGACATCCATCGCCAGCTCGCCTGGTTCACCGGCCTGCGGTTCTGCCTCTACACGCGGGGTAATGTTGACTGAAGAAACCAGGCCAGTGGCAAGGATGGCGCGGCGCAGATCCTGCTCAAGGCTGCGTTGATAGATCTCGCCCGGCTTGAAACGGGCGATCCGGGTAAGATGTTTGGCGGGCAGAAATTCCGGCAGATTGCTGGTCACATCGCCGAACACATATTTTCCGTCCGGCGTGACCTCCAGCGTGAGATCGCCTTCGCTGCGTGCGTGATCGATCAGCAATTCAGGCGGTGCAATTTCGGCAAAGGGATAACCGGTTTCGCCAAGCGCCACGGCGAGCGCATCGCGCCGTTCGACGATCTGGTCCGCCAGCAGCGGATCGCCGCTCGCAATCGCGAAGGTTTCGCGCAAGGCAGGGTAATCTGGCGCAAGATCGAGCCGGCCAAGTTCGATCGCGCCAAAGCGATAGCGTTCGCCCGGGAAAATGGCGAAACGCACCGCCGGCACGTCAGCGGCATCATTCTCCGCCGCATCCGCTTCATCCAGGCTGCGCGACACACGCGCATCGTAATATCCGTAAACCCTTAGTTGCTGTTCCAGCAATTCGCGATCGGCCCTGATCCGCGATGCGCGCAGGGCAACATTGTCTTGCCCATTTCCAATCCCTTCGGCTTCGCGCAATTGCCTGAACCGATCAACAAAGGCATCCCGATCAGGAAACAACTCGCGATCCACCGGGAAAGCCAGCTCCAGCCCGCGATCGATCCTGACCGTCTCAAGCGCCGGCACCGGTGGTAAATCCAATTCGGCCACACTGGCAAAAGGCTCGTCATCCGCCGCTTCGGGCTCGCCATTATCCGCTGGCGCGGGCGCAAGATCGAGCTCGTCCGATCCCGGATCGGGGATGTCGAGAGTTTCGAACGGGGCTTCGCTCTGTTCGACTGGTGGCTGACCGGCGGTTGCCTGATCGGTCCCTTCGCTTGCCCAACCCTCCGTCTGTTCGATCGCGCGATCAGGGATCAGCTCTTCAAGCCTGGTTGGCGCAGCCGTATCCTGTGCTGCAAGCGGCGATGCAAGCAGGCACGCACCAAGGATCAAGGCTGCAGGGCGAGGTGCTATAAATTCAACCCGTGGAAATACGTGGTTGCCGGCCATCCTTCCCACTCGATACGGGTACCGGATTGCGGCGCTTCGTGGCATCTGCGATCAACATTTCCTGTTCCTCGCGGCTGAAACGCACCCAGCC
>CAYUZK010000366.1:0-2568 GCA_964449625.1 uncultured Archangium sp.
GGGCGGCGGCGGCGGCGCGACGGACGCCGGCTGCCCGCAGTTCCTCTGCCCGGTGCTCGACTGGAACTCCGGGGCGCGGAGCAGCTCCTGGTTCGAAGTGGCGCCCGGCCTGCTGGGCGAGTCCATCAACCGCTTCCACGTGCACGCCGCCTTCCGGACCTCGAGCAGCACGTGGGGCCACTTCGAGTACCGCTTCTTCGGCGACGGCGGCGTGCAGGAGATCAACCGCACCGCCGCCCTCGACTCGCGCGTCGAGGCCCGGCAGCTCCGCGGGCGCTCGGTGTCCGACTTCTGGTTCGTCTACCGGACCTACGCCACGCACTTCGAGGGCGTCAGCCCGCCGGCCGACTTCGCGAGCTGCGCCCTCCCTGACGGCGGCACCAACGACGCCTGGCTCTACGCGGTGGCGCCGGTGAGCGCTGACGAGGCCTACTTCGCGGCGAGCCTCCCGGCGTCCATCTGCCAGTGGACGCGCGGCGGCGGCGTCATCGAGACGGCGGTGGCGCAGGGCTCCTTCGTGCGCCTGTACCTGAACGACATCTACCGCACGCCGACGGGCGACCTCTACGCCGTGGGCGGCGACTACGACAGCAACGTGAGCTCCTCCACCGGGGTGATCATCACCACCGACGGCTCCCAGGTGACGGCGCCGACGCTGGTCGACAGCTTCTACGACGACGGCTTCAACTCCGTCGGCGGCGTGGGCGACCGCGTCTGGGTGCTCAGCCGCACCGGGCACATCCTCGAGCGGCGGCCCGACGGCGGCTTCGAGATGGCGTACCAGGCGCCCTACCGCCTCGCGAAGCTCCACGTCACCGCCTTGGGCGAGGTCTTCGCGGCCGGCCAGGAGCCCACGCAGTTCGTCTACTTCGACGGCGGCGCCTGGGCCTCGCAGCCGCTCCCGCTGACGGAGTTTCGCGCCGCGGTGCGGTGGGAGAACGTGTGGGCCGACGACGAGGCCGTGGTGCTCAGCGGCTTCGAGACGCAGGCCGACGGCGGCAACCGCGCGGTGGTGAACGCCTACCGCCGCGCGGGTCGCTGACGGCGCGTCAGCTCGCCGCGGCGAACTTGAGCAGCTCGGCGCCCTCGCTCACCTGGTCGCCGGGGACGAAGAGGAACTCGCTCACCACCCCGTCGCTCGGCGCGGTGATGGTGTGCTCCATCTTCATCGCCTCCATCACCAGCAGCGGCGCGCCCTTCTTCACCTCGGCGCCCTGGGTCGCGACGAGCGCGACGATCTTCCCCGGCATGGGGGCCACCAGCTTGCCGCCGCGCGCGTCGTCTTCACCAGCGTGCGCGAGCGGGTCGAAGCGCTCCAGCACCGTCACGGCGCCGCCGTGGAACACGTGGAGCCGCTCACCCTCGCGCACCACCGTTCCGCGAACCGGGCCGTCGTCGAGCATGAGCTCGAGGTCCAGCTCGCCCGAGACGCGCAGCCGCTTGCCGTTGAAGCGGTAGCCGGTGTGGCCGTAGGCGACCTGCACGTCGTGGCGGCCGTCGGCGGCGATGAGCGAGAGCGTGCGCGTGAAGACCTGGTTGAGCCGCCACCCGGAGCGCGACGACCAGGGATCGCCGTCGGTGCCGCTCGCCTCGCGCCGGAGCACCGCGGCCGTGGCCAGGGCGAGCGCCGCCTCCGAGGTGGGCAGCGCGTCGGGGAAGAGCGCCGCGTGGTTGCGCGCGATGAGGCCGGTGTCGAGGTCGGCGGCGGCGAAGGCGGTCGAGCCCACCAGCCGCGA
This sequence comes from uncultured Archangium sp., assembly GCA_964449625.1. Lineage (GTDB taxonomy): Bacteria > Myxococcota > Myxococcia > Myxococcales > Myxococcaceae > Archangium_A. The sequence continues at coordinate 1,737 of CAYUZK010000366.1, forward strand.
GAGGAAGGCCACGTTCGTCGACAGCCCGACGACCTGCGTCTGCCCGAGCGCCTCCCGCATGCGCGCCAGCGCCTGGGGGCGGTCTTCGCCCCAGACGATCAGCTTGGCGATCATCGGATCGTAGAAGGGCGTGATGGCGTCGCCGGCCCGCACGCCGGAGTCCACGCGCACGGAGCCGTCACGGGTGAAGGCGACGTGCTCCGGGAAGCGCAGGTGCGCGAGCGTGCCGGTAGACGGCAGGAAGCCCTTCTCGGCGTTCTCGGCGTAGACGCGGGCCTCGAGGGCGTGCCCGCGGATGCGCAGGTCGGCCTGCTTCGCCGGCAGCGGCTCGCCCGAGGCGACGCGGAGCTGCCACTCCACGAGATCGAAGCCGGTGATCAGCTCCGTCACCGGGTGCTCGACCTGGAGCCGGGTGTTCATCTCCATGAAGAAGAACTGCTCGCCCTCGGCGATGAACTCCACGGTGCCGGCGCCGACGTAGCCGACGGCCTTCGCCGCCGCGACCGCCGCCTCGCCCATGGCCTTGCGCCGCGCGGGCGTCAGGCCCGGGGCCGGGGCCTCCTCGAGCACCTTCTGGTGGCGGCGCTGCACCGAGCAGTCGCGCTCGAAGAGGTACACGCACTCGCCGTGCCCGTCGGCGAAGACCTGCACCTCGATGTGCCGCGGCTTGCGCAGGTACTTCTCGATGATGACCGCGTCGTCGCCGAAGGCGTTGCGTGACTCGCGCTGGCACGACTCGAGGGCGAGCGTGAAGTCGGCCGCCTGCTCCACCACGCGCATGCCCTTGCCGCCGCCGCCGGCGCTGGCCTTGATCAGCACCGGGTAGCCGATC
>CAYUZK010000367.1:0-2556 GCA_964449625.1 uncultured Archangium sp.
CTGGCGGGCCGGGGCGTGGACGGCGCCGGCGCCGCGCCGCCCAGGGCCGGCGGCACGAGCGCGTGGAGCGGCCCAGCCGGTGCGCCCACGAAGAAGCGCGCGAGGTCCGCGCGGTCCACCGTGGCCTCCACCGCCGCGGTGAAGTGGGGCCCCAGCCCGCCGCCCAGCCGGACCGCCGTCGCGAAGAGCTGCGGGGCGTCGTCGGCCGCCGCCGCGCCCAGCACCACGTGCACGCGCTGCTGCGCCAGGAGCCGCTCGGCGGTGCGCGCGTCGGTCACCTGCAGCGCGACGCCGTCGAGCCACGGGCGCCCCGAGGGCTGCGCGTCGACCGCCTCGAGCCGCGGGCCCTTCGCGCGGAAGGGGCCCAGGGGCAGCCCGAAGGCGGGGTGACACAGGGCCTGCTCGAGGGCCGGCGCCGGGCCCGCCAGCTCCAGCTCGACGGCGCGCCCGCTCGTCGTCCACCGGGCGACGTTGGCGAGGAGGCTGCGGGCCGGGCCCTCGCCGTCGCGGACGCGGGCGAGCTGCGCGGTGACCGCCGCCGCCTCGACGCCCGGGAGCAGCTCGAGGCGCAGCAGCCGAGATGAGGGCCGCGAGGCGACGGCGAGCAGGCACAGCGGCTGGTGCGTGAGGGCCAGGCGCAGGGCGTCGACCGGCGCGTCTGGGGCGTCGGGTGACACGGGGCCCGGCGGGGCGACGAGGGCGACCTGGAGGACTCCGCCGTAGCGCCCGCGCCCGCCGGCGCGCGGGGACGGGGCGAGGAGCAGGACGCTGAGGAGCAGCGCCGCGGCGAGGGGCCGGCCGAGAGAGGTCACGAGGCGCTCCTCCGGCGGGGGCTCGGGCGCTTCACGGCACCGCGCGCGAGGCGGGGCGCGGCCGCGGGTGGTGCGGTGCGGCGGATCGCGCTCGCGGTTGCTGAGGAGCGGCGCAGCGCGGTCGCGCTTGGTGAGGTCCAGCGCGGCGCGGTCGCGGCCCGGCGCGCGAGGCGTGTCGCGGCCGCGGGTGGTGCGGCGCGGCGGATCGCGGTCGCGGTTGCTGAGGTCGACAGGAGCGCTCCTCGGCTCCTCACCTGCGCGCCCGTCATGGCGCCACCCGCCGCAGCAGGAGCAGCTCCGTCGTTCCGTCGGCACGCCACGTCGCCAGCACGACCTCGTCGGCGCCATCACCGTCGAGGTCGCCCGCCGCGGCGACGAGGACTCGCCCTTCGAGGCGCCGCTGCCAGTCGGCCGTCAGCTCCACCGCCGCCGCCCCGCGCGCCTGCGCCGCCTCGAAGGCCCCCAGGGCCAGCACCCGCACCTCGTCCACCTCGCCTGACGTCTTCGCGCTCGTCAGCACCACCTCGGGCGTGCCGTCGCCGTCGAGATCGGCCAGCGTCGCCGCGCCCACGCCGGACACCCGCGTCGTCACCGCCTGGCCCCGCAGCACCTGCGCCGCGCCGTCGGGCGACACCACCAGCGCCAGCGCGCCGGCGCGCGAGAGCTGCTGCACCGCGGCGGACAACGTGACGGCGCGCCCCGCCCAGGTCACCTCCGCCGCGTAGCTGGAGAAGCCGGCGCGCGGCGCCAGGGTGAGCGGGCCCACGGTGACGAGGTCCTCGGGGCCATCGCTGCGCCAGCCGTCGCGCGTCCAGGTGAAGCGCTCCGGGCGCTCGCGCCGCGCGGAGTGCACGAGGGCCCGACCCCCGCCCACGTCGATGGCTCCGAAGGGCTCGCGGGTCGGCCGCAGGGCCCGCGGCGAGGCCAGCGCCACGCGGGCACGCATGGCCCCCTCGGCGCCCAGGGTGACGAGCACCTCGTCGACCAGCACCGACACCTCCGCCCGGCCGTCACCGTCGACGTCGGCCACCGCCAGCGCGCCGGCCCAGGCCGGCAGCCGCGCCAGCACGCCCACCTGCAGCTCCAGCGGGCGGGCGGGCATGGGCCGCGCCGCGCCGGCGAAGGTGAGGGCCTCGAGGTCCGCCTCGACGCTCGCCGCCAGCGCCGCGCCGGGGCCCGTGCGGGTCGGCGCGCGGCCCGACCAGAAGTTGACCCAGGTGCTGAGAGCGTCGCCGCGCACCACCACGCGCGGCGCCTCGAAGGCGAGGGTGAGGCGCAGGAGCGAGCCGACGCCCAGGCGGCGGGCCACCTGCTCGGCCTCGCCCGCGTCGCGGGCCAGCACCGGCACCGGCGCCTGCTTCGCCGCCGCGAGGCGAGCCATCACCAGCGTCGCCACGGCCCGGCCCAGCGGCGCCGTGCCACCCTCGACGTAGACCCCCACCGGCGGCTCAAAGCCCTGCGCGAGGAAGCGCGCCGTCACCTCGGTGGAGAGGCGCTCCAGCGCAGGGGCCGGGGCAGCGGCCGGGGGGCCGGCGGTGAGGGCTAGCGCGAGGAGCCAGCTCACCGAGCACCTCGGCGGGCGTCCAGGGCCAGCGCGGAGACGGACTCTGCCGCAGGGCGTCGCGCGGTCGCGACCTGACACGCGGCCGCCGCGGCGGCCGGGCGTGAGGCTCCCGCAGCAGGGCGCCGTGCCGTCGCGACCTGACACGCGGCCGCCACCGCGGCGGTCGGGCGTGAGGCTCCC
>CAYUZK010000368.1:0-2529 GCA_964449625.1 uncultured Archangium sp.
GCCAGCGCCCGCGTCACCGCCGCCAGTGCCCGCGTCATCACCGCCGCCGCCGCCGGTGCCCGCGTCATCGCCCCCGCCGCCGCCGGTGCCCGCGTCATCGCCGCCACCACCGCCGGTGCCCGCGTCATCGCCGCCACCACCGCCGGTGCCCGCGTCATCTCCTCCGCCGCCGCCCCCGGTCGTGCCGCCGCCGCCGCCCATCGTCGCGCCGCCACCGCCGGTGCCCGCATCGAGGTCAGGGGGCTCGAGGCCGAGGTTGCAGGCGGTCAAGAGGAGCGCGGCGCCCAGGAGCGCGCGAAGCGTGGTGATGTGGTGCACGGTGTTCCCCCTACGTGGACGGATCGAGCTGCCCTGAAGAAGGGTGCCAAGCTACCACGCTGGCCCGCTGACGCTCCCTCTCACGTGAGGTGGGAATGAGGCACACTCCCACCCATGCTGCGGAGGGGATGGTGCTGACGACGCTGCAGCAGCTCGAGGCCGCCGGTGCCGGCCTGGCGGGGGGGCTCCTCTCGGGCTTCTTCGGGGTCGGCGGCAACGTGGTGCTGGTGCCGCTCCTCGCCCTCGCGCTGGGGCTCGCGCAGCACGACGCCCAGGGCCTGACGCTCGCGGCGCTGCTGCCTCCGCTGGGCGCCCCGGCCGTGTGGGAGTACCGCCGCCAGGGCGTGCCGGTGCCGTGGAAGGTGGTGGGCCTGTGCGGCGCGGGGTTCCTCCCGGCGGTGCCGCTGGGGAGCCTCGCGGCGCAGGCGCTGCCCGCGCAGGCGCTGCGGCTGGGCTTCGCGCTCCTCCTCGTGGTGGCCGCGCGGCGGGCGTGGCGCGGGCGTGGCGCCTCGGCGCAGGGGGCGGAGGCTGCGCTCGGCCTCCCCTCGCGCTGGGTGGTCATCGCGCTCGGCGCGGGGGCGCTCTCCGGCTTCGCCTCGGGGCTGCTGGGCATCGGCGGGGCCATCATCCTCATCCCCGTGCTGACGGGGGCGCTGCGGCTGAGCCAGCGACAGGCGCAGCTCGCGAGCCTGGTGATGCTGCTCCCGCCGCTGGCGCTCCCGGCGGTCCTCATCTACGCGCGCGCGCAGGCCAGCTTCCCCTGGGGCGCGCTGGTGCCGGTGGCCCTCGGCTTCACCGCCGGGGCCTTCGGGGGCGCGTGGCTCTCGCACCGGCTCTCCGCCGCGCGCCTCGAGCGCGGCTTCGCGGTGCTGCTGGCGCTCAGCGCCCTGGGCCTGGTGGCCAGCGCGCTTCAGCCGTAGTCACCTCACAGCGCGGTGAAGCTCACCGCCACCGGGCCGGCGTCGGCGTCGTAGCTCTTGACCACCACGAAGACGGTGAGCGGCGCTCCGGTGAGGTTGGGCACCGTCATCGTCTCCACGCCGCTGGCGCTCGCGCCGTCCCGGCACTCGAGGCTCGCGCCCGTGCACAGGCCCGTGCGCGCGAAGAGCACCACGTCGGTGGTGGTGGTGGGCGTGGCCACGACGGTGAGCGTCTGCCCGGCGGGCACCTCGACGCTGTAGACGACGTCGTTGCCGGTGGCCGACACCACGCAGAGGTCCGAGGCGTGGTCGATGTTGGCCGTGTCGAGGGCCGCGGTCACCGTCGCCGTGCCGCTCACCAGCGTCACCACCTCGGGCGAGGCGCAGGTGTCGTTGGCTGGCGGCGTCACCGGGGCGTCGAGGGCGAGCGACAGGCCGAAGGTGAGGTCGGTGTCGCCGTAGCCCGCCACGTCCACGAAGTAGGTGCCCGCGGGGAGCGCGTTGAAGATGAGCACCTCGGCCGAGCCCGACTCGGTGTCGGAGCACGCGCGGGCCGCGCCGCTGGTGCACGGGGCCTCGCGCAGCTGCAGCACGCCGTCGTCGAAGACCGAGCTGTCGAGGGTGAGGGTCACCTTCTGGGGCTGGGCGAGGGTGAAGGTGAAGACCACGTCACCACCCTCGAGGTCGGTGCAGGCGTAGCTCGAGTGGGTGAGGGTGCCCGTCAGGTCTACGGCCTGCGTCATGTTGGGCGTGAGCACGGTGGGCATCGCGCAGGTGTCGTTGTCGGGCGCCGCGTCGGGCGCGGCGAGCTCGAAGGTGACGTCGAAGGTCGAGTTCGCGTCGTCATCGTAGTTGTCGAGCAGCACGTACCAGGTGCCGGCCGGGAGGCGCCCGGCGGTGAGGACCTCCGGCGCGCTGCTCCCCGAGCCGTCGCGGCAGATGACGGACCGCTGGGCTGCGCACGGCTCCTGGAAGATGGCCAGCACCGCGTCCTGCGAGCTCGACGAGGTGTCGGCGGCCGTGACGGTGAGCTTCTTCGGCTCCGTGAGCGTCACCGCGAAGATGAGGTCGCTGCCGCTGGTGTTGGTGCTGCTGCCGCAGCTCGCCTTGTACTGGTTGCCCGCGGTCGCCAGGTCGACGCCGAGGGTGACGCTCGTGCCGCCGTCGAAGTCCACCGCGATGGCCTTCGAGCAGATGTCGCCGGGTACGAAGACGCCGCCGTCGTCGAAGGGGTCGACCACCGAGCCGCCGCCGCCGCCCGTGCTGCCCCCACCGCCGCCGGTGGTGCCGC